>JAHBXY010000010.1 GCA_019636275.1 Planctomycetota bacterium | reverse complement strand
CGCGCGCGACCTGCCGCGCGGCCTGCCGCCCGGACAGCCAGACGGCCGCGGGTCGATCGAGGCGGGCGGCGCGCTCGCCGACCTGCCCGGGGCGGGGGCGCTCGACGTCGTCGTCAACGCCACGCCCGTGGGGTTGACCGGCGACCCGCGCGCGGCGGCGCCGCCCGACCTCTTCGGCCCGGGCGTCGTCGCCTACGACCTCGTCTACACCCCGGCCGACACACCCTTCCTGACCCTCGCCCGCGCCCGCGGCGCGGCCACGATCAGCGGCGTGGCGCACTTCGCCCGGCAGGCGCGCGCGCAGGTGGCGCTGTGGCTCGAGGCGCTCGGGCGCGACCCGGGCGCGCTCGACGCGCTGCCGCTCGCATGGTTCGAGGCGCAGGCCGGCTGAGCTGCGCCCGGCGTCCGCGGAAGCATGAGCCGTCGGTCACACTACCGGGGTGAGCCGAGCGAGTACAGCTCGCGCAGGGCGTCGAGCTCGGCCGCGCGCAGGACCTCGAGGGCGTCGCCGAGCGGGCCGATCAGGTGGTCGTCGTGCTGCTCGGCGCCCGTGCGGTCGACGAGGAGTTGGCGCAGGTCGGCGCGGTCGCGGCCGGTGAGCCGCTCGAGCCGCTCGAGGACCACCTCGAGCGCGGGGTGCCAGCCGTTGTGGGCGCAGTGGAGGGTGTCGTCGCGGTCGTCCATGGCGCGACGACTCTATCGCCGCGGGTCGGCCGCGCCCACCCGACCCCGCATGCACGAAGCGGGCCGGAGTCGTCCGATTCCTGCGGTTAGGATGACCGGAGCGGCCGACTCCCCAGGGCGCGCTCGCCGCGCAGAGGAGGGGATGCACCGGCACGCGAGCGGAGGTCCCATGCGCACGCACATCCAGATCGTGGGCTTCCTGCACGTGATCTACAACCTGCTCGGCGTGCTCACGGGCGTGGGCTTCATCGTCGTGTGGCTCCTGTTCTCGGGCGTGGTCGGCGCCGCGACCGCCGGCTCGGGCGAGGTGGCCGGGGGCGTCGTGGCCGGCGGCGGCCTCGCGGCCCTGGGCATCTTCGCGGGCTGCCTGCTGCTCCTGCCCTCGCTGCCGGGCTTCCTCGGCGGGGTGGCCTGCCTTCAGCACAAGCCGTGGTCACGGCTCGTGCTGATCATCGTCTCCGGCCTGCACATCCTGACGCTCGTGCCCACGAGCATCGCGCTCGGCGCCTACTCGCTCTACGTCCTCCTGAATCCGGAGACGAAGGCGATCTTCGAGGGCTACGACTGGATCCCCAAGGACCCGGCCTGACCGGACGCCCGTCGAGGCCGCCCCCGCGCGAGCACACCTCTCCAGGCGGAGCGCCGTGAGGCTCACGCAAGACCCGGCTTGATCGGACACCCGTCGAGGCCGCCCCCGCGCGAGCACACCTCTCCGGGCGGAGCGCAGCAGGAGCCGCAGGCGAGGATTCGAAGACCCGGCCTTGCGGGACGTCCGCGAGCCCCCCCCGCGCGAGCACACCTCTCCGGGCGGAGCGCAGCGAGAGCCTCAGGCGAGGCCGAGGAGGGCGAGGCGCTGCCGCGCGAAGGCGAGCGACGGCGGCCTCCTGGCCGCCGAGCGAGCCTGAGCGGTCGGGGTGGCGAGCGAAGCGAGCCACCCCGACGGACGGCAGCGCCCGCCATCCTCGGCCGCAGCCGCGATCACACCGTCAATCGACGGGGGTGGCGAGCTCCCAGACCTGCACCGGCGAGTGGACCTTGAAGCCGCGGTCGCCGCTGTCGCGCAGCTCGACCTCGGCGATGAACGCCACGCTGCCCGCCTTGGCCTCGCGGCAGCGGGCGGGGAGGTCGGCCTCCCAGCCGCGGCCGTTGACGCGCGCCTCGACGCGGTCCCAGCTCGCCTTGGTGAAGTCCTTGGCCTCGACCTGCGCGCCCCACAGGCGGACGCCCTTCACGCGCGCGCGGGCCTCGTCGGGCACCTGCACGAGCGCCCCGCGCCGCGGGCTGACCGTGAGCGCCACGGCCGGCAGCGGCGGCGTGCGCCCGGTCACGTGGTCGAAGAAGCCGGCCACGGCGTCGACGGCCGAGAGCCCGGCCGAGTGGCCGGTGTTGGGCACGTAGTGGCAGAAGAAGTCGCCGGGGAGGTCGCCCTTGTAGAGGTGCACGGCGTCGAGCGGCCAGTAGGTGTCGTTCGTGCCCATGAGCGCCATCTTCGGCAGGTCGAGGCGCGCGCGGTACGAGTAGGGGTCGACGAACGACATGAGCTCGGTGCCGCGCGGGTGCTCGAGGAGCTGCATGAGGCCGCGGTCGGTGTAGTCGTGGATCGAGGGGCTCGGGTGGCCCCACACCTCGAGGTGGCGCGCGATCTGCGCCTTGACGTTGAGGTTGTCGTAGACGATCGGCGCGATCCCGATCACGCGCTCCGGCGCGCCGATCGCGGTGAGCCACGTCGTCCAGCCGCGCTTCGAGGCGCCGGTGGTGATGAACCGCTCGAGCCGCCCGAAGGCCCAGCCCTCGCCCTGCGCGGCGCTGTGCTCGCCCAGGGCGTCGAGCGCCGCGACGGCCGCGCGCGTCATGGGCAGGAGCAGCGGCCAGTCGGTCTCGCCCGTCTTGACGAACTCGACGAAGGTCTTGGCGATCAGCGCGTCCTCGCGCAGGCCGCGCCCGTCGGGCGTGTCCTCGCGGAAGAGCGGCTGGTTGGGCACGTCGTGCAGGACCGCGACCGGGACGCCCAGCCGGATCGCCAGCGGGGCGAGCAGGGCCAGGTGCTCGCGCTCGCCGCCGGTGCCCGAGATCGCGAGCACGGCGTGGCCCGGGCGCGCGCGCGCGCCCTCGGCGGCCGGCGGGACGATCAGGTTCAGCCGGTGCGTCCAGGGGAGCCCGCGCCACGTCTGGCTGGTGAGCTCGAGGCGGTGCACGACCGCGTCGGTGCCCGGGAGCGGCTCGCGCCCCTTCTCCGCCCACGCGAACGTCGGGTGCGGGCGGCGCAGGTAGGCCTCGAGCGGGCCGTTGGGCGGGGCGACCGGCGGCGTCTCGGCCGCGGCGCGCACGCCGGCGCACAGGATGACGGACAGCGCGAGCCAGGCGGAGCGGTGCACGGGGCCTCCTCTCGAAGCAGCGGCCGAGCCTAGCCGATCGCCGCGCCGACGGGAAGCCGGCTACCGCGAGGACGACCAGTCGTGCTCGAGGAGCAGGTAGTCGGTCGTGGCGAAGCCCAGGGCCGCGTAGGTGCGCTGCGCCGCCTCGTTGTGACGCTCGACGTAGAGGCGCACGCCGCACACGTCCCAGCGGTTGCGCGCCGCATGGGCGATGTGGCGGTAGAGCGCGCGGAAGACCCCCTGGCGGCGCCGCTCGCGGTCGACGTAGACGCTCTGCAGCCACCAGAACCAGCCGTTGCGCCAGTCGCTCCACTCGGTCGTCACGAGCGCCTGCCCGACGACGCGCCCGCCCGCGCAGGCCAGCCAGTAGGTCCCCTTCTGCGGGTCGCCGAGCGCGGCGCCGACCCCGCCGCGGACCGTGGCCTCGTCGAGCGCGCGCCCCTCCGTCTCCTCGGCCAGGAGCAGGTTCATGCGCACGACCACGTCGAGGTCCTCGCGCGTCGCCGCGCGGATCGTCACCTGCTCCTCGGTCACCGCGTCCACCTCGAAGGAGGAGGTTACCTAACGGTCGCCCTCCCCGGGGGGCGCTCCGGCGCGCAGGACCCACTCGGCGACCGTCAGACTGACCCGGGGGTCGACCCGCCCCTCGACGAAGTACTCCGCGCCGGTGCTCCGGCCCTCGACGGGCATGAACAGGTGGTTCAGCCCCGGGAACGACGCTCGGGCCACGGCGACCCCCGCGCCGCGCGCGGCCGCCTCCAGGGCCTCGACGTCGGCCTGCAGGACCTGGCAGTCCGCCTCGGCGTGCACGAGGAGGAGCGGGACCTCGAGCGCGGCCACCTCGGAGGCCGGGTCGCGGGCCACGACGTCGTTCCAGTAGCGGCCGGTGGCGCCGAGGAAGCTGGCGTCCTCGGCGAGGCCGGCGCGGAGCGGCGCGACCTTCTCTCGCGCCGCGGCCGCCGCCTGCGCCGGCGTCAAACCCGCGACAGTCCCCTGGTAGGTGAGCTGCTCCTCGAGCAGCACGTCCATCCTCCTCCCGGGCCCGGCGAGCATGATCACGCCCTTCGCCCCGCCCTGGCGCGCGACCGCCGGCGCGGCCAGGGCCCCCAGGCTGTGGCCGAGGACGTAGCGGGCGTCGGCGCGCACCTCGGGCCGCGTCGCCAGGAAGGCCAGCGCCGCGACGCCGTCCTGGATGGACTCCTCCTCGAGCGTCAAGGCGTTCAGGACGTCGAGCGCCGCCTGGCGCTGCTCCTTCGCGGCGGCCTGGTCGCGCAGCACCGCCACGAGCTGCTGCGTGCGCTTCTCGAAGCGCAGCGAGGCGACGCCATCGCGGGCGAGGTCGTGGGCGAGGTCGCGGAAGGGCTTGTTCGGGCCGATCGTCTGGTCGCGGTCGCTGGGCCCGGACGGGTGGAGGAAGACGACCACCGGCCACGGGCCCTCGCCATCCGCCGGGAGCGTGAGCGTGCCCGGGACGGGCCCGAGGGGCGCCTCGAACGTCACGTCGAGCTCGCGGCAGGGCGCCGGGTCGCTGACCGGGACGGGGCGGGGCTCGAGCGCGACGCCCTCGCGCAGGGCCTCGAGCCGCTGCGAGGGGACCCGCACGTGGTAGGCGACGCCGGTCTCCGCGTCGACGCGCACCTCGACGAGCGTGCTGGCGAGCGTGAGCTTCAGCAGACGCGTCGGCCGCTCGACGCCGTCCGCGCTCACCGGCGCGCCATCCGTCGCCGTGCACGTGCCGGGCAGGACGGCGAGCGCCTGCGGAACGATCACCTGGAGCGTCGCCTCGTCGCGGCCGCGCATGGCGCGCCCGAGCAGGTCGTAGTGGGCGAAGACGAGGTTGTCGAGGACGAGCCACGGCCCGGCGCCCGGGAGCGTGCGCTCGTGTCCCTGGCCGACGACCCTGGCGCGCACGGCCGCGCCCACGGGGGTCACCTCGACCGCGAGCTCGTGCGTCTGCGAGGTCAGCGCGTAGGCGGCGAGGCGCCCCTCGGCGTCGAGCGTCGTGCGCTGCTCGTAGACGAACGCCGGCGCCCCCGGCACGACCTGGAGCGAGGCCGACGAGACGACCGCCGCGTCGCCGGCGGTCACGACCTCGCGCCCGAGGGCCCGGTCCGCCATGCGCACGTCGAACGCGTCCTGGGCGAGGGCGGGGGCGGGGGCGAGGCTCAGCAGGGCGACGAGCGCGGCGCGGCGGTGCGACATGGGGCCTCCGGGTGGGCGTTCAGCATACGGCCCGGCGCCGCGAAGTCAGCCCGCCTCGCGGCCGTCGGCGACGGCGCGGCGCCCGACCCCGGCGGCGAGGGCGAGGTCACCGTGCCATGGAGACGACGAACGCCCACGCAGCCCCGCGGAGGGCCTGGTCCTCACGTCTTCGCGGCCCTCGCACCCGTGCGCCGACCTCGTCGTCTGTCGCGACGCGACGGGCGCGCGTGACGGGGGGCTCCGCCGCGTCGGGTCGTCGCGCTCGGGGACGGACGCGTCCGCGCGGCCGTGGCCCTTCGCGTGACGGGCCGCGCGCGGCGGCGGGGCTTCAGCGCGGCGGGTCGCCGCGCTCGAGGACGGCGCGTCCGCGCTGAAGGAGTTCGCGCGCGTCGTCGAAGGCCACGGGCGGCTCGCCCAGGACCAGGAGCAGGGCCCCGACCCGCTCGCGCCACGCGGCGTCGCGGCGGACGCTCGGGCGCAGCTCGGCGGCGAGGATCGCGCGCAGGTCGCGCTCGAGCGCGTCGCCACCCTCGAGCGCCGACAGCCCGGCGACGTCGGTCGGCCGCAGCGGCCGCACGTCGTCGATCGGCGGGGCCTCGTCGGCCGGCGCGGCCGGACGCGACCGCTCCGCCGGGTCGGTCGGCTGCGCCGGCTGGAGCGCGCCGCCCGCGGAGCGCCGGTCGCCGTCTCCGTCCGGCCGTCGTCGCCCCCGCCGCCTCAGGCCCCGGCGCGCCCCGCCAGGGCCGGGTCGACGGCGCGCGCAGTCAGTCGCCCGCGCGCTCGAGCACGACCACCGCTCGCCCACGCGCCAGGCGGCCACCGGCTGCGCCTCGCGGACCTTGTTCGCCGCCGGCCTCTCCGCCGCGCCATCGGGCGGGGCCGGCGGGGCCGGCTCGCGCGCGGGGGCGGGCGGCCCGGAGGCCGCCATGGGCCTCGGCGCGTCGGGGGCGCGCGGCGCGCCGCCGCCAGGCCGCTGCGCGTCGGCGCCGCGCGCGCGGGCCGATCTCGCCAGATCGGTCGGCCTCGTCGGCGGCGGGGGCGCCGCCGAGGGCGAGGCCGGCGCGGCCCCGCGCGGGGCGCCGCCTGCGCCTCGAGCGCGGGCCCTTCTCCGCGATGTCAGCCCAACTCCGCGCGGGCACCGGCAGACCGCGTCGGTAAGCCTTCTCCGCCCCGGCAGCCTCCGAGCGCGCGTGAATCCCGGCCTGCGCCGGAGCCGCGGGCGGCGCCGAGGAGCCGGCGCGCCTCGGCCGGCTCGGCCTGCGCCGCGGCGTCCTCGTGCTGTCGCTGCGCCGCGACCGGGGCCGACGCGTCGCGCCGCGGCGCGAGCACCAGGCCCGCGACGAGGAGCAGGCACGCGGCGGCGGCGAACCCGGTCAGCCAGGCGCGCGGCCGGCGCATGCCGACCCGGCCGCCCGCCTGAGCCCTGGTCGCTCCGCCCGCGAGCAGGCGCACGCCGCCGGCGTTGCCCGCCTGCATGGCCTCGAGCACGGCCGCGTAGGCCCGCGCCGTGGCCTCGGGGGCCGGCGCCTCGTCGGCCGCCGCGCCGGCGCGCAGGGCCGTCGCCAGCCCGCGGTAGGCGCCGAGGGCCTCGCGGCAGGCGGGGCACGCGGCGACGTGCGCCTCGGCCTCGACCCGCTCGGCGGGCGAGAGCGCGGCGTCCTCCGGCGCCGTCGTCGACGGCTCCAGGAGGCCGATCAGCAGGTCCCCGCGCTCGCAGTTCATCACCCGTCCTCGCCCCGGACGCCGAGGAGCTTGCGCAGCGCCTCGAGGCCCCGCGCCAGCCGCCACCGCACCGTGTCCCTCGTCAGCCCCGTGACCTCGCACACCTCGCGGAACGTCAACCCCTCGGCCTCGCGCAGGAGCACCACCTCGCGGTCGCCCTCGGGGAGCTGCGCCAGCGCCGCGCGCAGGCGCGCCGCCTCGACCTTGCCGTCGACCAGCTCGCCCGGGCTCACGGCCGCCCCGTCTTTCGGCTCGGGAGCCCCGTCGAGCGTCCCCTCGCGCCGCCGCCCGCGCCGCTTGAGCTCGTTGAGCCCCTCGTTGCGCGCGACCGTGAACAGGAGCGCCTTGAAGCTGGCCCGCCCCGTGCCGGGCGGCGGCTTCTTGTAGATGTTCAGGAAGGCCCGCTGCGCGAGGTCCTCGGCGAGGTGCCGGTCGCCCGTGAGCCGCAGGGCGAAGGCGAACACCCGCGCGTGATAGCGCTGGAAGAGCAGCGCGAAGGCCTGCGTCGAGTCGGGGGTGCCCGCCTTCCAGGCCGCCTCCAGGACCTCGTCGGGCGGCTCGGCCTCCGGTGTGGCGGGCGGCGACGGGGGCGGCGAGGCGGGGTCGCGCGTCTCGAGCCGCTCCGACATCGTCGCTCCTGGGCGCGCCGCGCGCCGTGAGGGCGCCGAGTGTAGCGCCCCCGCGCGGCGTGACCATGGGCCGCGCGGTCACGGCCCCACCTCGACGCGGCGCGCGAGCGCGTCGGCGCGCCGCTCGAGGCCGCCCTCGCCCGGCCCCGCGCCGCGCGCGACGAGCGAGGCGGCCAGGGCGGGCCAGGGCGGCGGCGGCGGGCGGCGTCGGCCAAATGCTGGCTCCGGTCCGCGCGTCGAGCGAGGCGCCGATCCGGGCGCGCGCCCGCGCGAGCCCTCGCCGGCCGCCGCCGGCCCGGCGACCAGGCTGCTGCGGCGCCCGTCATGCGGCGCGTCGCCGGCGGCGCGCGCGCCGCCGCGGCCAGCAGGTCGCGCGCCACCAGCCCCGGGGTGCGTCGCGGGCGGCGCGGCGGTCGAGGCCCGTCCTGCCGGAGCGCCGCCACGCCGCGCCGTGCGCGGCGACCGCCTGGGCCAGCGCCGCGTGGCCGCCGGCGCCTCGCGCTCGCAGGCGGCGACCACGTCGGGCTCACCCACGCGGGCGGCGCCGCGCGCAGGACGACCAGTGCCGCGCCGCGTCGCCTGCCGCCACGCCGAGCGTCAGCGCGCTCAAGGACCAGGGCGCCCGCGGCCCGGGGCCCAGTCCGCCGGCGACCTGCGCCACGGCCGGTCCGATATGCCGGCGAGAGCGGCGCCGCCGGCGAGCGCGCCCGGCCGCGACTGGCAGCGCCTCGAGCAGGGCCGGGCCGTCCTCCCCGTTGCCGCGGCCGGGGCCGGCAGGTGGGCCAGGCTGAGCGCCAGTCCGGAACAGGGCGCGCCAGTTCAAGCCGGCGCCCGCTGAGGAGCAGCCCGGCCAGGGCGCCGCCGCCGAGGGCCACCGCTGGGCGCGGCGCGATGCGCCCCCGGCGCGCCGCGCGCCAGCCAGCCGGCCAGCGCGAGGGAGCAGCGCCAGGCCCGCCGCCGGCGCCCAGGGGCCGATCCGCCAGCGACGGGCCCAGCGCCCCGCCGGCCAGCCCCGCCAGCACCAGGGCCGCCGCCGCGGCCGCCCCGCCCGTCCCCGTCATCACGACCCGCGCGCCCATGACCGCCCCCCTCACCGCGCCCGCCCGGCGCCGCGCTCGGCCGACATGGCGGCCTTCATCGCCCGCCGCCCGCGCTCCGACCCCGCGCCCTCCGCGAGGTCGTCGGCGAGCGCGTCGAGGTTCACGTCCTGCCGCTCGCCCATGGCCTCGAACGAGAGCGTCGGGTCGCTCGTCCGCGCCCGCGCCTCGCGCACGAGGGCGCGCGCCCGCTCGCCCTCGCCGCGGGCGGCCGCCTCGCGCGCCCCCTTGAGGCGCTCGGCCACGTCGGCCTGCACGAGGTCGCGCTCGACCTCGGCGACGGCGCTGGCGCGGGCGACCTGCGCGTCGGCCGTGACGCCCGCCGACAGCGTGGCCGTCTCGAGGGCCACCTCGCCCGCGAGCGCCGGCGCCTCGCCGCGGCCCTCGAGGCGCACGCGCACCACGTCCGTGCGCCCCGCCCCGGGGGCGACCTTCAGGCGCGCGACGACCTTGAGCGCCCGGCCGAGCGACAGGTCGCCCAGCCACACGCTCGCCTCGCCGCCCGCGTGCTCGGCGCCCCAGGCCGTGACGCCGAGCACCTCGACGCCCGGCGCCGGGACGAGGCGCAGCCGCGCCCCGCGCAGGGCCACGGCGCGCAGGTCGTCGAGCTCGGCGGCGTAGACCTTCGCCAGGGCCGCCGGCCCGTCGACGTGGTGGAAGGCGCCGCCGCCCGCGTCGGCCATGGCGGCCATGAGCGTCTCGCCGTAGTCGAGGCCCAGGCCGACCGCCGAGAGCGCCACGCCGTCGGCGCGCAGCGCGCCCGCCGCGCGCACGAGCGCCGGCGGCGACGTCTCGCCCACCGTCGGCGCGCCGTCGGAGAGGAGCAGCAGCCGCGACGTGCGGCCGGCCTGCGCCCCGAGCGCGCGCAGGCCGGCGCGGCCCGCCTCGAGCCCGGCCGCGATGTTCGTCCCGCCCGAGGCCACGAAGCGCCCCACGGCCGCCTCGGCCTGGGCGCGCGCCGCCGGGCTCAGGGCCCCGTGGAAGACGGTGCGCGCGTCGCTAGAGTAGGTGACGAGCACCAGGCGGTCGTCGGGGCCGAGGCGCTCGATGATCCCGAGCGTCGCGCGGCGCACGAGGGCGATCACGCCGCCCATCGACCCCGACGTGTCGACGACGAGGGCCAGGTCGACCGGCGCGCGGCGGGCGACGTCGTCGTCGAGCGTCACGCCCACGACGAGGTCGACCCGCCCGTCGTCACGCCACACGACGCGCTGCCCGAGCGTGGCGTCGAGGCGCAGCGGCCCGCGGGTCGCCGCCGCGTGGACGACCGGGTCGCCGGGGATCGCCGGGGGCGTGGTCGGGACCGACGGCGCGTGGTCGCGGGCGCGCGGCGCAGCGGCGAGGCCGGCCAGCGGCAGCGCGCCCGTGAGCGCGCCGACGAGGGTCAAGGCGAGCAGGCCGGCCGACAGCCTGGCGGGGTCGCTCGCGACGGGGCCGATCTTCATCACGCACCTCCGGGAGGCCATCCGGGTCGCAAGCCTCCACAACGGGGCACGGCCGGCCGGGGGTGAAGTTCCAGCACGGGCGCCGTCTGCCGCACCGCGTCAGGGGCGGGCTCCTGCCCGGCGCTGCAATCGATTGCGTCGACTTCGGTTAGGTCTCCAGCCCGCCGGCCCCGACCGGCGCCCGGTCATCCAGGTCCACGCACAAGCCCCGTGCTGTCGGGCCTGCGGGGGGTGCGCCCGGGCCTGTCGGTGGTCGGCGATAGCTTGCACGTCCGCGCCGGAGAGCCGGGCGGAACCAGCGCAGCACCACGGACCGGAGGCGCCCTCGGACGCAGAGGACGAGGGTTTCCCGTCGCTATCGGCAGCGGACGGGAGCGGGTCAGGGTGAGGGCATCCGGGGGACATCGGGGACGTCGCCACATGAGCAGCGTGAGCATGCAGGTCGCAGACCGTCGGACCATCCAGCAGGGCAAGGGCGTGTCGATCGAGCGCCGCTACACCCGGCGCGGGCAGGACCCGCTCGCCGGGATGAAGTTCGAGCGGCGCCGCTCGGTGATCACGAACCCGGACGGCTCGGTCGTCTTCAAGATGGACGACGTCGAGGTGCCGGCGACCTGGAGCCAGCTCGCGACCGACATCCTCGTGTCGAAGTACTTCCGCAAGGCCGAGGTGCCGAACACCGGCCACGAGGTCTCGGCGCGGCAGGTCGTCGAGCGCATCGTCAAGGCGATCCGCCAGTCGGGCGAGCGCCTCGGCGGCTACTTCGCCACGGCGGACGACGCGCAGGCGTTCGAGGACGAGCTCGTCTACATGCTCATGAACCAGATCGGCGCGTTCAACTCGCCCGTGTGGTTCAACTGCGGCCTCAAGGAGGCCTACGGGATCGCCGGCAAGCCGGTGGGCTCGTGGGTGTGGGACCAGGCGCTGGGCGACGTGCGCGAGACGACGGACTCGTACACCAACCCGCAGGTGTCGGCCTGCTTCATCCAGTCGATCGACGACGACCTGATGGACATCGCCGAGGGCATCCAGCGCGAGATGCGCCTGTTCAAGTTCGGCAGCGGCACGGGCACGAACTTCTCGCGCATCCGCGCCGAGGGCGAGCGGCTCACCAGCGGCGGCACGTCGTCGGGCCTGATGAGCTTCCTCGAGATCTTCGACAAGTCGGCCGGCGCGATCAAGTCGGGCGGCACCACGCGGCGCGCGGCGAAGATGGTGTGCCTCGACATGGACCACCCGGACATCGTCCGCTTCGTCGAGTGGAAGGCGCGCGAGGAGGACAAGGTCCGCGCCCTGATCAAGGCCGGCTACTCGTCGGACTTCAACGGCGAGGCCTACCGCACGGTCAGCGGGCAGAACTCGAACAACTCGGTGCGCATGAGCGACGCGTTCATGCAGGCGGTCGTCGGCGACGAGCAGTGGACGACGACGTGGCGCACCAACGGCGCGCCGGCGCGCGCCTACCCGGCCCGCGAGCTGATGCGGAAGGTCGCCGAGGCGGCCTGGCGCTGCGCCGACCCGGGCGTGCAGTACGACACGACCTGCAACACCTGGCACACCGTCCCCAACGCCGGCCGGATCAACGCCACGAACCCCTGCTCGGAGTTCGTGTTCCTCGACGACACGGCCTGCAACCTGGCGAGCGTCAACCTGCTCAAGTTCCAGCGCGACGACGCCGGCTTCGACGTCGAGGCGCTGCGCCACGCCTGCCGCACGTTCATCGTCGCGCAGGAGATCCTGGTCGACTACGCGAGCTACCCGACGAAGCGGATCGCGCAGCGCAGCCACGACTTCCGCCCGCTGGGCCTCGGCTACGCCAACCTGGGCTCGCTCCTGCTCGTCCTCGGCCAGCCCTACGACAGCCCGCAGGCGCGGGCCACCGGCGGGGCGATCACGGCGATCATGACCGGCGCGGCCTACGAGGCGTCGGCGGAGATGGCGGCCAGCAAGGGGCCGTTCGCCGGCTTCGCCCACAACCGTGAGCCCATGCTCAAGGTGATGAACATGCACCGCGAGGCGGCCTACCGGGTCGACGCGGCGCAGGCCGAGCCGGCGCTGATCGAGGGCGCGCGCGCGGCGTGGGACCGCGCCGTGGCGGCCGGCATGCGGCACGGCTACCGCAACGCGCAGGCGACGGTGCTCGCGCCGACGGGCACGATCGGCCTGCTCATGGACTGCGACACGACCGGGATCGAGCCCGACTTCGCCCTGGTCAAGTTCAAGAAGCTCGCCGGCGGCGGCAGCTTCAAGATCGTCAACTCGACCGTGTCGCGCGGCCTGCGCAACCTCGGCTACACGCAGCGCGAGGTGGAGGACATCGTCGCCTACATGCGCGGCACGTGGACGCTCGAGGGGGCGCCGCACGTGAACCGCGAGAGCCTCCTGAAGAAGGGCCTACGCCCCGAGGAGCTCGACCGGGCCGAGCAGGCGCTGCCGTCGGCGTTCGAGCTGCGCCACGCCTTCAGCCGCCACGTGCTCGGCGACGAGGCCTTCCGGCGCCTCGGCTTCGGCGACAAGCTCGACGACCCGAGCTTCGACCTGCTGCGGGCGCTGGGCTTCAGCGACGCGCAGGTGGAGGCGGCCAGCGAGGTCACGAGCGGCCGGCTGACGATCGAGGGCGCGCCGCACCTCAAGAAGGAGCACCTGCCGATCTTCGACTGCGCCAACCGCTGCGGGAAGACGGGCACGCGCTCGATCGCGCCCATGGGCCACGTGCGCATGATGGCGGCGGCGCAGCCGTTCCTCTCCGGCGCGATCTCGAAGACCGTGAACCTGCCGCCCGAGACCACGATCGAGGAGATCGAGCAGGTCTACATCGAGGGGTGGCGCCTGGGCCTCAAGGCGATCGCCGTCTACCGCGACGGGAGCAAGGCGTCGCAGGTCCTGCACACGAGCGCCAAGGAGAACGAGGACACGAAGGACGAGAAGAAGGCGCCCGCCCCGGCCCTCGACGTCTCGACGGCGACGGTCGTGGCCGCCGAGACGCCGCCGCGCCTCGAGCGCCGGCGGTTGCCGAAGAAGCGCGGCGGCTTCACGCAGGAGGCCCGCGTCGGCGGCCAGAAGATCTACCTGCGGACGGGCGAGTACGAGGACGGCTCGCTGGGCGAGGTGTTCATCGACCTGGCCAAGGAGGGCGCCGCCCTGCGCAGCCTGATGAACTGCTTCGCGATCTCGGTGTCGCTGGGCCTCCAGCACGGGGTGCCGCTGGAGGAGTTCGTGAACGCCTTCACGTTCACGCGCTTCGAGCCGCAGGGGCGCGTCCTCGACCACCCGAACATCAAGTTCGCGACCTCGGCCGTGGACTACGTGTTCCGGGTCCTCGGCATGGAGTACCTCGGCCGCACCGACTTCGTGCACGTCAAGCCGTCCGACTCGGACCTCGAGGACGAGCAGGCGGTCGCGGGCGACCCGGCGGCCGAGGCCGCCGCGCTCGAGGCGCCGCCCGCCCCGGCGGCCCCGGCCGGCCCGACGGCCGCGCAGGCGCCCGCCCAGCAGCCTCGGGCGGTCAAGCCGGGCACGGCCAAGAACCGCCTGGAGGGCCTGTCGGCCCTGACGCAGAACCTCATGGGCGACGCGCCCTTCTGCGGGTCGTGCGGGCACATCACGGTCCGCAACGGCTCCTGCTACCGCTGCCTGAACTGCGGCAACAGCATGGGCTGCTCGTAGGCCCCGGCCCGACCACGCGTCCAGCCGCCAGGCCCCCGGCTCGCCGCCGGGGGCCTCGGCGTTCCGGAGCTGGCGCCGGCGGACCTTACGATTTACAGGGCGGAGGTCGTAATTCCTGACGCCTGAAGGCATCATGCCATGGGCCCGACGTTGCTCGGTCCGGCGGTCACCCGAAGGGCGGCACATGGCCAGCGTCATCGTCGTCGGCAAGTCGAAGAACCGTGAGGTCTCGCTCGAGGACGCGGTCACCGTGATCGGCCGCGACGGCGGGGCCTCGATCGAGCTGGGCGACCTGCAGGTCTCGCGCCGGCACGCGCTCCTCGTCCGGGCCACGGAGGGCTTCTTCGTCAAGGACCTGGGGAGCCGCAACGGCGTGCTCCTCAACCAGCGGCGGATCCCGCCCCGCCAGCAGGCGCGCCTGCGCAACGGCGACGTCCTGAGCCTCGGCAAGACCACGCTCGTGTTCAAGGACCTGCGCGCCGCGGCGGCGCCGGAGGCCGCGCCCGTCGACGACCTCGAGCCGAGGGTCCCGACGCTCGTCCGCGTGCCGCCGGCCGCGTCGTCGCCGCCGGCCGCGTCGGCGCCGCCGGTCACTGCGCGCCGGTGCCGGCCGCTCGCCGCTGCCCCGGCGCGTCGGTCGCCTCGGCGCCTGGCGCGCCGGCCGCCAGCGCGCGCCAGCGCTGGCGCCGCCTCGGGACGCGCCCCTCGGCAGGATCCCACGCGGGCGCTGCCAGCGGCCCGCCGGGCGGGGCGGGGCGGACGTCCTCCTGCGGGCGCTCGAGCGCGCCGAGGGCGAGCGGGTCTTCTACCGCAACCTCGTCGTCGGGCTCGCGGGGCTGGTCCTGCTCACGTTCATGGCCCTCCTCGCCTGGGCGCTCGCCGCGGGCGGGCGGCCCGCCGAGCCGGCGCCGGTCGCCGACGCCGCCAGCGCGCCCGCTCCGGACGCGCCCCGGGTGCCTGCGCCCGAGGTCGGCGCCGGGCTCGACCCGGTCGCCTTCGCCCGCCACGTCCAGCCGGTCCTCGCGGCGCGCTGCGCGAGCTGCCACAGCGTCGTCGGCGGCGGGGGCGGCCTCCTCCTGGCCCAGGGCAGCGACCCGCGGACCGTCGAGGCGAACCTGTGGGCGGCGCGCCGCTTCGTCGCGCCGGGGCGGCCGCAGGAGAGCGCCCTCCTGCTCAAGCCGCTCCCGGCCCACGAGGGCGGCCCCGGCCACGGCGGCGGCGAGGTGCTCACGATGGCCTCGCCCGAGTGGGCGGCGCTCGCGGCCTGGGTGGGGGCGGCCTGGGTGGGCGGCGAGGCGCCCGGCCCGACCGTCGCGCCCGCCGGCCCCGGCGGCCCGAGCGCCGGTCCCGGCGACGCTCCGCTCGAGGTCACGATCGAGGCGGCCCGCGCCGAGGTGACCGTGGGCGAGCCGGTCGCCCTGCGCGCGGCGGCCGTGGGTCGCGGCCAGCCGCTGGCCTACCGCTGGGCGCTCCGGGCCCGCCCGACGGGGTCGGAGGCGCGCGTCGAGCGGCCCGCCGAGGCGGAGGCGCAGCTCGTCGCGGACCGGCCGGGGACCTACGTCGTCATGCTGGTCGTGCACGACAGCGCCGCGTCCGGGACCGCGGAGCTGACGCTCGTGGCCGCCGAGCGCGCGTCGGCGCCGGCCGCCGCGCCGCCGCCCTCGGCCGCCGGGCCGCGCGCCTTCCAGGCGCTCGTCGGGCGGGCGCCCACGGCGGACGAGGCGCGCGCCCTGAGCGGCCTCGGGGGCGAGGCGCTGATCAAGGCGCTGCTCGCGCGGCCGGAGCCGCACCAGGCCTGGTGGGAGGCGGAGCTCGAGCACCTGGGCCTCACGGGGCCGCACCGGCCGAAGGGCGCCACGTGGGACTCGGTGTCCGAGCGGCTGCGGGCGGGCCGGATCACGCCGGTCGACGCCCTGCAGGCGCTCCTGTTCAGCCAGGCCTGGACGGCGCGCCACGCGGGCAAGGAGGCCTACGTGGCCGCGGTGCTCGAGCGCGTGCTCGGGCTCGAGGCGCGCGACGCCGCCGCCGCGCGCGGGCCGGCCGAGCGGCTCCACGACGGCCACGAGGCGGAGCTCTTCGGCCGCAAGGGCGAGTCGCAGGCCGACCTCGTGCGCATCGCCGGCCAGGACCCGCGCGCCCGGCGCGCCCTGCTCGCCCGCGCGCACCGCCGGGTCACCGGCCGCGCGGCCACGCCCGAGGCGCTCGAGGCGGCCGTGGCCCGCACGGGCGAGGCGCCGGGCGAGCTCATGGCGACGATCGTCGGCTGGGCCTGCCAGCAGTAGGGCATCGACGGCCGCGGCGCGGCTGGCGGCCGCAGCCGTCGAGCAGGTCAGAGCTCCGGGAGGCGGCGCGCGGCGAGGTCGTTGTACTCGCGCACGACCTCGTCGACGATCGCGCGGCAGGGCTGGATCGCGCGCAGCTTGTAGACCCCCGTCCCGGCGTAGATCAGCAGCGGCCGCGCGTTCTCCTCGAAGAAGGCCTGGCTGAGGGCGAAGACGCGCTCCTTGTCCTGGAAGATCTTCTCGACCTCGCCCTCCTTCAGGGCCGTCTTGTACGCCTTGTTGGTGATGAACCGCATGGAGAGCGTGTCGTTGACCGGCGTGAGCGCCGTCGTCAGCGGCCGCTTGAGGTTCGAGTCGAGGACCTGCGCCTTGATCGAGGGGTGCAGCGGCGACTCCTCGGCGAAGAAGAAGCGCGTGCCGAGCTGCACGCCGGCGGCGCCGCGCACGAGCGCGCGCAGGAGGTCGCCGCCGTCCCACTGGCCGCCCGCCCACAGGACCGGGGCGCCCGGCCGCGCGATCGGCCGCACGAGCTCGAACAGCTGCTCGGTGCCGTAGTGCGAGTTGGCGCCGCCCGACTCGTTGCCCTGGACGATCAGCGCGTCGTAGGGCCGCTCGGCCACCATGCGCGCGACCGTGGGCGCGTTGACGCTCACGAGCACGGTCAGGCCCAGCTCCTCCTTGAGCCGCTGCATGGGTTCGGAGAACCAGCCGCCGAGCGTGAACACCTTCACCCCGTCCTCGCGGGCCAGCCGCTCGACGAGCGCGAAGCTCTGCTCGAAGAAGGGCACGTTCACCGAGAAGGGGCGGGCGGTCGCCTGGCGGATCAGGTCGACCTGCTCCTTGACCTTGTCGTGCGTGCGGTAGTGGAAGGTTCCGAGCGTCCCGAGCGCCCCGGCCTCGGAGACGGCCGCGACGAGGCGGGCGTCGGACCCGAAGGTCATGCCGCCCTGGACGAGCGGGTAGCGGACGTTCAGGGCGCGGCAGAAGGCCCGGGCGGGATGCTCGGCGGCGGCGGTCATGGGGCGGGGATCCTACCTGCGGGGGCCGCCGCTCGGCACGAGGTACGAGGTACGAGGGCAGGCGGGCCACGCCTCGCGGCGCGGCCCGCCTGCCCCTCCCTTCGCTCGGGACTTCTCTCGCGCGCCGGTTAGCGCTGCTGCGCCGGCGCGGCCTCGATCAGCGTCGTGGGCTCCTGCGAGATCACCGGCTGCGGGTTGGCCTGGCTGACCATGCGCACGGTGAACTGCACCTGCCCCGGCTCGAGGACCTCCGCCCGCACGCGCCACGTCGCGGTCTGGCCCGGCGCGAGGCGGTCGATCGGCGCGAACTCGAACCGCTGCTGCTGGCCCTGGACCCCGGTCGGGCCGGAGCCGTCAATGAACCGCAGCTGGCGGGGCAGCTCGCCGGTGATCCGGATGTCGAGGTCCTCCTCGGTGCCCTGGTTCATGACCTGCACCTCGTAGACGACCGCGTCACCCACCTCGACCGGGTCGGTCAGGTCGACCGCCAGGAGGCGGATCGCCGGGACGCCGATCACCTCGGTGGCGATCTGGTCCTGCACGATCGGCGCGCAGTAGGCCTCGGCGCGGGCGAGCATGCGGATCTGCGCCGGCTCGTCGCCCGGGTCGAACGTCAGCGAGAAGCTGCGGCGCTCGCCGGCCGGGAGCGTGCCGACCTCGAAGGTCCCCGGGTCGACCTGCCGCACCTGGCGCGTGTCGATCTGCGGCCGCTGGAAGCCCTGCGGCACCTCGAGGCGCACGCGCGTGTTCAGCGCGGGCACGTCGCTCGGGTTGGCCACGGTCACCCGGTAGGTCACGGGGCGGCCGAGGTAGGCCTGCTGCGGGCCGTCGATCTGGATCGCCAGCTCGGGCACGACGATCGCGATCCCGGGCACCTGCGCCTGCGCGGTGAGGTCGCCGGCGCGCGCCTGGGCCGCGCCCTCGAACGTGCCCGCGCCGACGAACCCCAGCCGGACCCGCCGCTCGATCGCCTGGCCGGGCGGGATCGGCTCGACCTGGAAGGCGACCTCCTGGGCGCGCGTCTCCGCCGCCTGCGCGAACTGCGGCAGCGGGTGCGTCACCTGGACCGGCGGCGTGGCCGCGGTGCCGGGGTTGTAGACGCGGTAGTAGAGGAAGAGCTCGTCACAGGCGTAGGCCACGTCCACCCGGCGCCCCTCGGCGTCGATCAGGAAGGCCTGCAGCCCCAGGTCCGGGGCCACGACGTTCACGACGGTGCACAGCGCCTGGCGGTAGGTCGCCGACGTGCACAGCTCGAGCGCGCCCATGTCCGGCGGCATGAAGCTGGCCTCGATCGTCCGCGACTCGCCCGGCCCGAGCATGTCGATGTGCCACTCCTGGCCCTCGAACGCGCCGTTGCCGTTCTGCTGGCCCTGCTGGCCCCTGCGCTGACCGTTGACCTGCTGCTGCTGGGCCTGCTGCTGCTGGGCCTGCTGCTGCTGGGCCTGCTGCTGCTGGGCCTGCTGCTGCTGCTGCTGCTGTGCCCGGTCCTGCGCCATGCCCTCGCCGTTGCCATGGGGCGCGTGGGCCTGCCCCTCGCCGACCTGCCGCTCGCCCGTCGGGCTCATGCGCATGGTCTCGCGGATCACGATGTCGTTGAGGGCCTGCTGCGACTGGTTCGTCACGACCAGCGTGTAGGCGTACTCCTGCCCGGCCGGCACCTGCTCGGCGCCCCGGCGCTCGATCACCAGCACGGGCTCCGCCTCGGACGGCAGGGACAGCGTGGTCGTCGTCTCGGGCCCCGTCGGCTGGCGCGGCGGGGGCGCGTCGTCGCGACCCGCCGGGGTCGGCTCGAAGGTGGGGGGCACCCCGGCGTCGTCGTCCTCGCCGGGGCACCCAGCGATGCACACGACCAGCAGCGCGGGCACGAACAGCGCCGCGCGTCCTCTCGTTCCTTGACGGACCACGTGTCCTCCTCCTGTCCGGGTGGCGGTTGCAGGGGGCCGCGACGACGCCGACCCCGTCGGCCAAGGGCGAGCGCAACGGGCTTGCCAGGCCGCCGACCGCGGTGAACACGCCGGACCGGCGGCGCGCCCGGGTCGCCCCTGACCCTCGCCTGCGCGCCGTGGCGCACCGCCCCTGGCCCGACCGCCCCTCCGGATGCTCCGATCGCGCCCGTGCCCGACCGCGTCGTCGCCCTGTGGAAGCCCTACGGTCACGTCTCTCAGTGGACCGAGCGCGCCGGCCATCCCGGCCTCGCGCCGCTCCTCGTCCACGACCCGCTCGCCGGCCGCGGGCCGCGCGGCCCCCTGCGCGCGGTCGGTCGCCTCGACCACGACAGCGAGGGGCTGCTGCTGCTCACCGACGACGGCGGCCTGACGCACCGCCTCACGGACCCGCGCTTCGCCCACCCGCGCACCTACTGGGCGCAGGTCGAGCGCGTCCCCGACGCCGACGCCCTGCGGCGCCTCGCCCGCGGGGTCGACCTGCCCGACGGCCCGACCCGCCCTGCCGCCGCCCGCCTGCTCGAGGGCGACCCGCCGCTGCCCCCCCGCCCGGTGTCGATCCGCGCCCGCAAGACGGTGCCGACCGCGTGGGTCGAGCTGACCCTCACCGAGGGGCGCAACCGCCAGGTGCGTCGGATGACCGCCGCCGTGGGCCATCCGACCCTGCGCCTCGTGCGCGTGGCGGTGGGTCGCCTGCGCCTCTTCGACCTGGGCCTGGCGCCGGGCGGCTCCCGCGACCTCGGCGAGGACGAGGTGCGCGCCGCCCTGGCCCGGGCCTGAGGCGCGGCGCGGGGGGACCTTCCCTTCCTGCCCTGCAGGCCACGTGGTAGACTCCGCGCCCTCCTCAACCCGTTGTGTCAGGAGCACCTAGGATGCCCACCGGCGACCTCGCGCGCCGCCCGTCCATCGCCCTCGCGCTCGGCGCGGCGCTCGTCGCCGTCGCCTGGGGCGCCCGCGGGCAAGACGCGCAGCCCGGCCCGACCACGCGCCCGACCTCCCGGCCCGCCCGCGCGCCCGAGCTCCCGCCCCTGGGGGCGCCGGCCGGCGTCTTCGGCGCCGGCGTCACGCTCCCCGAGGCCGCCCCGCTCGAGCGCGTCGTCGCCGAGCCCGGCGCCTTCGCCGGCCGCCCCGTGCGCGTCGACGGGCGCATCAAGGACGTCTGCCGCAAGAAGGGCTGCTGGATGGTCCTGAGCGACGGCGAGCGCGAGGTGCGCGTCCGCTTCAAGGACTACGCGTTCTTCGTCCCGCGCGACGCCAGCGGGCGGACGGTCGCCGTCCAGGGCGAGGTCAAGGCCGAGGAGATCTCCGAGGAGGTCGCCCGCCACTACGCCGAGGAGGGCGGCGACCCGGAGCTCGCGGCCGAGATCCACGGCCCGCAGCGCGTCGTCAGCATCATCGCCACCGGCGTCGAGGTGCTCGGCCGCGACGCCCCGCCGCTCGTGGCCGCCGGCACGCCCGAGGTCACGGCCGCGCTCACGAAGCGCCTGGGCCAGGCGCAGCGTGTCGCACAGGGCGCCGGGCCCGCGCCCACGCTCGATGCCGCCTTCGCCGCCCTGCGCGCCGCGCCGGGCGGCCGCACGGCCGAGGTGGGCCTCGCCGCCGACCTGCCCGAGTGGTTCGCCTTCAGCGCCGAGGGCGCGGGCGAGCCGTTCCTCCGCGGCTGGGCCGTGCGCAAGGCCACGGGCGAGGTCGCGCGCTTCGGCGCGGAGGGGCGCTGACCATGGCCGGGCACGAGGGCAACGGCGACCACGGCGGCGACGTGCCGGGCGCCGACGACGACGTGATCGAGGTGGGCGACGCCCGCGGGCCGTCGGACGAGCAGCCGGTGGTCGTGTTCGGCGTCGAGGACTCGGACGACGCCCTGCCCGCGCTCGGCGACGGCGACGAGCGCCTCCCCGACCCCGACCTGCCGACCGGCGGCGACAGCGACCTCGCGGGCGCCTACGCCGGGCTCGAGCTGCGCACGCCGCCGGCGGAGCTCGAGGCCTTCGCGCGCGGCCGCGTCGAGGCGCTCGCGCGCGCGGGGCAGGTCGACCGCGCCGCCCTGGCCGGCGACGCGCTGGCCATGGCGCAGGTGGCGCTACGCCGGGTGATGGGCGCTTCGCCCAGGGAGGCGCCGTGATCCTGCGCGAGCTGCACGCCGAGGGCTTCATGCGCTTCGAGCGCCTGGAGCTGACCGACCTGCCGGCCGGGGTGATCGGCCTCGCCGGCGAGAACGAGGCCGGCAAGACGACGGTCGGCGAGGCGATCGCCTTCGCCCTCTTCGGGCGCACGATCCGCACCGAGGGCACCGACCCGACCCAGGCGATCCACTGGGAGCGCGACGAGTGCCGCACGCGCGTCGACGTCGAGCTCCCCGGGCGCGGCGTCCACCGCATCGAGCGGCTCGTCGCCCGCACGGGCGAGTTCGAGGCGCGCCTCACCGGGCCCGACGGCGCGCTCCTGGCCGAGGGGCCGCGGGCGGTGGCCGAGGCGCTCCAGGGGCTGCTCGGGCTCGACTTCTCCGCCTTCCGCTACTCGTTCTACGTGGCCCAGCACGAGCTCGACCTCCTGCAGCGCGACGGGCGCGACAACGCGCGCCGGATCGTGTGCGACATGCTCGGGATCACCACGGTCGAGCGCGCGCGCGCGGCCCTCGAGCGCGAGCAGGAGGAGGGGCGCGAGCGGGCGAGCACGCTCGAGCGTGACCTCACCGTGGCCCAGGCGCTCCACACCGAGGCGCTCCCGGCGCGCGAGGAGGCCGCGCAGGTCGAGGACGAGCTGGCCGCCGCCCGCTTCCGCCAGGCCGAAGCGCTCACCGCCGAGCAGCGGGCGCGCCTCGACCGCGAGCAGGCCGAGCGGGCGGTCACGGCCGAGCGCGAGCGCGCCGCCGCCCTGAGCCGCGTCGAGACCTCGCTCGTCGCCGCGGCCGAGCGACAGCTCCTCCTGGGCGCGCTGCGCCGCCTCGAGGCGCTGGCCGAGCAGGCCGGGGCCCACGTCGGCCGCGTCGAGGAGGCCGCGCGCCAGCAGGACGCGCCGCGCGCGGCGGCCCGCCAGGCGCTCGACCAGGCGCAGGCGATCGACCGCGCCGCGCAGGCGCTCACGGCGCTCGTCGGCGCGCGCCGCGACCAGCTCGCCCGGGAGGTCGCGCCCGAGACCGGCCCCGACGCCCTGCCGGTGCGCCTCGAGCGCGAGGCGGCGGTCGCCGCCCGCGAGCGGCGCACGGCCGGCTGGCGGCTGTTCCTGGGCGTCCTGGCCCTCCTTTGGGGCGCCGGCGCCGGCGGGGCGGCCGCGGCGACGCGCCTGCCGGCCGAGCAGCCGGCGCTGACCTTCCCGGCGCGCCCCCTGGCGCTCCCGGGCGGGCAGGCGCTCACGCTCACCCCGGAGCTGGCCACGGCGCCGCTGGCGGCGCTGGGCGTCGGCCTGGCCGCGCTCGGCCTGTGGTCGCTCCTCGTGCGCGCCGGCGCCGTGCGCCGCGCGCAGGCGGCCGAGGAGGAGCAGGCGCGCCTCCAGGCGCTCGACGCGCAGGACCGGCGCGAGCTCGAGGCCTGCAAGGCCTTCACCCCCGGGCCGCTGGGCACCTCGCTCGGGGCGATGATCAAGGCGCTCGAGCCGGTCGCGGCCGAGAACGTGCGCCAGGCCGTCGCCGCCCTGAAGCAGGCGGCCGGGCCGCACCTCGAGGGGACGGCCGGCCCGGCCGAGCTCCTGGCCGACGCGCAGGCGCGCGTGACCCGGGCCGACGGCGCGACGCGCGAGGCCGACGGGGCGCTGGCCGACGCCCGGCGCGTCGAGGCGGGCGCGCGGCAGGCGCTGGCCGAGGTGCGCGAGACGATCAAGGTCGCCTTCCCCGAGGGCGTGCCGCAGGCGGCGCCGGCGGCCGAGGCCGCCGCGCCCGCCGACGCGGCGGCGCTCGAGGCCGAGGTGCACCGCGCCCAGGCGCTGGTCGTGCGCGCGCGGATCGAGCTCGAGGCGCTCGAGCACGGGCGTCGCGCGGCGCCCGTGGGCGAGGCGACCAAGGCGCTCGAGGGCGTCCTGGCCGAGGCGTTCAAGGCGCACGCCGGCGACGCCGCGGCCGCGCGGCGCCGCTACGAGGAGCAGAGCGGGCTGTCGGAGCTCCTGCGCGCGCGGCCCGCCGCGCCGTCGGTCGACGACCTGCGCGCGGTCATGCGCCGCGAGCGCGAGCTCCTCGACGACCTCCTCGGCGACGAGGCCACCCTGCGCGCGGCGCTGCAGCAGGCCGAGGGCGCGGCCCGCCGCGCCCGCGACGAGCTGGTGCAGGCGCAGATGGCGCTCGACGAGGCGCGCGGCCGCGACGAGCGGCTCGGGCGCCAGCGGCGCCGCCTCGAGGAGCTCGAGGCCAAGGTGCGCCAGCTGCGCGAGGTCCTGGCGCCGGCGCGGCGCGAGCTGGCCGTGCGCGCCGAGGCGATCGCGCTGCTCGACGGCCTGGCGCAGGCGCTCGAGGCCCGCTTCGGCCCGGCGCTCGCGCGCTACCTGGAGCAGGTCCTGCCGCGCCTCACGGGCGGCCGCTACCGCCGCGTGAAGGTCGGGCCCGACCTCGACGTGCGCGTCTTCTCGCCCGACCGCGGCGACTTCGTGCGCCTGGTCGAGCTCTCGAGCGGCACGGCCGACCAGGTGCTCCTGGCCCTGCGCCTGGGCCTGGCGCGCGCGCTCGTCGCCGCGCGCGGGCTGGCCGGCGGCCACTTCCTGTTCCTCGACGAGCCGCTGGCCTCGGCCGACCCGACGCGCGAGGGCGCCTTCCTCTCGCTCCTGCGCGCGTTCGACGACGAGTTCGCGCAGATCTTCGTCACCAGCTCGCGCGGGCTCGCCGGCGCGGCGGGAGACGAAGACGGGCCGTTCGTGCGCACGCTCGAGCTGACGCGCGAGGCGCGCGACCTCAGCGGGTCGACGGCCGCCGGGGCCTCGCCGTGAGCCCGCGGCCGCGGCGCCTGGCCCGGAGCGAGCCCTGGTACGCCCAGGGCCTGCGCTTCACCTGCACGCGCTGCGGCGAGTGCTGCCGCGGCCCCGACCCGGGCTACGTCGAGGTCGACGAGGCCATGATCGCGCGCCTCGCCGAGCACCAGGGGCTCACGCCCGACGCCTTCTCGCGCCGCTACGTGCGCTGGGTGGCCAACCTCGGCGTCTACTCGCTCACGGAGAAGAAGAACGGCGACTGCATCTTCTGGTCGGACGACCAGGGCTGCACCGTCTACGAGGCGCGCCCGACGCAGTGCCGCACGTTCCCCTTCTGGCCGGAGACGATCGCCACGCCCGAGGCGTGGGACGAGTACGCCGCCGACTGCCCCGGCATGACGCGGGGCAAGGCGGGCGCGGGCAAGGCGTACGCGCGGGCGGAGATCGAGGCCCTGGCCGCCGGCCAGGGCGAGACGGGGGCGTCGCGCGCGCGCGCGGCGGCCCCGGGAGAGGCGGACGCATGAGCGGACTGACGCAGGACGAGGCGCGGCGGGTCGAGCAGGTCGGCGCGAAGGTCCAGCGCCTGCGCGACCAGCTGCGGCGCCGGATCGTCGGCCTCGACGGCCCGATCGAGGAGCTCCTCTGCGCCGTGTTCGCGCAGGGCCACTCGCTCCTCGTGGGCGTGCCCGGGCTGGCCAAGACGCTCCTGATCTCGTCGATCTCGGAGTCGCTCTCGCTCGACTTCCGGCGCATCCAGTTCACGCCCGACCTGATGCCGTCGGACATCACCGGCACCATGGTGATCGGGCGCGACCCGAGCGGCGAGCGGCGCTTCGTGTTCCAGCCCGGGCCGATCTTCGCCAACATCGTGCTCGCCGACGAGATCAACCGCACCCCGCCCAAGACGCAGGCCGCCCTCATGGAGGCGCTCGAGGAGCGGCAGGTCACCTGCGCCGGCACCAAGTACGCCCTGCCCGAGCCGTTCTTCGTCCTGGCCACGCAGAACCCGATCGAGCAGGAGGGGACCTACCAGCTCCCCGTGGCGCAGCTCGACCGGTTCATGTTCATGATCAACGTCGACTACCCCTCGTTCGCCGAGGAGTACGACGTCATGAAGCTCACGACGTCGTCCTACGGGGCGAAGCTCGAGCCGGTGTTCTCCACCGAGGAGATCCTCGAGGCCCACCGCCTCGTGCGGCGCGTGCGCGTGCCCGACGACCTCCTGCGCTACGCCATGGCGCTGACGCGGCGCACGCGCTCGACGAGCGGGGTGGCCCCTGCGTTCGTGCGCGAGTGGCTGGCCTGGGGCGGCGGCCCGCGCGCCACGCAGAACCTGCTCCTCGGCGCCAAGGCGCGCGCCCTGCTCCAGGGGCGGGCCGAGGCCACGGCCGAGGACGTGCGGGCGGTGATCCACCCGGCCATGCGCCACAGGATCATGCTCAGCTACCACGCCGAGGCCGAGGCGATCTCCGCCGACGAGGTGATCACCGAGCTCGTGGCGTCGACCCCGGCGCCGGACCGTCGGGCGGCGGCGGGCTGACGAGGCCGAGCTCCTCGGCGGCGCCGCCGACGCTGTGGCCGGTGGCGCGCGCGACCGGGTAGGCGGCGCGCGCCTCGTCCTCGCTCACGCGCGGCGGCCGCCGGCCGTTGCGCCGGTCGACCGAGTGGGCGACGACCAACCCGGCTGCAGCGATCCCGCGAGCCTCCGGCTCGGGGTCCTCGAAGAGCGCGCGCAGGAGCTCCACCGCGGGCTCGCGCAGGCCGGAGTCGTCGGCGGCTCGCGCGAACAGGTCCGTGGCGAAGCGGGCCCGCGCGTCCGGCGCGCGCGGGCCGCGCAGGAGCTCGGGCAGGCGCTCCGGGCGGCGCGGCGCGACGGAGACGGCGCGCTGCGCGTGGACGCCGGGGTCGTCGGTGCGCGCCGCGGCCTCGTCGAGGACCCGCTCGGCCTCGTCCGGTCGCCCGCGCCGCTCGAGCCAGAGCGAGAGGAACACGGCCGCCTGCGGCGCGGCCGCAGCTCGCAGGCAGGCCTCGAGCTCGTCGTCGGGGACCAGGTCGGGCCGCATGTACCAGATCTGGCCGACCTGCAGGCGCGCCCGGTCGAGGTCGTCCGGCTTCGCGCCGTACTCCGCCGACAGCGCGCGGCGCAGCCAGCCCAGGGCCGCCTCCGGGTCGTCGAGGCGCAGGGCCGTCCCCAGGGCGACGGCGCTCCCGCCGTGGCCGAGCGCCGCCGCCGCGCGGTGGCAGCGCAGCGCCTCCGACGCCGACCGGGCGACCCCTCGCCCCACCTGGAACAGCCGGGCCAGGTCATGCCACGCCCGCGCGCGCCCGCGTGGGTCTCGCGCCGACTCCGCCACCCAGCGGAGCGTCGACGCCACGTAGAGCGGGTCGCGCTCCGTCGCCTCGAAGAGCAGCTCGGAGAGCATGACGCTGTCGGGGTCCTCCAGCGCGTCCGGCCCGACGAAGCGCAGCAGCACGACCTCGTTCGCCCAGGGCGGCAAGCCCGCCTGGCGCGGCGGGAGCTCCTCGACCGTCGCCGGCGGGCCGGCGGGCCGCTCGATCGGCGCGGGCGCGGGCGCGGGCGCGGGCGGCGGCGGGCTCGGGGCGGGCGGCGGCGGCGCGGCCGCGGGCGTCGGGCCGGGGCGGCGAGCGCCAGCCCGGCGACGACCGCGGCGGCTGCCGCGCCGGGCCGAGGAGCCGCGGGCCGAGGCGCGGGCGCGGGGCGTCGTCGCGCCCCGCGAGCGCCGCCGCGACCTCGGCCGCCCCGGCGAAGCGCTCCTCGGGCCGCTTCGCCAGGCAGCGGAGGACGACCCGCTCGAGCCGCGCGTCGACGCCGGCGCGCAGCGCCGACGGCGCGACGGGGGCGCGGCCCGCCGTGGCCACGAGCACCTCCTGCAGCGACTCGCCCGTGACCGGCGGTCGCCCGGTGAGGGCGGCGTAGAGCAGGGCGCCGAGGCCGTACACGTCGGTCGCGGGGCCGACCTTCGCCCGCTCCCCGCCGGCCTGCTCGGGCGACCAGAAGCCGGGGGTGCCGAGGAACGTGCCCGACTGCGTGAGCCGCTCGCCGGCGCCGTCGGCGAGCGCGGCGAGGCCGAAGTCGACGAGGCGCGGGGGGCCGCCGTCGTCGGGCAGGAGCACGTTGTCGGGCTTGAGGTCGCGGTGGAGCACGCCCCGGGCGTGCGCGTGCGCCAGGGCCTCGGCCAGGGCCAGCCCCAGGCGCGCGACCTCGGCCGACGGGAGCGGCCCGTCCGCCTGCAGCCGCGCCTCGAGCGAGCGGCCGCGCACGCGCTCGATCGCCACCCACAGGCGCCCCCCCTCCTCGCCGGCGGAGAGCACGGCGACGATCCCCGGGTGGCGCAGCCGCGCCAGGGCCTCGGCCTCGCGCGCGAGGCGCGCCCGCGCCCGCGCGTCGTCGACGCGGAGCACCTTGAGCGCGACGTCGCGCCCGGTGGCCGGCTCCACGGCGGCCAGGACCACCCCCATGCCGCCGCGCCCGAGCTCGCCCGTGACCTCGTACGGCCCCACGCGCCTCACGGCGGCTCCTCCAGCGCCACGGGCCGGAGGAGGCTGGCGCGGATCGAGGCGGGAGCCTCGTCGAACTGCACCTCGCTGAGCGTCGCGCCGGCCGCGCGGACCACGTAGGCCTGCCCGCGCGAGGCGTAGCGCGGGGCGCCCGGGCGCTCGACGCGCACGACCGGCTGCGCGGCGGCGACCTCGACCGCCTGCGCGCCGCGCACGGGCGCGAGGGCGTCGAGCGGCGCCCACGCCCAGCCGCCGCCGAGGTCCAGGCGCGCCCAGCCCAGGTCCTCGGCGTCGCTCACGAACCGGAGGCCCGCGGCGAGGGTGGCCACGCCCAGGCCGCCCGGCCGGTCGCGCGCGACGAGGCCGTCCGCGCGGACCTCGACGGCGCGCCGGGGGCGCGCCGGGGGCGGCCGGGGGAGCTCGAGCGCCGCGCCCACCTGGATCAGGTTGGGGTCGTCGAGGCCGTTCGACAGCGCCAGGGCCGGGAAGGGCAAGGCGTGACGGTCCGCGATCTTGCCCAGCATCTCGCCGGCGGCGACGACGTGGACGCCGACCTCGTGCCAGCCGCGCCAGGCGCGCACGTCGCGCCCGCCGAGGACGAGGCGCTCGTCGACCAGGCCGCGGGCCAGGCGGCCGTCGGCGAAGCGGGCGGGCGCCTGGCCGCGGAACATGGCGTCGACGGCGCGCGCGAGCGACGCCTCCTCGAAGCCGTCGGCGAAGGCGCGCAGGGCCCAGTCGCGCGTCGTCTCTGGCCGCGGCGGGAGCGGCGGCGCCGCCCCGAGCACGGCCGCGCGCAGGCGGGCGAAGTCGCGCAGGCGCACGGCGCCGCTGGCGCGGTCGACGTCGAGGCCGAGGCGCTGGCCGACGACCGCCTCGAACGCGGCCCGGACCTGCGGCTCGTCGCCCTTGCGCGTCGCCCCGTCGTGGTCGATCGCGAACAGCGGCCCGCGCACCTGCACGCGGACGCGCCGCACGGTCGCCCAGAGCGACACGCGGCCGTCCGGCGCGTCGGGGCCGACCTCGAGGCGCAGGAGCAGGCTGGCGCCGAGGGCCGGCGCGCCGACGCCAGGGCACTCGGCGAGGAGCGAGAGCGTGGCGTCGAACGCCCCGTCGGGCGGCAGCCCCGACCAACGGCCCTCGCCCGCCGGCGGGCGCGGGCGGGGGTCGTCGACCGCTGGGGGCGCGGGGCGCGCGGGGGTCGCCGGGGGCGGCGATCCGACCCGGGGGTGCCAGCCGGAACTTCACCAGCCGCGCTATGGCGGCGGCGACCAGCGAGCCAGCCGCGGCGATCACGGGCGCGAGGCGTCGTCGGCGCCGCCGACCGGCGGCGGGTGCGCGGGCGGGCGCCTCGCCCTCGCGCGCGGCGAGCAGGGCGTCGGCCAGGGCCTCGGCCGAGGGGAAGCGCTCGTCCGGGGCCTTGGCCATCGCGCGCAGGACGACGGCTTCGAGGGCGGGCGGCACGTCGGGTCGCAGGCGCGACGGGCGCGGCGGCTCCTCCTTGACCACGCGCTCGAGCACCTCGGCGACGCCCGCGCCGGGGAAGGGCTCGTGCCGGCGAGGGCCGCGTAGAGGACGGCGCCCAGGCCGTAGACGTCGCTCCTCGCGTCGACCTCGCGCAGACCGAGCGCCTGCTCGGGGGCCATGTAGGCCGGCGTCCCGAGCACCTGCCCCGTGGCCGTCAGCGCCACCGAGCCCTGCCCGGCGCGGCGCGAGAGGCCGAAGTCGGTCACGCGCGGCTCGCCGCGGTCGTCGAACAGGACGTTGGCGGGCTTGAGGTCGCGGTGGAGCACGCCGCGGGCGTGCGCGTGCGCGACGGCGCGGGCGACCTTCTCGCCCAGGGCCAGGACCTCCGCCGGCGAGAGCGGGCCCTGGCGCAGGCGATCCTGGAGCGAGCCCCCGGGGAGCAGGTCCTGGACCAGGTAGGGCGGGTCGCTGGCGAGGTCGGCCGTGTGGACGCGCGCGACGTGCGGGTGGTCGAGCGTCGCCATGACCTCGGCCTCGCGGCGGAAGCGCTCGCGCGCCTCGGCGTCGGCGCCGCCGAGGAGGAGCTTGACCGCGCGCGGCGCGCCCGACGGCGCGTGGACGGCCTCGTAGACGGCGCCCATGCCGCCGCGCGCGAGCAGGCGCCCGAGCCGGTGGTGCCCAGGCATCCGAGCGCAGCGGCGGCCGCCGCCAGGCGCCGGTGCGCGGCGGGACCGACGCGCCGGTCGGCTGCGGGCGCCCCGGCCAGAGCGACGACGCGGGGCGGGCCGAGACGGTGTTCCCGCGCTGCACGACCTCGACGAGCGCCCGCTCGACGACGTCGGGCGGCACGTGCCCGTGCTGGGCGAGGAGGCGCGCGGCGCTCGTGGGCTCGCCGGCCTGGCGGCGGCGCCGGGTCTCGTCGAGGCACGCCCGGGCGCGCTCCGGCGCGAGCGCCCCGCGGGCGACCAGGACGCGCACGAGCTCCGCGTCGTCGTCGGGCTCCACGCGTCCAGCTTATGCCGTCAGGGCCGGCGGAGCACGAGCGAGAGGTTGTCCCAGGCCATCGTCACCCGCTCGACCGGCTCGAGGCCGGCCTGCCGCGCGGCCGCCTCGACCTCCGCCGCGTCGCGCACGCCCCAGCGCGGGTCGCGCGAGCGGAGCGAGCGGTCGAACGCCTCGTTGCTCGGGGCGATCGCGCCGTCGAGCCGGTAGGGGCCGTAGAGGAACACCACCCCGCCCGGCGGCAGGACGCGCGCGGCGCCAGCCAGGAGGCCCAGGCACGCCGACCAGGGCGCGATATGGATCATGTTGGCGCACACGACCGCGTCGGCCCGCTCCACCGGCCAGCGCGCGGCCGCGGCGTCGAGCAGGACCGGCTGCAGGACGTTCGGCGCGTCGGTCGCCCAGGCGGCGATGCTCGGCAGGGCGTCCGGGTCGGCGTCGGTCGGCTGCCAGCGCAGGTGGGGGAGCCGCGCGGCGAAGTGCGCCGCGTGCTGGCCGGTGCCGGACGCGACCTCGAGGACCAGCCCGCCCGGCGGCACGCCGGCGAGGGCGCGCGCGAGGACGGGGAGGATGTCGTCCTTGTTCTCGTCGGCGGCCTCGGCGAAGCGGCGGGACATGGGGTCAGGGTAGCAGCGGCGGGCGTCCGTCAGGGTCCAGGGCGGCCAGCCTCCGCTCGAGGAGGCGCCGCTCGGGCGCCTGCCGCGCGAGGGCCAGCGCGCGCTCGTAGGATCGACAGCGCGTCCCAGGTCAGGCTGAACCCCTGGACCAGGCGCCCGGTGGCCCGCAGCGCCGCGTCATGCGCCTGGCACGCCGCCCCGAGCGCGGCGAGGTCGTCGGGCGAGAGGCGCTCCATGGGCTCGCGCTGGCCGTAGGCCAGGAAGAGGAAGGTCGCCGGCGCCGCTTCGGCCGCGCGCGCGTCGAGCGGCTGGGGCCGCTCGATCGGCCGGACCTCGACGCCGCAGCCCAGGTCGTCGCCGAGGTGCGCGGCCGGGTGGAGCGAGGCCACGCGCACGGCCTCGTTGAGGTCGCGCGCCTCGAGCATCACGAGCCCGCCCACCTGCTCCTTGGTCTCGAGGAACGGGCCGTCGGTCACGACCGGCGCGCCCCCGCGGGGGCGGATCGACGCCGCGGCCCACTCGAGGCTCCGCGAGTCGACCACCTGCCCGGTGGCGCGCAGGTCCGCCTCGTGGGCCTCGAGGCGCGCGCGGAGCGCCTCGCGCTCCGTCGGGGTCAGGGCCTCGAGCGCCGCGCGGTCACCGTAGGCCAGGCACAGGTACTTCATGGATCACCTCCGCCTCCTGGTCGAACGGCGCCGGGCCGGATCGACAGCAGCCTAAGCCCTTCCGGTGGAAGGGCGATGTCGCGCCGCGCCGCGTCGTTCAGGGACCGGCGTATCCTCGTGGCCTGAAGGAACCCCGTGGACGACCTGTGGGTGTGGGCGCCGCTCGCGGACCGCGTCGAGGTGGAGGTCGAGGGCCGTCGTCGCCTCCTCCGCCGGGCCGACGACGACGGCCGCTGGACGCTCGGCGAGCCGTTGTCGCCGGGCGCGGACTACGCCTTCTCGCTCGACGGCGGCCCGCCGCTCCCCGACCCGCGCTCGGCGTGGCAGCCCACGGGCGTGCACGGGCCGTCGCGGGTGTTCGACCCGGCGGCGTTCCGCTGGACCGACGCCGGGTGGCGGCCGCCGGCGCTCGAGGACGGGGTGATCTACGAGCTGCACGTGGGCACCTTCACGCCCGAGGGCACCTTCGAGGCGGCGATCGGCAAGCTCGACCACCTCGTCCGGCTGGGCGTGACGCACGTCGAGCTCCTGCCGATCGCCGAGGCGTCGGGCGAGCGCGGGTGGGGCTACGACGGCGTGGGGCTCTTCGCCGCGCACCACGCCCAGGGCGGGCCGCGTGGCCTGCAACGGCTCGTCGACGCCTGCCACGCGCGCGGGCTCGCCGTGCTCCTGGACGTCGTCTACAACCACCTCGGCCCCGAGGGCAACTACCTGCCGCGCTTCGGGCCCTACTTCAGCCGGACGACCTCGACGCCCTGGGGGCCGGCCATGAACCTCGACGGCCCGGGCAGCGCGGCCGTGCGGCGGTTCCTGTGCGACAACGCGCGCTGGTGGCACGAGGCCTTCCACCTCGACGGCCTGCGCGTCGACGCCGTGCACGCGCTCCACGACGGCTCGCCCGAGCACCTCATGACGCAGCTCGCGCGGGAGACCGACGACCTGTCGCGCGCGCTCGGCCGGCCGCTCGTGCTGATCGCCGAGACCAACCGCCACGACCCACGGACGGTCACGCCGCGGGCGCAGGGCGGGCACGGCTTCGACGCGCAGTGGTGCGACGACCTGCACCACGCCCTGCACGCCGCGCTCACGGGCGAGCGCGCCGGCTGGTACGAGGACTTCGGCCCGCTGGCGCAGGTCGCGCAGGCGCTCGGGCGGGGCTTCGTGCTCGAGCCCGGCACGCCCAGCCCGAAGCGGCGCAAGCGCGGGCAGCAGGCGCCGCCGCCCGTGACCTGGCCCGCCGCGCCGGGCCGCGCGTTCCTCGGCTACCTGCAGAACCATGACCAGGTGGGCAACCGCGCGCGCGGCGAGCGGCTGCACCACCTCGTCGGCGCCGACCGCGCGCGGGCGGCCGCGGCGCTGGTCCTGTGCGCGCCCGGCGTGCCCATGCTCTTCCAGGGCGAGGAGTGGTTCGCGACGACGCCGTGGCACTTCTTCTGCGACCACCGGGACCCCTGGCTGCCGCCGTCGGTGCGCGAGGGGCGCTGGAGGGAGTTCGGCCTGCCCTGGGGCCTCTCGCCGCAGGACATGCCCGACCCGCAGGACCCGCGGACCTTCGAGGCCTCGACGCTGCGCTGGGACGAGCTCGACCTCGCCGAACAGCGCGCCGCCCTCGAGTGGCACCGCGCCCTCCTCGCCCTCAGGCGCGAGCGCGCCGACCTGCGCGACGGCGTCCTCGACCCGGCCGGCGTGACCTTCGACGAGGACGCCCGCTGGCTCGTGCTGCGCCGGGCGCGCACCGCCGTGGCCCTGAACCTCGCCACCCACGCGCAGGCGGTCCCGCTGCCGCCGCTGCCCGCCGTGCCGCGGCTGCTCCTCGCCTCGCGCGAGGGCGTGGCCCTGAGCGACGGGGCCGTCCACCTGCCCCCGGACGCCGCCTGCGTGATCGGCTGCTGAGGGGGGCGATCTGCCGCCGGCGCGTCGCAATGCGGCGAGCAGACCGGCAGCGAGTCGACTGGCGTCGACTGGCGGCGAGTCGAGTGGCGGCGAGTCCGCTTACGAGCCTTCAGCAGCAGGCGCGCTTCGACGAGCGAGTGCCCTCTGCAACGACGCAACATGCGCCGATACGCCAAGGCCACGGGCGGAACGGAGCCACGAGCGAGGCGAGGGCGCGGAGGCCGAGGCGAGGCCGCGCGCGCGCGGGCGCTATCGATCGCCGGATCCTGGCGGCCGCGCGCGCGCGGCCTCGCCCGGCATCCGCGGCCGCAGCCGTCGATCACACGACGAGCGCGCGCGCGGGATCGCCCGGCATCCGCGGCCGCAGCCGTCGATCACACCTGGCCGTTGGCCTTGGCCTTCTTCGACGGCGGCGTGAGCGTCTTGAGCCCCTGCACCACGCGGCCGACCATCCAGAACACGCCCTGGACGATCGCGCCCGGCGCCAGGCCGGTGGGGAGGCTCTCGGTCGAGGCGACGACGTCGTAGGCGCCGCCCTGGGTCTTCACGTGCGCCCACACGAAGCGCTGCCCGGTCGAGGCGTTGGTGCGCACCTCGGAGGCGAGCACGCGGCCGGTGAAGATCGCCTCGGCCGCCGGCTGGTCGGCGTAGAGGCCGGCCGGGAGGAGCGCCTCGACGCCGGGCTCGCCCGGCCCCTGGTCGCGCAGGAACGAGGGCTCGTCGGGCCAGGACTCGATCACCTCGGCGAAGGCCGTGACCGAGAGGGTCACGTCCTCGTCGAGCGGGATCCGGTCGCGCACGGCGCCGGCGTCCTCGACCGACACGATCAGCGGGTAGACGACGCGGCCCTCGTCGTCGCGCACGTCCACGAGCATGCGCTCGCAGAAGGGGCAGCGGCTGTCGTTGATCAGCCGCCGCGGCACGGCGGGGATCCGCGAGGCGCCGTCGAAGGTGGGCGTGAAGCACAGCACCTCGCCCTTGCGCCCGAGCTGCAAGACGAGGGCGGCGCCGCTGCGGTCGCGCCAGGCGAGGAGCTTGCCCCCGTCCGGGCGCGCGCGCACCGGGGCGCGCGCGGCGAGCTGGTTCAGCGTCTGCTCGAACGCCTGCGGCTCGGCGGCCGAGATCCCGATGCAGGCGAGATGGTCACTCATGGCCCGGTTAAGGAAACCAGGGATCGCGCCGCCAGGAAAGCGCGACGGAGAGTTGGTCGCGCGACGACCCCGACGTGTGACCGCGCGTCGCCCCGCGGGCCCTCGCGGCCGGTCGCGACCGGCGAAGGGTTTGCCCGCGCTCGCGCGCGAACGTTGTCCGAACCGGCTCTCGGTCACGCGACCGTAAAACAGCCCGCGGGCGGCCGGCGTGCGGGCGGGGCGTCACCCGGCGAGGATCACCCCGGGGCGGGCCCCGGTGAGGGCGCCGTCGACGAGCGCCAGGGCGCCCTCGACGACGACCGCCGCGACGCCGGGTGGGTAGCGGGCCGGCGCCTCGTGCGTGGCGACGTCGTCGAGGTCGCGCAGGACGACGAGGTCGGCGGGCGCGCCCGGGGCCAGGCGCCCGCGCTCGAGGCCGAAGCGCGCGGCCGGCAGCGAGGTGGCCTGGCGCACGGCGCGCGCCAGGGCGTCGTCACCGCGCCGCGCCGCGCGGCCCAGCGCCCGGGCGAAGGTCGAGAAGCAGCGCGGGTGCGTGGAGGTCGAGAGCCCCGAGCCGTCCTCCTCGGGCACGGCGTCGGAGGCGATCGCCGCCCAGGGCAGGTCGAGGGCGTGCTCGACCTGCTCCGGCGCCATGGTGTGCTTGTAGGTGGTCCAGCCGCCCGTGCCGCGCGGGTCGGCGGCGATCAGGCGCAGGGCCGCCTCGGCCGCGTCGTCCTCGCCGAGCGCCCGGGCGGCGGCCAGGAGCGACGACCCTCGCGGGACCGCCGGCAGCGTCGGCTCGTGCACGACGACGTGCTCGGGCCCCTGCCGCTCGGCGAACCACGTGGCCACGGCGGCGCGCGCGCGCGCGCGCCCGTCGCGCGTGGCGAGCGCCTCGAGGAGGCGGCCGTCGGCGGTGAGCTCGTTCGGGAGCATGGCCGAGAGGTAGGTGAGGCTGGCGTCGTAGGGGTAGACGTCGACGGCCACGTCGAGGTCGCGGCGGGCGTCGTCGAGCGCCTCGAGCACCGGCTCGAACTGCCCCCAGTGGACGCGGCCGGCCGCCTTGAGGTGCGAGACCTGCAGCCTGGCGCCCGCCGCGCGGGCCAGGGCGATCGCCTCGCGCGTGGCCGCGAGGCCGTGCACGCCCTCGCTGCGGCGGTGGACGACGAGCGGCTTGCCCCGGCGCGCCGCCGTGGCCACGGCCGCCGCCAGCTCGTCGGGCGAGGCCAGCGTGTTGCCGTGGTAGGGGCCCCACGAGAGCCCGAGCGCGCCCTGGTCGAGCGCCTGCGCCACGGCCGCCGCCACGAGCGGCACCTCGTCGGGCCGCGCCGGGCGGCCTTCATGGCGCGGGACGACGAGCCCGCGCAGGGGCCCGAACGGCGCCAGGACGCCCAGGTGCACGGGCAGCCGCGCCGCCCGGGCGCGCGCGAGGAGGGCGCCGGGGTCGGGGTCGCCCAGGCCGCAGTTGCCGCCGACGACCGACGTGATCCCCTGCCGCAGGCAGTGCTCGCCGAGCCCCGGCCAGTCGACGCACAGGTCGTAGTGCGTGTGGATGTCGACGAAGCCCGGCGTGACGAGCGCGCCCGCGGCGTCGACCTCGCGCGCGGCGCCGCCCGGCGGGAGGCGGTCGATCGCCACGACGCGCCCGCCGGCGATCGCCACGTCGGCCTGGCGCGGCGGCGCGCCCGAGCCGTCGAACACCGTCCCGCCGCGGACGACGAGGTCGTGCATGGGGCCGAGCGTATCAGAGCCCCCGTGTCGAGTCGTCCACGGGTCGATCGTAGCCGTTCGGCCCCGCCGCCCCCACGCAGGAGGGGTCCCGCCGCGACGGGACGCGCGCGTCCCCGCTATACTCGCCCCATGCTCGACGCGAGGCCGCTCCTGCCGCCCGACCCCAGCGCGTTCTACCGCGTCAACGAGGAGGTCGCGCGCGAGCTCGAGCGGCTCGACCGCGCGGGCGCGCTCGACGGGCTGCGCGCGCTGCTCGACGGCGCCGGCGCGGAGCTGTGGGTCAGCGCGGCGCGGCCGGAGGACAGGCTCGAGCTCGTCGGCGTCCTGCGCCCCGGGCCGCGCGGCGCGGCCGGCGGCACCTGCCGCCGCTGCCCCCGCGCCGGCCGCGCCGGCCGGGGCTGCGGCTGCGGGGCCGAGGGCGAGGCGGCGGACGGGCCGCCTGCGCCGGCCGGGGGCTGGGACCACGCGGGCGTGCTCACGACGCGCTCGCGCTTCACGGTCGAGCTGCCCGACGGGACGGCGCGCGAGGTCTACATGCCCGACCACGTGTGCCCGTCGTGCTTCAACGACCACGACAACCTGATCGACGCCTGCGCGCGGGTGTGCGCGCGGTGCGCGTTCCGCTGGTGAGCCGGCGCGGAGGTCGAACCATGAGCTCGAGGATCGCGTTCACGGGGGCGGCGCTGCTGGCGCTGCTGCTGGCCCCGCCGCCGGCGGCGCGGGCGGAGACGAAGCAGGGCGAGCTGCGCGCGACCGACGTCCTCGGCCGGCCGGGCCGGTCGGTGAAGCTGCGCGCCAAGCTGCAGCGCAAGGGCTTCATGGGGATCAACCCCGACGTCAAGGGCGAGCCGCTCGACTTCTACCTCGTGGGCGAGGACGGGCGCGCCCTCGAGGAGGGGCGCTTCCTCGGCACGGGCGAGACCAGCAACGACGGCGACGCCGAGCTGGAGTGGACGCCCCCGGCGGCCGGGCAGTTCGACGTCGAGGTGCGCGTGCGCCGCGGGTCGTCCTACGTGGCGCTGCCGGCGCCCTTGCTCGTGGCCGTCCCGGCGCCCGACCGCGCCGTGATCCTCGTGCAGGTCGACGGGACCGTGTCGCAAGCGACGAACCTGACCATGTTCCGCGGCAAGGCCAACGACCAGATCCCCGTCGTCGACGGGGCGTTCCTGGCGCTGCGCACGCTGTCGCAGCACTACCAGCTCGTCTACCTGACCGGCCTCGACGAGACGTTCACGAGCAAGTTCCGCGACTGGCTGACCCTGCGGCAGGTGCCGCGCGCGCCGGTGGTCTTCTGGGACCTGTTCTCGCGCTCGCTCTCGCACGCGACCTACATGGAGCAGCTCGTCACGCGCCTCAAGCGCGAGCTGCCGCAGGTGTCGGTCGGGATCGGCGCCCAGCCGGGGGACGGGGGCCTGTTCGTGGCCCAGGGCATGGCGGCCGTGGTCCTCGGCGGGTCGGGGGGGGCCTCGGGCGAGCTGCCCGACGAGGTCCTCGGCGCGCGGCGCTGGGAGGAGGCGCTCGTGCACGTGGCGCTGATCCACCGCGCCGGGGCGCTGGTGCGCGAGGTCGCCTCGCGCGACCGCGCGCGCAGCGAGGCCGCGCGCGCCGAGCTGAGCCTGCTCGGCCGGCCGGGCCTGGGCTACGTCCACCGCTTCCGCAGCGACGCCGACCCCAACGTCGCCACGGCCGCCACGCTGGTCGCCGGCGGGCTGCGCGCCAACGAGGCCTTCTTCCGCGCGCTCGACACGCGCGGCGCCAACCAGGCGCTGACCTCGCTCCTGGCCGCGTGGCGCCACGGCGAGCGGGCGGTCGTCGCCCGGCTCTACGTCGACCGGAAGCTGGGCCTGAGCGACCCGATCCCGAGCTTCCGCCACTGCGAGCTCGTGTCGCGCAACGAGCCGGAGCCCGGCAAGGTCGTGTTCAAGGTCCGCCTGCGCCCCGACGAGGGCGACCCGGCCGAGCGCGAGGTCCTGCTCGTGCGCGGCGAGGACGGCGCCTGGCGGGTCGACGTCAAGGACTTCTGACGCCGCGCCGAATGACCGCGCGCCGGGACCCCTCGAGGGGGCCCGGCGCGCGGGTCGTCGTCAGCTCGGTCGTCAGCCCGGTCGGCGGCCTACGACTGCGGCTCGGCGAGCAGGAGGTCCTGCGTCGTGCGCTGGCCCTCGTTGACGTTGACGTCCGTCTGCGTGGGCTCGACGCCCGGCGCGTCCGCCTCGATCGCGTAGGGCCCGGCCGCGAGCCCCTCGAGCACGTAGACGCCCTGCGCGTCGGTCTTGGTGCGGGCGATCACGGCGCCGTCGCGGCGCGCGGTCACGCTGGCGTTGGCCAGCGGCTGGTCGTCCTGCGTGTCGACCGTCCCGCGGTCGGTGCGGACGACGCCGGCGATCGAGCCGCCGAACTCGGCGGTCAGCGGGCGGACGCGCGCGATCGGCGTGAAGGTCATGGCCGTCGGCGCCTCGAGGTCACCCTGGACGTCGAGCGACTCGAACAGGTCGACGTCGATGAGGATCGGGGTGGTCTGGCCCGGCTGGACCTCGACCCCGCCCGGCAGCTCGACGTCGAAGTACCAGCGGTCCGCCTCGGGCTGGGCGCCCGCGATCGTCAGCCGGCCGTCGGTCGTGGAGTAGGACTCCTCGCCGAACGGCGTGTCGTAGCGCACCTCGACGTCGCGCAGGTAGACGCGCGCGGCGTTGTAGACGCCGCGCGGGATGTCGCCCGTCGCGAGCTGGTGGCGCTGGCCGCCGCGGAGCGGCAGCAGGTCGATCGAGGTCGCCTGGCCCTGCGGGGCCAGGAACATGGGGGCGGTCACCGGGGTGCCGACGGCCGTGTCGATCACGCCGATCGCGTCGATGCGCTCGATGTGCACGTTCACGGCGCGGAGCCGGTCGAGCTGCGGGGGCGCGTCGGTGATGAACAGGTCGATCCGACCCCGCTCCGGGTCGGTGACCGTGCGCCTGCGCCGGTCGCTGCTGCAGCCGGCGGCGAAGGTCCCGGCCGCGACGAGCACGACCAGGGCGGAAACGAAGCGTGAGCGAAGAGAGATCACGGAGAGCCTCCTTTCGCCGGCCCGACAAACAAACGGGGGCCCAACGTGGAGGCGGAGCGACCTCGGGTGCGCCCGGGGGGTGACGTGCGGGGAGTTCTCGCGACGTCGGGTCGACTTCCCCGGGTGGGGGATCTCACCCGGCCGCGAGACCAGGCGCGTCGCCTGGTCTCGCGGCCGGGCCGGGCGCTACTGGGTCGCGCCGTTGTTGTTGTTGTTGTTGTTCGGGTCGGTGGGGTCGGTGGGGTCGGTGGGGTCCGTCGGCTCGACCGGGCCCTCCGTGAGCAGGACGTCCTGGGTCGTCCGCTGACCCTCGTTCACGTTGACCACGGTCTCGCTCGGCTCGACGCCTTCCTTCGTGACGAGCAGCGTGTAGGCGCCCGGGGCGAGGCCCTCGATCACGTAGATGCCCTGGGCGTCGGTCTTGGTGCTCGCCACGATCGTCTCGTCGTCGAGCGGCTGGCGGAGCTGGACGATGGCGTCCGCGACCGGCACGTCGTCGACCTGGTCGGGGGTCCCGCGGTCGCCGCGCACCTGCCCGGCGATCGACCCGGTGCCCGTCGGGCCGTCGAGGCGGCGCATGCGCGCCGTCGGGGTGAAGGTCATGGCCGTCGGCGCGGTCACGTCGCCCACGGCGTCGAGCGACTCGAACAGGTCCATGTCGATGAGGACCGGCACGTTCACGCCTGGCTCGACCACGATGCCCTGGCCGGCCGCGTCGACGGGCGCGTCGATGTCGAAGGCGTACAGGTCGCCCTGCTGCGTGGCGCCGTCGACGGTGAGGCGGCCGTTGGCGATCGAGTAGGTCTCCTCGCCGAACGTCGTCTCGTAGAGGACCTCGACATCGGAGAAGTACACCCTGAACCTCTGGTAGGTGCCGCGGGGTACCGCGCCCGAGCCCAGGAACTGGCGCTGGCCGGCGCGCAGGGGCAAGAGGTCGACCTGGATCGGGGCGTCGTCGGGGGTGAGCAGCACGGGGACGTTGATCGGCGTGGCCGCCGTCCCGGTGTCGACGACGCCGATGGCGTCGACGCGCTCGAAGAACACGTTGACCTGCCGCAGCCGGTCGAGCTGGGGCGGCGCGTCGGTGACCCACACGTCGATCCGGCCGCGCTCGGGGTCGTCGACGAAGGTGGTTCGTCGCTTGGTGTCGGTGCAGCCGAAGGACAGGGCTCCGACCGCGAGCAAGGCGGCCGAGCCGGAGACGAGGCGAGAGCGAAGGGACATCACGAGGGAAGAGACCTCCTTTCGCCCGGACCCTCGAACAAACGAGGGCCCACGCGGAGACCGCGGCGCGGCCGTGGAGGTCGGTGTTCGTTCGGGTGCGTTCGCGCGAGGCGGGGGGCGGCTTCCCCGGAGGACGTCAACGGGGCTGTCGCCAAGTCCCCTTCGTCAGAGAAGTTGCCGCCAGGTCTCCATGGCGCGACGGCAGGTCTCCTGGTCGGGGACGAGCGCCAACCGGCAGTAGCCCTCGCCGCCCGGGCCGAAGTAGCTTCCGGGGATCAGCACGAGCCCGCCCCGCTCGAGGAGGTGGGCCGCGTAGGCGACGTCGTCGCCGCCGGGGGCGCGGAACCACATGAAGAACGTGGCGTCGCCGCCGACCTGCTCGAGCCCGGCCTCGCGCAGGAAGGCCTCGACGAGGGCCCGCTTGGCGGCGAAGGTCCCGCGGCGCGCGGCGGCGTGCTCGTCGTCCGACCAGGCGGCGGCGGCGGCGGCGTCGACGAACACCTGGCTGGCGGTGCCGACGTTCGGCCGCAGCTTGCCGAAGGTCGCGATCAGGGCGGGGTCGCCCGCGACGAAGCCGCTGCGGTAGCCGGTCATGCCGGAGCGCTTCGAGCAGGAGAAGAAGGCCAGCACGTTCTTCGTGCCCAGCTCGAGGAGCGAGCGCGGGGGCGCGCCCGAGTAGACGTCGACGTAGCACTCGTCCGAGCACACGAGGACGTCCTCGTCGGCGGCGAAGCGGGCGACGCGCTCCAGGTAGTCGGTCGGCGCGACGGCGCCGGTGGGGTTGTGCGGGTAGTTGATCCACACGATCGCCAGGCGCTGGCGCACCTCGCGCGGGAGCGCCCAGGGCTCGAGGAGGAAGCGGCTCTCCGGCCGCAGCGGCACGCCGTGCGCGCGCCCGCCGGCGAAGCGCGTCCCGGCCTCGAACACGGGGTAGCCGGGCGTGGGGTAGACCACCGTGTCGCGGCCGCCGGCCGCGTCGAGGAAGGCGAACGGCAGGTTGAAGATCGACTCCTTGCTGCCGAGCGTGCCCAGGACCTGCCGCTCCGGGTCGAGGTCGACGCCGAACCGCCGGCGCAGGTAGCCGGCGGCGGCGCGCCGGAGGTCGGGGCCGCCCTTGTAGGTGGGGTAGCGGCACACCTCGGGGACGGCGCCGAGGAGCGCCTGGCGCACGAAGGCCGGCGTCGGCTCGATCGGGTCGCCGGTGCCGAAGTCGAACACCTCGCGCCCCGCCTGGCGCAGGCGCTCCTTCGCCGCCTCGATGCGGACGATCGGGTAGTCGGGCAGGGCGGCGAGCACGGGGTTGACGGTGGGCATGGCCGAGAAGGTACCGCCACCCCGGGCCGGCGGCCAGGCTCCCGCGCCGCGCGGCGGCACCCGGGCGCGACGTGCGGTCGGACCCCGCAAGCAACTGAGTATGTGCGACTTACGGCGCGCGTGGTCGGGCGCAGGGGTGCAGAGGTCGTCACCCGTTGCCATCGTCTCGGTCAGAGGGGGAGGCCAAAGCACGGGTCGTGGTGAGTGGTCGCATGCAGCCTGCCCTGATCGCCTCCCTGTCCGCCCCGCGCGCCCGCGCGCTGACCCTGGGGCTCCTGCTCCTGGTCGCCGCGCCGGGCTGCATCGTCACCCCGCCGCTCGGCGAGCTGCCGCGGGCGGGCGACGCCGAGGCCATGGAGGTCGTCGACGCCGACTACCTCCCCTTCCGCCGCGCGCCGCAGAACCGCTACGCGGTGGTCATGAACGGGCGCGTGTTCCAGCCGCCGGTCGACGGGCTGGCGATCCACGACGCCGACGACCTGCTCAAGGGCGAGGCGATCGACGACCCCTGGGTCCAGGGCGACATGGACCAGCTCACGCGGCTGCTCCTCAGCAAGGGCTACGACGTCTACCGCCTCGACTACGGGCGCGTGACGCCCGACACGCTGCGCGCGCTGCTGGAGCGGATCGTCTTCGTGTCCGACGACGAGACGCAGGTGCTCGTCGCCTACTCGGGCGAGGGCGACTCGACGGGCCTGCGCACGCGGAGCATGCGGCTGGGTCAGTCGCGGCACCTCGTGCCGCAGGGGACGACGATCACGCCGGCCGACCTGTTCGCCGCGCTCGAGCCGGTCCAGGGGCGCAAGGCCGTCCTGCTCAACGCCTGCGAGGCGGGGATCTTCGCCGAGGAGGCGGCCCGCTGGGGCCGGTTCGAGGGCGTGGTGATCGCCGCCTGTCCGCGCGGCTACGCCACGACGCCGCACGAGCCGTCGGGGACGACGGCGATCTTCGCCGCCTTCCTCGACCTCTACGCCAGCGACCCGACCCGCGTCCACAACCTGGCGACCGTCGAGATCGACCGGGCCGGCGGCCTGTGGACGAACCTGGCGCACCACTGGCAGAGCCTGTGGCGCGGCGGCGGCAAGCCGATCAGCTACGAGCCGGTGATCTTCGCCAGCAGCGACTTCTGGTTCTGACGCCTCAGCCCGGCCGCCGCAGGACGACCCACCCGGCGTCCTGGTGGAGCGCCTCCCAGCCGCGCCACGCGTGCAGCACGTACGCCAGCCGGGCCGACGAGGGCAGGACGACCAGGTCGACCTCGAGCGCGTCGAGCTCGTCGTCCCAGCCCGGGGCGAGGGTGACGATCGAGACGTAGCGCTCGTAGGCGCCCGTCGCGAGGTGCAGGTCGGTGCGGCCGTCGATGAACACGCGCCGCTCGGGGTAGAGCGCCCAGCCGAGGAGCCCGCCCGCGGAGTAGTCGCAGAAGATTCGCCCGGGCGGCCGGCGCTCCTGCAGGAAGCGCGCGGCCTCGAGCGGGAACACGGCCGGGCTCAGGCCGGTGAGCCCGCCCGGAACGCCCGGGCGCGCGCGCAGGGGCACGGCCAGGAGCAGGTAGGCGGCGAGGGCCAGGGCGATCACCCAGGGCGCGCTGGCGGCGGCCGCGCGCGCGCGCTGGTCGAGGCCGTCGAGCAGCCGGGCGGCGAGGCCGCCCTCGGCGCGCAGGGCCTCGAGCGCGCGCGAGGCCTGGTCGGCCACGACCGGCGCGGCGACGAGCACGAAGGGCACCGCCCCGCGGCGCATGATGAGGGCCAGGTGCAGGAGCGCGAGCGACCACAGCGCGTCGCGCGCAGAGACGCGCCGCGGCCCGACCCAGCAGGCCCAGAGCCCGACCAGGAGCACGACCTCGACGAGCCGCCCCAGGCGCGTGCGGAAGTCGAGCGCCAGGCCCTCGACGACGAGGTCGAGCTGCTGCGCGCTGCCGGCCAGGGTGCGGCCCGTGTGCAGGAGCGCGTCGAGCCCCTGCGGGTGCAGGGCGCAGGAGAGGGCCCCGACGGCGGCGGCCCCCAGGAGCCAGCGGGTGCGCGGCGGCAGGGGGCCCTTCCCCTCGCGCCAGGCGTCGAGCGACGTGCCGACCGCGTCGGCGCCGACCAGGCACAGGCCGAGGACCACCTCGCCGTGGAGGTTGAACCAGAGCGCCAGGAGGCCGACGAGCCCGGCCGCCGGCCAGGGCCCCAGGCGCCGCTCGGGGTCGTCGCGCTCGAGGAGCCAGGCCAGGGCGACGAGCAGGAGGGCGCTGAAGAAGCGCGGGCGGATCGACGCGTCAACGCCGGCGTAGCGCAGCGTCCAGAGCGTCGCCAGGAGGGCCAGGACGAGGAACAGCGGGCTAACCCGCCGGCGGCGCAGGCGCGACCCCTGGACCAGGAGCGTCGCGGCCAGGAGGCACGTGGTCACGGCCAGCGGCCCCACGGCGCCGAGCGCCTGGTAGGCCCGGTAGAGGATGACGTTGGCCAGCCAGTTCTGGTTGATCCAGCGCGCGCCGTCCGACGAGAAGCAGATCGGGTCGGCGTGGGGCAGGCCGCCCGCCTCGACGATCACGCGGCCGGCGGTCAGGTGCCAGGGGCTGTCGGTCTCGGCGATGACCGCGCCCGTGCCGGCCATGCTGGCGAGGTGCACGCCCCACACCGCCAGGGCCACGAGGACCCCCTGCCACCACCAGGCGCCGCGCTGCACCCGCCCTCCGCGCCACGAGTCTACCGGCGAGCGCCGGGCGCGCGTCGCCGGGCGTCAGCCGTCGACGCGCAGCGACCCGCGCGCGGGGTCGATGCGGAGCGACACCTTGCCCTCGAGCAGGCGCAGGAGGTCGCGCCCGACGAGGGCGCCGCGCCAGCCGCGCAGGACGTCGTGCCCGTCGCCCTCGTCGTCGTCGCCGTCGTCGATCACCTCGGGCGCCTCGCCGCGCAGGTGGGCGCGGGCCAGGCGCTCGAGGTCGCGCGTCGTGGCCAGCGTCTCGGGCGCCACGCCCGCCTCGGCGGCGCGGGCGCCGACGTAGGCCCGCATGAGCTCGACCGCCGGGCCGGGGTCGGGGCCGGCGGGCCGCCGGTCGGCCGGGGGGAGCGCGTCGTCGGGCAGGGCCAGCGCGGCGCGGATCGCGTCCAGGAGGCCCTCGGCGCTCTTCTTCAGCTCACCCGGGTGCAGGCCGCGCACGTGCTCGAGCTGCCCGCGCGAGGTCGGCGCCCGCCGCGCCAGCTCGACCAGGACCGGGTCCTTGACGACGAACCCCGGGCGCAGGTCGCGCTCGCGCGAGGTGCGCTCCCGCCACACGGCTAGCGCGCGCAGGACGCCCAGCGCCCGGCGGTCGAGGCCGCGGCGGTTCTTCACTCGCCGCCACAGCTCCTCGTCGGGCACGGGGGCGTAGCTGGCCGGGTCGGTGAGGGGGGCCATCTCCTCCTCGGCCCACGCGAGCCGCCCCGCCTCGCGCAGCCGTTCCAGGAGCCGGTCGTGCACGACCAGGAGGGGGACGACGTCGTCGAGGGCGTAGCTCACCTGCTCGGGGCGCAGCGGGCGCCGCGTCCAGTCGGACCACTGCTCGGTCTTCTTCAGGCGCCGCCCGGTGAGGGCCTCGACGAGGTTGGCGTAGCCCACCTGGTGCCCGTGGCCGGCGAGCGCCGCCGCCCGCTGCGTGTCGAACACGGGGCCCATCGGCGCGCCGAGCCGGGCGTGGAACAGCTCGAGGTCGATCCGCCCCGCGTGCACGACCTTGAGCCGCCCGGGCTCGGCCAGGAGCCGGGTGAGCGGCGTGAGGTCGACGCGCAGCGGGTCCACGGCGAACGCCTGGGCCTCGCCGCCCGGGTCGCGCGCGGCCACCTGCACGAGCGCCAGGGTCGGGTGGTAGGTCCGCTCCCACAGGAACTCGGTGTCCAGCGCGATCGTCGTCGCCGGCGCGAGGGCGGCGAGGACCCGGTCGAGGTCGGCCTGGCGGTCGATGAGCGTCACGAGGACAGTCTACGCCCTCACCTGAGCTGCAGGACGTACTCCCGCCAGCGCGCCTGCATGGCCGCCATGTCGGCCTTGCCGAACGCCGCCTGGTAGGCCTCGCGGATGTTCTTGCCGCGGCGCAGGGCCTGGAAGTAGTCGCGCAGGTACGGGAAGTAGGCGCCGTCGTCGGCCTGGGCGAGGAAGTAGACCATCGACCAGGCCTGCGCGTAGTGGTTGCCCGCCGCGCGCGGCTCGTACATCTCCTGCTGCGTCATCGTCATCAGCTTCTCGAAGTCCGTGGCCCGGTCCTGCCGGATCAGCGTCTGCACGGTGCGCAGGCGCCACGGGTTCGTCTTGATGCGCATGCCCTCGTCGTTGCGCTCCTTGTAGTACTCGGAGGGGCCGAAGAAGTCGGCCAGCCCCTCGTTGAACCACTGCGGGGCGTGGACGTCGAGGATCGAGTCGAGGAACTGGTGGAAGCCCTCGTGGTAGAGCACGAGGAGCGTGTCCGACAGCTTCTCGTAGCGGAACAGGAACAGCTGCTTGAACGCCGGGTCGAAGTGGCCGCCGGCGCCCTGGGGCCCGCCGTTCCGGTGGTACTCCTCGCGCGTGGCGAAGACCACGATCGGGAACTTGCGCTTGGCGCGCGGCGGGCGGGGGAAGATCTTCTCGTAGAGCTTGCGGATCAGCTCGGCGTGGCGGCCGATCTCGTCGGCCATGGCCTGGTCGACGTTCGTCCACACGATGTGGTGGCGCGTCTCGCAGGTGAACTTGTTCTCCCAGGGCGGCCCCTCTAGGACGAGCGCCAGCCGCATCTCGATCGCCGCGACCTCCGGGTCCGACGGGTCGAGCTCCTTGGCCCGCGCGGCGTCCTGGCGCGCCTGTGCGAGCTGGTCCTTCTGCACGCGCAGGAGGGCGCGCATCTTGTAGGCCAGCGCGTAGTCGGGCTTCGTGGCGATCGCCTGGTCGTAGCTGCGCATGGCGTCGTCGAGCTTGCTCGCCCAGCGGTAGGCGTCGCCCAGCTCGACCATGGCCTCGTGGAAGCTCGAGTTCTTGCGCACGGCCTCGCGCAGGCGCTCGATCGCCTTGTCGAACTCTCCCGTGAGCTGGTAGGCGATCCCCAGGTAGTGGTCGGGGATCCCGCAGCGCGCGTCGACCTTGCGCGCCTCGATCAGGGCGGCGATCGCCTGGTCGACCTTCGGCCGCGCCGCCGCCGCGCCCTCCTTCTTGTAGGCCTCGAAGGCGTCCTCCCACACGCGCGTGGCCGCCTCGACGGCCTCGCGCTGGGCCGGCGAGAACCAGGGCGGCGGCTGGAGGTTCGGGCCCTTCTCCTCGACCCTCCTCGCCGGCGCCTCCGGCTCGGCCTGCGGCGGGGCCGCATCGGGCGGCGCTTCCTGCGCGGACGCGAGCGGGCCGAGCGCGAGGAGCAGGGCCAAGGACAGGAGGAGGGCGCGGAGCATGAGGACCTCCAGGGCAGGCCCAGCAGGATAATCGACCGGCGAGGTAGACGACCGGGGCCCGTGACGGCGACCGGGTCCCGTGTTCAGCCTGCCTCGGCCCGCTTGCGTTCGACTGCGCGCTCCGCCTCGGGGTCCGCGGCCGGTGAAGGCTCGGGCGGTCGTGCGACCGTCGTCGTGCCGTTCGCCCCTGGGCCTTCGGTGAGCTCCCAGCCGTCCGCCCGGAAGAACCGGAACCTTCCGGCGCCCAGCGGCGCGATCCTCAGCAGGCCCTTGTGGCGCTGCAGGTGGTGGCCGAAGCACAACAGACACAGCTTGTCAGGGTCGTTACCCACCTCGCGCCAGCCGCCCGGGCCTTCATGGTGCTGGTGGAGGAACCCGGCCGCGCCGCAGCCCGGCACGCGGCAGCGCCCCCCGTCGCGCACGTAGACGAGCGATCGGATCCGCGGCGGGATCCTCCGTCTCCGCCGACCGCTGGCCTCCTGGATCACGGCGTCGCACGCGAGGGTGGCGGCGCGGGCGGGGTCGAGGAGCACTGGCCGGCCGTTCGGCCCGACTGCCGCGGTCTGATCGCACCGCTCACACACGTAACCAACGAGCGTCGCGGACGGCGGTGGAACACTGTCGTCGTCCATGCGTTGGGCCGAGGCGGAGAGGCCCTCCGGGGGCTGGTCCGGCGGAACCGCGTCGGTGCCCTGCCCACGTGGGCACGTCACCGGTCGTGGGTCCGGCGAAGACGACGCGTCCGGGGTCGAGCCGCCCTCTGGCCGGCGCCCGGGTGTCTCCGACCGCGCTGCGGTCTCGAGCATCATCTCGAACGCCTCCGCGTTCGTCACCCGCTGGGCCAGGCGCTCGCCCACCGCGTCCACGAACCGGCGGAACCGGATGACGACCTCGAGCGGCAGCTCGAAGCTGATCCGCTGCGTCGGTGCCTCCCCGCGGGCCTCCCTGGCCGCCGCGCGCACCTGGTCGTAGCTGTCCGTGACGACGCGACGAGCCCAGTCGGCGTCCGTCTCGCTCGTCGCCGCCGTCACCGCCTCGCGGAGCTTGGTCCAGTCGGCCTGACCCGCGGTGAACACACCTCTCAGCGCGGGGAGGCCTTCGAGGCGCTGGGCGAGGTCGGCTTGCTGCCGCGCGGCGCGAGGCGACGTCGCCGCGCCGACGGCGACAGCGTAGTCAGCGAACGTCGCGTAGTTGAGCGGCTCATGAAGCCGCTCTTGCCGCATGCGCGCGAGCCGGTCGCACAGCCGGGCCTTGCCCAGGCGCCGCGCCTTCACGAGGTCCCGGATCTCGGCATCGAGCGCCTGCGCCTCGGCCAGGCGCCGCTCCACCTCCGCTTGGACCGCGTCATCGCAGGCCCAGCCTCTCGTCGTCGCGGGGTCGAGGTCCAGCACGTTCATCGGTCACCTGCGGCAGTGATCTTCGAGGCGTCGACCGCGTCACCGCCACCCCTCAGAACACCCCGCCCGCCGGCATGGTTCCTGTGCTCATGCGTGCAAAATACGATTCGGGCAGACGTTCCGACTGCATGAGTCCGTGAAACGTTAGCCAGGCCTCCAACGGGAGGCCGCGGTCCAACCCCGGCCCGCCTGTGGGGCTCCCGGCGTGCGCCGCTGTCCGAGCGCCACCCGCACGGCGCCGCGCCCACGTGGGCACCGGCGCAGCGCGTGTCCTCCTACGCCCCGCCCCGGACCACGGCCCGCGCGTCCTGGCGCCCCCGCCAGAACTCGACCAGCGCGCCGTAGGGGTCGTGGCACACGAGCTCGCGCGGGTGGCGCTCGAACCAGTCGCGCGGGAACAGGCCGGCGTAGCGGTCGGTGGCGAAGCGGTCGCCGACGAGCACGACGACGCCCTCGTCGGTGGGCGTGCGGATCACGCGCCCGGCGGCCTGGATCACGCGGCTCATGCCGGGGTAGAGGAACGCGTAGTCGAAGCCGCGCCCGTAGACGCGCTGGAAGTGGGCCTGGATGAGCTCGCGCTCGAAGCTCACGCGCGGCAGCCCCGGGCCGACGATGATCGCGCCGACGCACAGCGCGCCCGGGTAGTCGACGCCCTCGGTGAAGATCCCGCCCTGCACGGTCACGAGCACCACGGGCGGCCGGCGGCCGGCGGCCGCCTCGCCGAGACGCTCGAGCACGGCCGCGCGGCCGGGCTCGTCGAGCGACCGGGGCTGGGCCACGACGTCGAAGCCGGGCAGGTGGTCGAGGCGCGGGGCGAGCTTGTCGAGGTACTCGAACGACGGGCAGCACACGAGGTAGTTGCCCGGTCGTGCGGCCACGACGGCGCGCACGGCGTCCTCGACGATCGGCAGGTCGCGCTCGCGCTCCTTGTAGCTCGTCGAGGGTTTGTCGAGGACGAGCACGCGCCGGCGCCGCCGGTCGAAGGGCGAGGGGAACGAGCGCAGGACGGCGTCGGGGCCGAAGCCGAGGACGTCGCGGTAGAACTCGAGCGGCTCGAGCGTGGCCGAGACGGCCACGGCGCCGGCGCAGGCGCGGACCCGCCGGCCGAGCTGGCGCGACGGGTCCTTGCACAGGACCTTGAGCGCGCCGCCGTCGCTGGCGCGGAAGAGCGTCGAGAACTCGTCGCCGCCGAGCTCGAGCACGCCCACGAAGCGGCTCACGACCCGGCTCAGGACCACCAGCGGGTCCTCGGCCAGCGGGCGCCCGCGGCGCCCCTCGGCGAACCAGGCGACCGACAGCTCGTCGAGCTCGTCGCGCACCGCCACGAAGAAGGCCACGTCGAGCTGCACCTCGCGCTCGGGCGGCAGCGGCGCCCCTCGCGCCGTCTCGGGCAGCGCCGGCCGGTCGTCGCCGGAGGCGCGCTCCAGCTCGAGCGCGAAGCGGGCCGACTTGTCGTGGCGGCGGCTCGTCGACCGCCGGCGCGAGGCCCCCGCCTGAGGGTCGTCGAACAGGAGCCCCTGCTCGGGCGTCGGCGGCGGCGGCGCGGGCGGCGGCGCGACGCCGCCGCCGCGCTCGATCCGGTCGAGCTCCGCCAGGAGCAGCGCCACGAGCGCCCGCGCGCGCCCGGCGATCCGCCCGGCGTCGTGGGCCAGCGCCCGGTCGAGGTCGCGCAGCAGGTCGCGGCGGAGCTGCGGCGAGTAGTACTCCATGCCGCGCTCGTAGAGGTTGTGCGCCTCGTCGATCACGAGGACGACGTCGCGCGGCTCCTCGTCGACGAACATGCGCCGGAGCGCCGCCCCGGGGTCGAAGACGTAGTTGTAGTCGCCGATCACCACGTCGACCTCGGCCGTGAGGTCGAGCGCCGCCTCGGCCGGGCAGAAGCGGTGCGCGCGCGCCTCGGCGGTGATCGCCTCGAGGTCGGCCACCGGCTGCGCCGTCAGCCGCTCGACCGCGCCGCTCGCGGCCAGCTTGGCCGCGTACTCGCGGGCGAACTCGCAGGCCTCGGCCGTGCAGTGGACGACCTCGTTCAGGCAGGCCTTCTCGCGCGCCGTGAGCACGACCGCGCGCACGGGCGCGCCCGCCTCGCGCAGGAGCCGCACGGTGCGGGCGAAGATCGCCTGCTGCGTGGTCTTCGACGTGGCCACGAACACGCGCCCGCCGATCCCCGCCGCGTGGCGCAGCGCCGGCACGAGGGCCGCAGCCGTCTTGCCGATCCCGGTCGGCGCCGAGCAGAGGATCGGCCGCCCCTGGGCCAGGGCCGTCTCGATCGCCTGGACCATGGCGTCCTGGTGCGGCCGCATGCCGGCGTGGGGGAACTGCACGTCGGCGGCCGCCGCCGCGCGGCGCGCGACCCGGCGCCCCTGCGCCTCGTGCCCGGCGAGCACCGCCTCGAGCCGCCGCCGCACGAGCGCCCGGCAGGTCGCGGCGTCGTAGGGGAGGACGACGGTCCGCTGCGTCCGGCTCGGCAGGGCGATCACGACGAGGTGCAGGGCGATCTCGGGCGCGCCGGCCTCGAACCCGAGCGCGCCGCTGCCCTCCTCGAGCAGGTGGCGGTAGAGCTGGAGCTGCCGCGTGTAGGCCGGGTAGGTCGCCTCGTCGATCGCGCCGAGCTGCCCGTCGGTGCCGACGACGGTCTTGACCTCCTCGATCACCGTGCGGCCGTCGCCGTCGGTGTAGATCCCGTCGATCCGCCCCGTGACCAGGACCGACCAGCCGCCGACCTCGGTCTCGTAGCGCACCTGGCGCTCGCGCCGGTAGGAGGTGACCTGCTCCTCGCGGCTGCCCTGGTGGTCCTCGTGCGCCACGCGGCCCAGGACGGCCCGCCGCTTGAGCGACAGCGGCGCCGGGCCGGCGAACCGGTAGTCCTGCTCGTCGGCGAGGTCGCGGACCGAGAGGGTCAGGCGGCGGCGCTGGGCGTCGAACCGGATCAAGGCCGCTCCAGTCCCGCAGGATAACCACGACCGGGGCGCGGGTCGTCCCCGCAGCAAGTCGCGGCCCTTCAAGGCGCGCGACGCGGTGCGCCGTCCCCAAGTCCTTTCGGTGCGGTCCGATCCGAGAACCGGCTGGACCCAGGCACGCCAAATCCATAGACTGTGCGACCTTGTGAAGAAGACGCGCCGGGTGAAGGTGCCGGGGTTCGAGGTGCTGGACGTGCTCGGCACGGGCGCCATGGCCACCGTGTACCGCGCCGTCCAGACCGCCCTGCAGCGGCAGGTGGCGCTCAAGGTGCTCCACCGCGGCGTGGCCCGCGACCCCGACTACCGCGAGCGCTTCCTGCGCGAGGCCCGCGCCGCCGCGCGCCTGAGCCACGGCAACGTCGTGCGCGCCTATGAGGCGGGCGAGCACGAGGGGACCTACTGGTTCGCCATGGAGCTCGTCGAGGGCGAGGACCTGAGCGAGTGCCTCGCCCGGCGCGGCGCCTTGCCCGAGGACGAGGCGCTCGACGTGGCGATCGAGGTCGCGCGCGCCCTCGCGGCCGCCGAGGAGCACGGCCTCGTGCACCGCGACGTGAAGCCGGAGAACATCCTCCTCGGCCACGACGGCGCGGTGAAGCTGGCCGACCTGGGCCTGGCCAAGGCCCAGGGCGACGGCTCGATCACGGCCGAGGGCGTGACCGTCGGCACCGTGGCCTTCCTCTCGCCCGAACAGTGCCGCGGCGCGGGCGACCTCGACATCCGCAGCGACCTGTGGGCGCTCGGCGCCGTGCTCTTCACCATGGTGACGGGCGATATGCCCTACGGCCGCGGCGAGAACGCCGTCCTGACCATGGAGCGGATCGTCCAGGAGGACCCGCCCGGGCTCGAGGGCCACGCCGCCGCCTCGCCGGCCACCGTGGCCGCCGTGCGGCGGCTCATGGCCCGCGCGCGCGACGAGCGGCCGGCGACGGCCAGAGACGCCCTGGCGCTCCTCGAGGACGCGCAGGCCCGCGTGGGCGAGGTCGTCGTCGACGGGGCCGGCGGCGTCGACGCGGACCCCCGGGCCGACGGCCCGCACGCCTCGGGCGTCCGCCGCGCCCGGCGCGCCCGCCGCCGCGCCGGCTCCGCCGGCGCCTGGGCCAGCGCGCGCGCCCGCGGGCGCCCGTCGTCGCCGCTCGGCATCCTGGCGCCGCTCGCCGTGGCGCTCGGTGTGGGTGTCGCCGCCGGCGCGGCCCTGCGCGCCGAGCGGTCGGCCGAGCGTGAGGCCACCCCGGCGTCGGTGCGCTCCGTCTCCAGCGGCGCCCCGCCCGCCGCCCCGCGGCAGGGAGGCGGCCGATGAGCCGCCGCAAGCGCGCTCCCGTCGCGCCGTCGCCCGGCGTGCTCCTGCGCCGCCGCGCGGCGCTGGCCGTGCACCTGGGCCTACAGGGCTGCGTCCTCGTCGGCTCGCAGGGGCCATGGTGGGACCTGCTGGTCGACGGCCAGCACCTCGCCCGGCACGCCGGCTACGACGCTGCCCGGGCCGCCCCCATGGAGCCGCTGGCCTTCATCGCCGCCCTGGCGGCGATCGTGGCCTTCTTCTTCGCCAGCTACGACCTCGTGGCCGACGCCGACATCCAGGCGCCCGTCCTCGCCGCGAGCCTGGTCGCCCTCGCCGCCGCGGGCGCGCTCGTCCACCGCGTCGTGGCCACGCAGGACGCGATCTTCGGCACGGCCCGCGACGTGGCCCAGGCGCAGCTCCGCGCCGCCCGCGTCGACTCGAGCCGCTCCGCCGAGGGCGCCGCGCCCGCGGGCGACGTCGCCGCCGTCGACACGCAGGCGGCCAGCCGCGACCCGCTGGCCGTCCTCGCCCGCAACCTGACCCTGAAGCCGGCCTGGGGCATGGCGCTGCTCGTCGCCGCGGCCCCGCTGCAGGTCCTCGTCTCGCTGTACCTCACGTTCTTCGCCGAACGCGCGCCGGAGCCGTCGTGATCGCCGCACCCCCCGTCATCCTGGACCCCTTCGAGACCGAGTCGACCCTGGCCAGCGAGCCACGGGCCCTCTCGCTGCACCCGCGGACGTTCGAGCTCTCGGTGGACGAGCTCGTGCGCATGCTCTCGTTCGACGTCGTCGGCGCGGTCCCCAAGCCGCTCGGCACGACCTACGAGCACGTGGGCCACAACGGCGCCGGCTTCCTCTACAGCGCCTCCTACTACCAGGTGGGACCGCAGGTGCTGGCGCTCGCCACGGAGATCGACGAGGGCACCACGCGCCACCGGGTGCTCGAGCTCCTCGGCGTGGGCGGCGACGTGCGCGTGCGCCTCAACGCCGCGCAGGTGCGCGACCTGGCCGGGCGCGAGCTGTCGAAGAGCGCGCTGGCCGCCGTGCAGGCGGGGCGCGCCCTCGGGCAGGTGCGCGTGTGGACGAGCGAGCCGACGAAGGCCAACGAGCTGCGCAAGACGATCGGCCGGCAGCTGGCCACGGCGGGCCTCGACGTGCAGGTCCTCGGGCGCAACGCCCGCGAGCCCGCCTACGCCCCCCCGCGCAGCGACCGCCTGGCGCTCGACGCCCTGCCCGGCCACGACGTGAAGGTCGCGGGCGACCTCCTGGCCCTCCTCGCCTTCCTCCCCGTCCCGGGGCAGCAGCTCAAGCCGCCCCGCCGCATCGGCGTGCACACCGAGCGCGTCCGGCGCGAGGGCTCGATCGTCGTCTACCACTACGAGACGCACCGCGCGGCCACGGGCGTGGTCCACGTGCGCCGGCGCGAGGTCGAGGCGGGCACCGAGCGGCCCGGCCTCGTGCGCACGTTCAACGTGGCCGGCCTGGCGGGCGCGGCGCGCGTGCGCATCCGCGAGGTCGGCGGCCGCGCCGCGGCCGAGTTCGCCGGCGCCGCCGAGTCGGTGGAGCGGATCCGGCAGGTGCTCCTGCAGGTCTTCGGAGCCCGCCCCTGAGCGCCTGGGACGGTCGCTTCGAGCGGCTGACGCTCGAGGGCGGCGTCCGCGTGCACCTGGCGCCGTCGCGCAAGTTCAAGACGGCCGTGGTCAAGGTCTTCGTGCGCGCCGACCTCGACCGCGCCACGGCGACCGAGGTCGCCCTGCTGCCCTTCGTCCTGCGCCACGGCACGCGCCGGCTGCCGTCCATGCGCGCCGTCAACCGGGCGCTCGAGGCCCTCTACGGGGCGCGCCTCGGGGTCGACGTGCTCAAGCTCGGCGAGCAGCAGGTGCTCTCGCTGCGCCTCGACCTCCTGGGCGACGCCTACCTCCCGCCCGGCGAGGGCGTGCTCGCGCCGGCCCTCGAGCTCCTGGCCGACCTGCTCCTCGACCCGCGCCGCGACGACCAGGGCGCCCTGCCGGCCGCCGCCGTGGCGCAGGAGCAGGACAAGCTGCGCCGCTACCTCGAGGGGCTGATCGACGACAAGGCGGCCTGGGCGTCGGAGCGCTGCGTGCAGGTCATGTGCGCCGACGAGCCCTACGGCCTGTCGGAGTACGGGCGCCTCGACGACCTCGCCGCCGTCGACGGCGCGCGGCTCGAGGCCCGGCGCGGCGCGCTCCTCGCGGGCGCCCCGCTCGACGTCTACCTGGCCGGCGCCTTCGACCCCGACGCCGCGCGCGAGGTCGTCCTGCGCGTCTTCGGCGCGCGCCTCGCAGGCGGCGGCGCGCGCGCCGACCAGCGCGGGACGACCGACCACCCGGCGCCCGGCGCCCCGCGGGCCGTGACCGAGCGCCTCCCGGTCAAGCAGGCGCGGCTGGTCCTCGGGCTGCGCGCGCCCGTGCGCCTCGCGGACCCGGGCTACTGGGCGCTCCTGCTCATGAACGGCGTCCTGGGCGGCTTCCCGCACGCCAAGCTGTTCCGCAACGTCCGCGAGAAGGCGGGGCTGTGCTACGACGCCGCGTCGACGCACGAGCGGCTCAAGGGGCTCGTGTTCATCGCCTGCGGCGTCGAGGCGCGCGAGGTGGCCCGCGCGCGCGACCTGTGCCTCGAGCAGGTGGCGGCGATCGCCCGCGGCGAGGTCACCGACGAGGAGCTCGAGCACACGCGCCTGGCCTACGCCCAGGGCTACCGGCAGCTCCTCGACGCGCCGGCGCAGCTCGTGAACCTCGACTACATCATGGCCCTCGGCGGGCGCAGCGGCGCGCCGGACGACGCCAGCCGGGCGGTGGCCGCCGTGGTCAAGGACGAGGTCGTCGCCGCCGCGGCGGGGCTGCGGCTCGACACGACCTACGCCCTCGAGCCCGAGGAGCAGGGGGAGGCCGCGTGCGCGAGCTGACCGTCCGCACCAGCCAGCGCCTCGACGAGGCCCTGCACGAGGCCACGCTCGACGACGGCCTGCCGGTCGTCGTCGTGCCCAAGCCCGGCTACCTCAAGTCGGTGGCCCTGCTCACGACGCGCTACGGCGCCGTCGACCAGGCGTTCCGCCTGGGCGGCGAGCTGCGCCGGACGCCGGCGGGGATCGCCCACTTCCTCGAGCACAAGCTGTTCGAGGACCAGGCGGGCGACGTGTTCGACCAGTTCGCGCGCGTGGGCGCCGCGGCCAACGCCTACACGACGCATCACGAGACGGGCTACTACTTCGCCACGAGCGAGCGCTTCCCCGAGTGCCTGGACCTGCTGCTCGACTTCGTCACCGACCCCTACTTCACCCAGGAGCAGATCGAGAAGGAGCGGCAGGTGATCGCCCAGGAGATCCGCATGTACCTGGACGACCCCGACGCGCGCGCCCACCAGAACCTGCTCCGCGCGCTCTACCACCGCCACCCGGTGCGCGAGGAGGTCCCGGGCACGCTCGAGTCGATCCAGGCGATCGACAAGGGCCTCCTCGAGCTGTGCCACGGCGCCTTCTATCGGCCCGAGGACATGCTCCTCGTCGTCTCGGGCGACCTCGCGCCGCAGGACGTCTTCGCCCAGCTCGAGGCCTCGGCGGCCCGGCGGCGCGAGCGGCGCGGCGCGCCGCCGGCCGCCGGCGCGCCGGAGCGGCTCGAGGTCGACGAGCCGCCGGGGGTCGTCGAGGCGGCGGTCGAGGAGCGCCACCCGGTGGCCTCGCCCCGCGTGCTCGTCGGCTGGAAGGACGCGCCCGCGGCCGCGGGGGCCGACCTGCTCCGGCGCTCGCTCGTGCAGGGGCTGCTGCTCGAGCTGCTCTACGGGCGCTCGACGGCGTTCTACGAGGCGCACTACGCCTCGGGCCTGATCGACGGCTCGTTCTCGCACGGCTGGATGGGCGGGCGCAGCGGCTACGCCTACTCGGTCGTCGGCGGCGAGACGAAGGACCCCGACGCGTTCGTCGCGGCCGTGCTCGACCGGGCGCGCGAGGCGCGCCAGGGCGGCCTCGACCGCGACGACTTCGCGCGCATGCGCAACCGCGCCTACGGCAGCTTCGTGCGCAGCTGGAACTCGGTCGAGCAGGTCGTGAGCCAGGTGACCAGCGCGCGGCTCAACGGCTGGGACGTCCTGGCCTACGTCGAGGCGGTCGAGGCCGTGGGCCTCGCCGACCTCGAGGCCGGCCTCGACCTCCTGCTCGACCCGGCCCGGCGCGTCGTGTCGATCGTCCGGCCGCTGGCGTGAACGCCTTCGAGGCGGGGCTGCGCCGGGTGATCCCGGCCGTGCTCGTCTACGTGCGCGCCGGCGGGCGGGTGCTCATGGTGCACAGGAACGCCCGGCCCGACGACCACCACGCCGGCAAGTGGAACGGCCTGGGCGGCAAGTGCGAGCCCGACGAGTCGTTCGTCGAGGCCGCGCGTCGCGAGGTGCGCGAGGAGTCGGGGCTCGACCTGCCACTCGAGGCCTACCGCCCGCTCGGCGTGCTGCAGTTCCCGAGCTTCAAGGCCCACAAGAACGAGGACTGGCTGTGCATGGTCCTCGTCGCCGACGCGCCCGACGACGCCCTCGCGCGCCCGCTCGGCGGGCCCGAGGGCGACCTGCACTGGGTGGCGGCGGGCGACCTCCCGGGCCTGAACCTGTGGCCCGGCGACCGCGAGTTCCTCCCGTTCGTCGTCGCCCGGCGACCGTTCGCCGGCACGATCTGGTACGAGGACCAGCGGGTGCGGCGCTCCCACGTCCTGCCCATGGGCGACGCGCCGGCCCCAGACGCCGCGGCGGACGCCCAGTAGGATCTGCGCCCAGGGGGAAGTCATGCGCCCGATCACGCTCGCGCTCTGCCTCGCGCTCCTCGCCGGCTGCTCGTCGGCCGAACCCGCGCCGGCGCGCGACGACGCGCCGGCAGCGCCCGCCGGCGCCCCGGACGGCCAGCCGGCGACGCCGGCGGCCACGCCCGCGCCCGACCCCGCCGCCGAGGCCGAGGACCACTGCCGGCGCGGCATGGCCTGCCTCAACGACGGCCGGCCGGACGACGCCCTGCAGGCGTTCACGCGCGCGGTCGCGCTCACCCCGGACGACCCCTTCCCCTACGCCGCCCGCTCGCTGGCGCACAACCACCTCGGCCAGCGACAGGCGGCGGTCGACGACCTCGGGGCGGCGATCGACCGCACGCGCGAGGAGGCGCTCCTCCTCGACCTCTTCGCCCTGCGCGGCGCCGTGCGCACGGAGCTCGGCCAGTGGACCGAGGGCGCGGCCGACCTGTCGCGGTGCATCGACGGCGGCAAGGACGAGCTCGAGCTGCGGATCAGCCGCGGGCTGTGCCTGCTGGAGCTGGGCGAGCTGCCGCGCGCGATCCTCGACGCCGAGGCGGTCGTCCGGCACGCGCCCGAGGACGACGGCGCGCGGGGCCGTGGGCTGTGGCTGCGCGGGCTGATCCGCGAGCGCGCCGGCCAGCTCGAGCCGGCGCTGGCCGACCTGCAGGCCGCCGTCGAGGCGGGCCACACCGACTGCGAGGCGGACGTCGAGCGGGTGCGCGCGGCGATCGGGCGCTGACGTCTACTGACCCAGCGGGGTGTCGTCGGCGGCCGTGGCGTCGGAGGGGTCGCGCAGCGCCTCCCTCAGGCGCTCCCGGTAGACGTCCTCGCAGGCGCGGCTGCACAGGCGGACCGGCAGCCGGGAGGGCTCGATCACCACCCGCCGCGCGGAGACCACCCGGCAGACCACGCACCGGAGCCCGCTCGACACCGCCGCCGCCCCATTCTCCCGCGGAGGACCTCGCGCCGAGAGAAACTGCGCGCCGTAAGTCGCGCGTTCCCGGCGAGACCCCACCCGGTACGCACAGGGCGTTCCGCGCGTCGCGCTCACAGCGGCCGTCGCTTGTGTTGACGTCCACGTCATGGAGCGGGACCCTTGCTCCGATCCGCTCCCATCCGCAGTGAGGCACCTGTCGCCCTCGCTCCGGCCGCTTCGCGGCCTTCGCTCGGGGATGCGCGCCACGGCTCGATCTGCTCGCTTCGCTCTCGGATCGAGCGGTGAGCGCGGTCAGACGGGCGCCAGCCGCCCCGGCGACCTGGGCGCCCGCCCCGTGGTCCCCAGGGCCGGCTCGTCGGTCGGCGCCGGCCGGGCGATCGTCGTCGCCTGGTTGACCGCGTCGGAGAACCTGAGGTAGGTCTCGATCAAGGCGACGACCACCCGCGCCTCGACCGTGAGCAGGTCGATCCCGACGAGCGACACGCGCACCCACGCGTCGATCACGATGCCCTTGTCGAGGACGCGGTCGAGGACGTCGATCAGGCTGCCGGAGCCGTGTGTCCGCTCGATGGCCATGATCAGGAAGCCTGGGGGATCGCTCGAGACGAGCGCAAGAGCGGAAATGCCCGCACGGTCCCCGCGGAGACGTCCCCGCGGGTGTCACCCGCTCGAACCGTCGTGCGCGTCATGACGCACGGCTCCGGTCTCCGCGCCCGAGCCGCTCGGTCGGCGTCATCGCGCGCTCGAGGACGGCGCGGATCGACACGTCCAGACGGCTCTCGAGGGGGGCCACGTCGAGCTGGAAGCGGAACGGACCCGTGGCGGCGGAGGTGAGGAGCTCGCCCAGGGCCTCGACGCCCTTGGCCCGGGAGGTCTCCGCGTGGACCACGCGGCCGCGGGCGAACACGACCTGCCCGCGCCCGGGCAGGGCCAGCGTGCCCGTGCGGCGACGCGCCTCGAGGTCGAGGAGCAGGTCGCGGAGGTCCTGGGGATCCCGGAGCTGCCCCGAGAGCTCGGGCCCCGCTTCCGAGAACAGCCGCACGCGCACGGTGCCGCCGTCGTCGAGGAGGGCCGGCGGCGCGTCGTCGCCCAGCTCCACCTCCAGCGCGTAGGTGCCGAGGCGCAACGTCACGCCGTCGCGCAGCTCGGCCTTCCCGGCGACCCGCCGGTCGTCGAGCCACACGCCGTTGGCGCTGTGCAGGTCCTCGACCACGGGGCGCGGCCGCCCCTCGGGCCACGTGATCCGGGCGTGCAGGCGCGAGACGCTCGGGTCGGCGAGCGTCAGGTCGGCCGAGGGGGCCCGGCCGATCAGGAGCCGCTCCCCCGGGGCGAGGCGGGCGGTGACCGATCCGCGGCGGCGAAGGCGAAGCGCGGGCAGCGAGGCAACGCGCGAAGCGCTCAACGGCGACTCCTTTCGTGGCGCGGCGCCGCTGCACTCTCCGGTCCGCGCGCATCTCCTGGCGCGGCCGCGTCGAGCGCGGACGGCTGCGCGGACGATCCACCCATCGGGTGGGGGCGAGGACTTCACAGCGGCCGTCGCTCGTCGTGATGCCCACGTCGAGGAGCGCGGGCCGATGCTCCGATCCGCAGTGACGCACCTGTCGCCCTCGCTCCGGCCGCTTCGCGGCCTACGCTGGGCCACCGGTCGATCTGCTCGCTTCGCTCTCAGATCAACCGGTGAGCGCGGTCAGTCGGTGCTCCGTGCAGGAGTTCGCGGCGGGGTCCACGACCCGTGACCCAGAGGCCACGGGCCGTGGAGCCCTCTCTGCTCGGCGCCGCGCCGGGCGAAGGACCGTGGCCGTCGTCCTCGTCGTCGGCGCAGACTCGCAGGAGCGCGCGCGGATCAGCGCGGCCCTGAGCCGCGCGGCCACGCCTCCCAGGAGTGCGCGGGCGCGCGCGGCCCTCGCCGCCGCCGCCCCGCGCGCTCCGACTTCCTCGGGGTCGCGCTGGGCGGTCGCGCTGAGCGGTCGCCCGGGGCGGTCGCGCTGGACCTCCGGGACGGCGCGGGCTCGGGCCTCGTGGCCCGGCTGCGCGCCCTGCACGCCCGGCGCGTTCCCGATCGCCGACCGACCGTCAGGACGCCCCCTGCCGCTCGAGCTCGGCCCGCAGCTCCATGTAGGCGTCCAGGAAGCTGGGCGCGATGATCGTGATCATCCGCGCCGAGGGCTCGACGACGCACTGAACGCGGCAGAGCACGCGGTCGCGGTCGAGCCACTCGATCTGCACGCCCCGCTGGTGACACCAGCGGAGCCCCTCCTCGACCGCGCGCTGGCGGCGGGTCGGACCCGGCTCGCTCACGTCAGCCCTGCCGCGCGCCCTGCCGCGCGCCCTGCGCCGATCGCCGCGCCGCCGCCGCCGGTCGGGCCTGCTCGGCCCGCAGGCGGCAGATGATCGTGCGGCAGTAGGCGCCGCAGGTGACGAGGCCGACGGGGCGGACCCGGCGAACGTGTGCGCCGCAGACGACGCAGGGGACGATCTTCAGAGGCTCCACGGGGCCCTCCTCGAGGCGATCGTCAGGGAGCCAATCGCGGGCCGAGCCCAAGTGACGCGCTGGTCGTCGGGGCGCGAACTCCTCCGCGTCCGGCGCCCATCCTGACGACGGCGGCTCGTGATCGCGTGCGGGCAGACGGCCCGTGGCTCCTCGCGCTCGGGAGGAGGCTCGCTCGGGTCAGCCGGTCGGGACGGTCCGCGTCGCCGCGGCCGCGCCCCGGTCCGCAGCCTCGGGCGCGGGGGACGCGGCGGCGGGCCGCGCCATCGTCGTCGCCTGGTGGACCGCGTCGGAGAACCTGAGGTAGGTCTCGATCGAGGCCACGACGACGCGCGCCTCGACCGTGAGCAGGTCGATCCCGACGAGCGACACCCGCACCCAGGCGTCGATCACGATCCCCTTGTCGAGGACGCGGTCGAGCACGTCGATCAGGCTGCCGGAGCTGCTGGTCCGTTCGATCGCCATCGCCCGCAAGCCTAGGGGATCGCCCGAGCCGGGCACAAGAGCGGAAATCTCCGACCCTTCGGCCGCTCGCGCGCGGACTTCTCGGCGCGCGTGTCACCCTCGCGACTCGCCGGCGCGCTCAGGAGGCGCGGCTCCGGCCCGCGTCACGGCCGAGTCGCTCGGTGGGTGCGCGGCCGCTCTCGAGGAGCGCGCGCGGGGACACGTCGAGCTCGCTCTCGAGCGGCGCGAGCTCGAGCACGAAGCGAAACGTTCCGGCCCCGCCCGCGGTGAGCAGGTCGCTCAGCGCCTCGAACCCGACGGCGTCCGGCGTCCGCGCGTGGACCACGCGCCCGCGCGCCAGCACGACCTGCCCCCCGCCCGGCAGGAGGAGCGTGCCCGTGCGCCGGCGCGCCTCGAGGTCGACGAGCAGGTTCGCGCAGGTCCTGCGGGTCTCGCAGCCGCCCCTGGAGCTCGGGGCCGGTCTCCGAGAACAGCCGCACGCGGACGGTCCCGCCCTCGTCGAGGAGCGCCGGCGGCGCGTCCTCGCCCAGCTCCACCTGCAGCGCGTAGGAGCCCAGGCGCAGGGTCACGCCGTCGCGCAGCTCGGCCGCCTGCGCGATCCGCCGCCCGTCGAGCCACACCCCGTTGGCGCTGTGCAGGTCCTCGACCCAGGGGCGCGTCCGGCCCTCCGACCAGGTGATCCGGGCGTGCAGGCGCGACACGCTCGGGTCGTGGAGCGTCACGTCGGCCGAGGGCGCGCGGCCGATCAGCAGCCGTCCGCCGGGGGCGAGCCGCCCGACGATCGAGCCCGGCCGGCGAAGCACGAGCACGGCCTTCGTCGTCTTCTCAGCCGAGGCGCGCGGGGCGCTCACGTCGACCTCCTTGTTCGTCGGCGCCGACGAGCACGACCTGCGCCGCGCCCAAGCCGCGTCGCGGCGGTCGCGCGCGCGGACGACTGCGCGGACCGGCGCGAGCGAGGACTCCTGGCTGGTCCTCCGCGCGGAAGTCCGCGGCGTCGTCGCGCAAGTCGTTGTCGCGCGAGCCCGGGGTCGCGGCCCCCGATCTGCTCGGCGCCGCCGCCCGGAGGGAACGTGGCCACAGCCGTCGTCGTCGACGCCGACCCGCAGGAGCGCGCCCGCGTGGCCACCACGCTGGGGCGGGCGGGCCACGCCGTGCAGGAGTGCGCCGGGGTGCGGGCGGCCCTGCAGGCCCTGGCCCCGCGCGCGCCCGACCTGCTGGTCGTCGCGCTCGACCTCCCCGACGGCGGCGGCCTCGACCTCGTGGCCCGCGTCCGCGCCCTCCACGCGCGCCCCTTCCCGGTGGTCGTCGTGTCCGCCGACCCGGCCGACGCCGCCCGCGGCCGCGCGGTCGGCGCCACCGCCCACGCGCTCCGGCCCCTCGACCCGGACCCGCTCGCGCGCCTCGTCGAGCGCCTCCTCGACGAGGAGCCCGTCGGCCTCGACCTCCCCGGCGCCGCCGAGGGGCTGGCCTTCGGCCGCTACGCCGTGTGGCGCGCGCTCGGCCGCGGCAGCTTCGGCGTCGTCTACGAGGCCTGGGACGCCCTGCGCGGCGAGGCCGTGGCCCTGAAGGTCCTCGCGCCCGAGGCCGCCGAGCCCGAGGACCTGGCGCGCTTCGTGCGCGAGTCGCGCGTGCTGGCGCGCGTCGACGACCCGCACGTCGTGGCCATGCGCGACGCGGGCGTCGTCGGCGGCCGCGCCTACTGCGCCATGCGCCTCGTCCATGGCCCGACCCTCGAGCGGCACCTGCGCGACACGGGGCCCCTGGCGCCGGCGGCGGGGCTGGCGCTCCTGCGCGGGCTCCTGCGCGCGCTCGGCGCCCTGGCCGCCCGCGGCCTCGTGCACCGCGACCTCACCCCCCGCAACGTGATCCTCGAGGGCGCCTGCCCCGCGCGGCCGGTGGTCATCGACTTCGGCCTGGCCAAGCCGGCGCTCGACCAGGGACTCACGGCCCCCGACATCATCCTCGGGACGCCCGGGTTCATGGCCCCGGAGGTGATCACCGGGGCCGAGGCCGACGCCCGCAGCGACCTGTACGTCGCCGGCGTCGTCGCCCTGCAGGCGCTCGCGGGTCGCCACCCGTTCGACGGCCTGCGCGGCATGGCGCTCCTGCAGGCCATGGCCGAGGTCCCGCCGGCGATCCCGCCCCACCTCGGCGCCGGCGCGCGCGCGCTCCTCGCGTGGCTGACCGCGCTCGACCCCGCGCGGCGCCCGGCGACGCCGACGGAGGCGCTCGAGGCGCTCGAGCAGGCCGCGGACGAGGCGGGCGTGTCGCCGCCCGTGACCGCGCCGGCGCCTCCCCCGGTCGACCTGGCGGCGGACGCGCCGACCGTGCGCTACGTCCGCGCCACGCGCCGCCCGGCCGCGGGCGCCTGACGACCCGGCGAGGAGGGGCGACAATGGAGACGCCATGGCCCCTCCCCCGCCCGCCCTGCTCGTGGTCGAGGACGACGAGGACACGGCCGCCGCGCTCCTCGAGGCCCTCCGCGCGGAGGGCTTCTCGGTCGAGGCGGTCGGCGACGGGCAGGCCGCGCGCGACCTGCTCGCGAGAGCGAGCGGCCCGCCGCGGCTGATCCTCCTCGACCTCATGCTCCCGCACCTCTCGGGCGAGGACCTCCTCGCCTGGCTGCGCCAGCAGCCGGCCCCTCTCTGCGAGACGCCGGTGCTGATCCTCACCGCCCGGGAGCCGGCGGCCGCGCGCTCGGCGGCGGCGGCCTTCCACGCCGCCGGCCTCCTCCCCAAGCCGCTGAAGCTCGACCAGCTCGTGGGGGCGATCCGCGCCGTGCTGCGCGAGGCGGAGCACCACCGGCCCGACCGGATCGCCGAGCGCCGGGCGCGCCTGCAGACCGACGACGCGTTCCGCCTGCTGGTCGACTCGGTGCAGGAGTACGCGATCTTCCTCCTCGACCCGCGCGGGCACGTCGCCACCTGGAACCAGGGCGCCGAGCGGATCAAGGGCTACCGCCCCGACGAGGTGATCGGGCGCCACTTCTCGCTCTTCTTCCCGCCCGAGGCGCGCGACGCCGGCCTGCCCGACGAGGAGCTGCGCCTGGCCGCCGGGCCCGCCGGGCGCCATGAGGTCGAGGGCTGGCGCGTGCGCCGCGACGGCGGGCGCTTCTGGGCCAACGCCGTGGTCACGGCCCTGCGCGAGGAGTCGGGGGAGCTGCGCGGGTTCGCCAAGGTCACGCGCGACCTGACGGCGCGCCGCGAGAGCGAGCAGCGCTTCCAGCACCTCGCCAACATGGTGCCGTCGCTCGTGTGGACCGCCGACGCCGACGGCCGGCCGGTCTTCTACAACGAGCGCTGGTGGGCCTACACCGGACTGCGCCGCGACGAGCCGGGGCCGTGGGCGGCGCAGGTGCACCCCGACGACCGCGAGGCGGCCCTCGCGGCCTGGCGCGCGGCGCTCGCCGCGGGCGAGCGCTTCGAGGTCGAGCTGCGCCTGCGGCAGTCGGACGGCGCGCACCGCTGGTTCCTGGCCGCGGCCGAGCCGCTGCCCGGGGCGCAGGGCGCGGCGCTGGCGTGGTTCGGCGCCTTCACCGACATCCACGCCCAGAAGCTGGCGATCCGGCGGCGCGACGAGTTCCTGAGCATCGTCAGCCACGAGCTCAAGACGCCGCTCACGCCGCTGGCGCTGCACCTCGAGGGCCTGGCCCGGCTCGCCGCCCGCGGCCCGACCGTGGCCTCGGAGACGGCGCTCCCGCGCCTGGCCACGGCGCAGCGGCAGCTCGAGCGGTTGGGCGAGCTCGTCGACCGCCTCCTCGACGTCTCGCGCATCGCCGCCGAGGGCCCGACGATCGAGGCGAGCGACGTCGACCTCGTCGGGGTGGCACGCTCGGTCGCCGCGCGCCTCGAGGCCGAGGCGCAGGCGAGCTCGTCGTCCGTGACGGTCGTCGCCGGCGAGCCGGTCGTCGGCCGGTGGGACCCCGGGCAGCTCGACCAGCTCGTGTGGAACCTCGTGCACAACGCCGTGAAGTACGGCCGCGGCCGGCCCGTGACCGTGCGCGTGGAGGCGGCGGGCGAGCGGGCCCGGCTGGTCGTGCAGGACGAGGGGATCGGCGTCGCGCTCGAGGACCAGGGGCGGATCTTCGAGCGCTTCGAGCGCGCCGTCTCGGAGCGCCACTACGGCGGGCTGGGCCTGGGCCTGTGGATCGTCAAGCACGTCGTCGCCGCGCACGGCGGCACGATCCACCTCGAGAGCGCCCCGGGGCAAGGGGCGCGGTTCACGGTCGAGCTGCCCGTCGGGTGATCGGCGGGCGCTCTCAGGCCGGCCATGGAACGGCAGGCTTCATTCGAGACGATTGGACGCGATCTCTGCGCCTCCTCTGAGGCCGGTTGGGTTCTGGCCGGCCAGCCTGTGCTCTCTGCGCCCCATGAGCGGCCGAGGCGTGGTGCTGCTGGAGCAGATCGCGATCACTCCCCGAGCAGGCGGCGGATCCGCCCGGCGGCGCCCTCCGTCTCCGTCGAACTCCGGGTCGCCTCGCGCGTCCTCAAGGCCGTGCTCGGCGCGTCGTCGACCGGCGGGGGCTGCATGGCGGCCAGGTAATCCTGCATGGCGGGCAGCCCGCCGGGGCTGGGCGACGTCACGGCCGAGGCGCCCTGGGGGTCGCTCCGCACCTCGGCCTCGTAGCCGGACGGGAAGCGCACGTGCGCCCCGCGCGGGGAGGCCCACTCGATCGCCACGTCGCCCCCGGCGTTGTGGCGGAGCGAGTCGAGCGCCTTGTCGACGGACTCCCGCAGGGGCCCGTCCGGGAGCCGCGTGCTGAGGGCGAGCCCGCCGTCCTCGAGGCGGGCGAACGTGGCGTCGGTCTCGTCCGCCACGGGGAGCACCTTCCACCCGGCGTCGAGCAGCGCGCGGGCGCGCGCGGGGTCCTTCGCGCGCGGGCCGCGGACGAGGAGGACCTGGCTCCCGCGCAGCTCTCCGGCGACCGCGCCGGGCCCCTCGAGGGCGACGGCGCTGGCCACGTACTGCTGCGCCGAGGCCGGCGAGTCGAAGCGCAGCCGCTCGACCACGTCGTCGCCGCCCCCGATCCTGATCCCGTGGGCCAGCGGGCCCTTGAGGGGGGCCCGCGCGACGTCGTTGTTCTTGACCACGCCCTCGACGGGCCGGGGAATGGAGAAGCGCTGCGCCCAGGTCGACCCGCCGAGCTCCTGCCCGACGCCCTGCGCCCAGATGGTCTCGCGACCGCTCAGCGGCTGCGCGCTGGCCGGCGCCGCGAGCGCGGCGAGGGCGAGCAGCGGTGTGATCATCCGTCCCTTCATGGCGTCCTCTCCTCCCGCGGATCCTCTTAGCAGCCACCGTGCCTGCGTAACCCACGGCCCCGCCGGGGTCGGAGCGGTCCGTTCCTGGACCGTCGCGCGCGCCGTGGACCGGGGGCGGGCTGCGTGCCAGCCTGAGCGCATGGACGAGCAGGCGCGGCGCGCGGAGCGCGAGGCCGCCCGCGAGGGGGGCGCCTCGGCGCGGGTCCGGCTGGCCCACACGCAGCGCCGCGCCGCGCGCTGGGCCGACGTCCTGGCCACGACCGAGGGCCTCGAGCAGGCCGACGCGCTCGCCGTGCGGGCCGAGGCGCTCCTGCGCTCGGAGCAGGTCGACGCGGCGGCCGCCGCCGGCGCCGCCGCCCGGGCGCTTGACCCGCGGCGGTCGGCGCCGATCCGAGGAGCTGGCCGCGGCCCCCGCCGCGCGCGCGGGCGACGACCGCCTGGCGCGCCTCGTCGCGCTCGGCGGCGCGGCGGTGCTGGCGCGGCCGGCGCGCTCGAGCCGGCGCCGCCGACGCCGACCCGCTCGTCCGCGCGCAGGCCGCCCGCCTGGGCGACCTGGCCCCCGCCCTGACCGACGACCCGTCGGCGCTCGTGCGCTTCGTCGCCCGGCGCGCGGCCTCGGGCGAGGATGACGCCGCCCGGCGCGCGGCCGCCACGCGCGGCGAGGACGAGGAGCCGCGCACGCGCCTGTTCTCGGCCCACGGGCCCGACTTCGACTTCGGCCTGTTCGTCGCCTTCCACGCCTCGGGGGAGGCGCGCTTCGCCTGCTGCGACCTGGACCTGTTCCGCGCGGTCAGCGACCTGCTCGGCGGCGGGGCCCGCCGCCTGGGGTTCAGCCGCGTGGGCTACGGGCTGGCCGTGCCCGGCGGCGCCGCCCTCGACGAGCACGCGCTCGAGGCCGCCGTGGCGCGCCTCGACGCCTCGGGGGCCTTGCCCTTCCCCGTGCGCGTCGTCGGGCTCCAGCCCTACGACCCGCTGGGCGACCTCGACCGCGAGGCGACCGACGACGGCCTCCTCGGCGCCTGCTACGTGCACGACCTCACCTGGCACCCGGTGCGCCACTTCGGCGCCGGCCCCCTCGCCCCCGCCTACGCGCGCATCGCGGCGGCCGTGCGCCCGGGGAAGGCGCCCGACCCGGCCGAGCTGGCCCCGCTCCTCGACGAGGCGCGCGCCCGCTACACGCCGCTCGGGGTGCGGGCGCTGGAGCGCTTCGTCGAGGAGGAGGGCCGCGGCCAGCGCGCCGCGCGCCGCGCGCGCTCGGCGGAGAAGGCGGCCCGGCGGCTGGGCGACGGGCGGGGCTGAGCGGCGGTATCATCGGCTCGTGGTCGCGCCGCGGGAGCTCGCCTCGCTCGACGTCGCGACGGCGTTCACGCCGTCCGGGCCGCCGCGGCTGCGGGCGCGCTTCGGCGACCTCGACCTGCCGCACGTGGCGCTCGGCGCCTTCCCCACGCCGGTCGAGCCGCTCGAGGGGCTGTCGCGCGCGCTCGGCGCCGAGTGCTGGGTCAAGCGCGACGACCGCGCCGGCGCGCGCTACGGCGGCAACAAGGTGCGCAAGCTCGAGCTCCTGCTCGGGCGCGCGCTGGCCCGCCGGCGCCGCGGCGTGGTCACGATCGGCGCCTACGGGTCGCACCACGCGCTGGCCACGGCGGTCTACGCGCGGGCGCTGGGCCTCGAGGTCGACCTGGTGCTCTACCCGCAGCCGATCACGGCGCACGTCCTCGACGACCTGCTCGCCGACCACGCCGTCGGCGCGCGCCTCGTCTGGACGCCGCACGCCGCGCTCGCGCCGCTCGTGGCCGAGGTCGTGGCCCGGCGCGCGCCGCGGACCGAGGTCGTGCCGCCCGGCGGGTCGTCGGCGCTGGGGACGCTCGGCTACGTCGAAGGCGCCCTCGAGCTGGCCGACCAGGTGCGGCAGGGGCTCCTGCCGGCGCCCGACTGCGTCGTCGTCGCGGCCGGCACCTGCGGCACGGCGGCCGGGATCGCCCTCGGCCTCGAGCTGGCCGGCCTGCCGGCCCGCGTCGTGGCCGTGCGCGTCGTCCCCGCCGCGGTCACCAACGCCTGGCTGCTGCGTCGCCTCGACCTCACCGCGCGGCGCCTCCTGCGCCGCGCCGGCGCCCGCTGGTCGCGCGGGCCGCGCGCCCCGGTCGAGCTCGACCCGCACGAGCTGGGCGGCGGCTACGGCGTCGACACGCCGGCCGCGCGCGCCGCCTGCGAGCGCTTCGCGGCCGAGGGGATCGCGCTGGAGACGACCTACACGGGCAAGGCCGCCGCCGCCTTCCTGCGCCTGGCGGCCAGCCCGGCCCTGCGCGGGCGCCGCGTCCTCTTCTGGCACACCTTCTCCAGCGTGGACCTCGCCCCGCTCGTCGCCGCCGCCGACCCGGCGGCCCTCCCGCGCCGCTTCCACCCGGCCCTGCGCGAGGGCGCGCGCCTGGCCTGAGGTGTGCTCGCCCGCTGCTCCGATCGTAGGCGGGTCACCCGCTCGACGTCCGGGCGGCCCGCGCGCCCCGCAGCGGCGCCAGGCCGCGCCGTCCCACTCCCACTGCGCGGGCTCCCTGGGCTCCTGGTGCTCGAGGAGCAGCTTGAGCGCCACCTCGCGGCCGCTGACGAGGTCGCGCGCGCGGTAGACCACCCCCATGGCGCCGCGGCCCAGCTCGCCCAGCACCTCGTAGCGCCCGTCGACGTGCGCCACCCGCCCGGACGCGGTGCGTCGCAGGGGGCTCGCCGGCGGGGACGGCGCGGGCGCCGGGGACGGTGACGCAGAGTCGCTGTCCCACGACCAGTCCTGAGCGGGTGGCTGGTTGCGAGGGTCGTCGGCGGCCACGACCCACGATGACCGGGCGGCGGCTCGTGCGCCAATGGCCCCAAGGGATTTGGGTTACCGGGACGCTCACAACCTTTCGCGCAGGTTCCCGCGGGTCCCGGGGCCTCCCCGGGTCTAGAATCAGGGGAGGTCCAGCGGGAAGGCGGTCGGGATGGAGGGGAATCCGGGGGCGTTGCGGCTGCTCGTCGTCGACGACGACCCGGACGCGGCGTTCACCTTGCAGGCTCTTCTGGAGCTGGCCCCGGGCGCTCCGGCGACCGACATGACGCAGGTCACGACCTTCGAGGAGGGGCTGGCCCGGGCGACCGGCGGCGGGTTCGACGTGCTCGTGTTCGACCACCGCCTCGGCGGGCGCACGGGCCTCGAGCTGATCGAGGCCTGCGGCGCTCACGGGGTCACGGCCCCGATCATCGTGCTCACCGGGCGCGGCGACGAACAGGTGGCCGTCCAGGCGATGAAGTCCGGGGCGGTCGACTACCTGGTCAAGCACCGGCTGACCCCCGAGCACCTCGTGACGTCCTTGCGCCACGCCGCCGAGCGGGCCGAGCGCGCGCGGCTGACCCGCCAGGGCGAGGACCTGCAGCGGGCCTCCGAGGAGCACCTGCGCCACGTGGCCCAGGCCTCGAGCGACACGAGCTGGGTCATCGACCTCACGACGGGCGTCACGCGCGTGAGCGAGGCGTTCCGGCGCGTGTTCGGCTACGGGCTCGACGAGATCCCGGCCGGCGCGGCGTGGTGGGCGGAGCGCGTGCATCAGGACGACCGCGAGCGGGTCACGACGAGCTTCCGCGGGCTGGCCGGCGGCCAGACGGCCACGTGGAACGAGGAGTACCGCCTGCGCCGGGCCGACGGGACCTGGGCGCACGTGCTCGACCGGGCCTACCTGGTGCGCGACGCGGCGGGCCGGCCGGTGCGCGCGGTGGGCACGCTCATGGACCAGACCGGCCGGGTCCGGCGGGAGGAGGAGCTGCGGCAGGCGCAGAAGATGGAGGCGATCGGCCAGCTCGCCGGCGGGGTGGCGCACGACTTCAACAACCTGCTCACGGCGATCATCGGCTACAGCGAGCTGCTCGCCGAGCAGGTCGCGCCGGGGGCGCAGCGGCGCGCCGTCGAGGCCATCCGGCAGGCGGGGCAGCGCGCGGCGGCGCTGACGCACCAGCTGCTGGCGTTCAGCAGGAAGCAGGTGCTGCAGCCCGAGGTGCTGGACGTGGGGCAGGTGGTCGCGGGCATGAACGACATGCTCCGCCGGCTCATCAGCGAGGACATCGAGGTCGTCGTCGACCTGGCGCCGGGGCTCGGCCGGGTGCGGGCCGACCGCGCGCAGCTCGAGCAGGTGGTCCTGAACCTGGCGGTCAACGCGCGCGACGCCATGCCGCGCGGCGGGCGGCTGACGATCGCCACGCGCGCGCCGGCCGGTGAGGCGCCGCGCGTGGCCCTGGTCGTGACCGACACGGGCGAGGGGATGCCCCCGGAGGTGCTCGAGCGCGTGTTCGAGCCCTTCTTCACCACGAAGGCGGTCGGCCGCGGGACGGGGCTCGGGCTGTCCACGGTCTACGGGATCGTGAAGCAGAGCGGCGGCGACGTGCAGGTGCGCAGCGCGCCCGGCGCGGGCACGACGTTCGAGCTCACGTTCCCGGCCGTCGAGGCCGAGGTCGTCGAAGGCGGCCAGCGCCCGGCCACGACGCCCACCCCCGGCGGGCGGGAGACGATCCTCGTCGTCGAGGACGAGGAGGCCGTGCGCCAGCTCGTGCGCGAGGTCCTGAGCGCGCGCGGCTACGACGTCCTCGAGGCCAGCCGCGGCGATGAGGCGGTCGAGCTCGCCGCCCAACGGCGCGGGCGGATCGACCTGCTCCTGTCGGACGTGGTCATGCCCGGGGTCAACGGCCGCGACCTCGCCGAGCGGATCGCGGCGCTCGAGCCCGGCGTGCGCGTGCTGTTCATGTCCGGCTACTCGGGCGACCTCGTGGCCCGCGCCGACGTCGAGCCGTGGGCCACGGTGCTGGAGAAGCCCTTCACGCCCGACCACCTCGCGACCGCCGTGCGGGCCGCCCTGGACCAGGGCAAGGAGGCCCAGGGAGAGCCCGGGCCGGCGAGCCCGATCGCCCGGCCACGGGTATAGTCGAGCCAGCGCGCCGGGCCCGTAGCTCAACGGTCAGAGCGCGAGACTCATAATCTCTTGGTTCCGGGTTCGAATCCCGGCGGGCCCATTCGAGTTGCAACCGTCCAAATCGCCCGCTCCCCCCTGGGCTCCCCCCTGAGGAGCCGGGGAGAGCGGGCGGCGACCGTCCGCCGGCGGAGCACTTCTTGGCGAGGCGCCGAGGTCGCCGCCGAGGGCGCGCGCCCCCCGGCGGCGAGCAGGGCGAGGGTCACGGCGTCGCTTTCACGAGCGGGAACCTCGCCGCCCCGACCGTCGGCGCGACGAGCGCCTCGACGACGGCCCGCCGATGCTCGAGGCGCAGGGACTCGGTCGCGTCGTGGCGCTGCTCGAGGAGCCCCAGCGAAGCCCACGCGAGCAGCTTCACCATGCGCCGCCTCGACCCCGCGGCGCCGGTGTAGATCCAGCTCACCAGGTCGCGGTGCTCGTCCTCGAGCGCCTCGACCTCGGCCCTCAGGGCGCGCACGCGCTCCTGGTAGGCGCGCCGGGCCTCGGCCCGGGCCTCCTCCTCGGCGCGCAGCCGGGCGCGGGCGGCCTCGGCCTCGACGCCGCGGCGCAGGAGCACCTCGAACCGACGGGCCTGGCGGCGGGCGGGGAGCCGGTCGGGGTGGAGGGGGTCGCGGTTGCGCCGGAGCTCGGCCCGGCGGGCGCGCGTCTCCTCGGGGTCGGCGTGGCGCGGGAGCACGACCAGGAGCGCGCGCAGGAAAGTCGTCGCCTCGTCCTCGGGCGAGGCGGGCGGCGGCGCGGCCGCGAGCGGTAGCGTGGTCAGCATGCCACCGTCTCCCGGGCGCCCTGCCGGGCGACCACCGCACGGAAGGCCTCGGCCGCTCCATCGCGTCCCTCCAGCACCGTCGCGTCCCGCGGGATCGCGCGCAGCGTGCCCACGTAGTTGCCGCATCGCGATCTCGATCCCGTGGCCCAACTGCCGCGACTAGCGGACGATCGACGCGGCGCCGAAGATCGACGGCGCGCACGCCAGGTAGCTCGCGGTCGTCTGCCGCAGGTTCGCCACGTCCAGGGACGGTCGAGCACCTGCAGGGGCGCGGAGCCAGCGGCGGGACGCGGCTTTCGCGTCGGTGCCGAACACCAGCGGCCCCCCGCGGGGCAGGGCCGCGAAAGGTCGCGCGCCGTCGACGACACAGCCAGGTCGATCCGAGGGCGTCCTCGCCCGGTGCGTGCTCTCCACCGAGCAGCAGGCAGCCCTACACCGGACGCTGGGCGATCGGGTGAAGGCGGCGCGCCTCGAGCTCGGGCTCACCCAGGAGGAGCTCGGCCGGGCGCTCGGGCGCACCCAGCCCTGGGTGCGCGAGGTCGAGAGCGGGCGGACGGCGGCCCAGCCCTACGTGCTCGCCGCGCTCGCCGCAGCGACCGGGCGCAGCGTGGGCTGGTTCTTCGGGGAGCCGGACGGGCGCGCGCCTCGGCCGGATGCCTAGCGCGCCGAGCACGTTCGCCGGCTTGATGTCGCGGTCAGGACGGGCACGGTCTGCTCGGCGGAGAGACCGACCACAACGATTTGCGGCGGCCCGCGCCGTCATGACCTACCGTCTACACCCGCATCCGGGGGCGACCTCGACCTGGCCGCGAGGCTCCGCCTACGCGCTGCTCAAGGCGCTGGCCGTCGCCGCGCGCTTGAAGGACGCGTTGCGCGGCTCAGTTGCCGTTCGGAATCTGCTCGGCCATGAGGCGAATGTACAGATCGCGAAGGGGAAGGATGTCGCTCGTCTTGATGAAGTGATTCAGGACGCCGATGTACTCCTCCTTCGTAGCCTCGACTGCAACAGGCCGGAGGCCTTGGCGAACAAGAATGGAGTTCATGAGCGCTCTTGAGGAACGTCCGTTGCCGTCCTCGAACGGGTGCACCCGTATCACTTCGGCGTGGGTCCAAGCCGCGAGGTGGATGGCGCTTGTCTCGTACTCGGGCGCGTCCGGGTTGGCATCGAGCGAACGAATCGACCGGTCGAGCGAGGTGAAGACTCTGTCGAGACCCGCCTCGACTTCGTCCCGATGGAACGAGCGGTGCGGGCCGAACGTCAGCCTTTCGCTTCCGTACCCCCTCCTTCGGATTCGGCCAGCGTGGTCTCTGACGCTTCCGAACAGCCGCTCGTGGATCGAGCAAAGAAGATCGAGGTCATGCCGCAGTCCGACGTACTCGCCACGGTGAATGGCGCCGGCGATTGCCTGCAGGTTGGTTGTTAATGCCAGTTCCTCCGCGGGTGTGTAGCACCGAAGCGGATCTGGCCCTGCGGGTTGTCCGAGGATCAGCGGAAGGTCCACTGCCTTGCGTCGACCCCCTCGATACGCTGGCTCGCGACAACGTCTCGATCGATTAGATCGCTGGAGGAAGCGGGAGCGCCGCGACGCGCAAATCGATCCTCTCTGATCTTCGCTAGCCGCTCCGCTCGATCAGCGTCCGTCAGTTCAATGACACCGATCGGACGGTGGAAGCCCTGCTCTTCAAGTAGCGCAACGGCATCTGATGGCGTCAGGTCAAGCAGTAGGGCCACTTCCGTGGCGGTGATCCTACCCTGAGCGTACGCGCGCCCTGCCGCGCGCGTAGAGGCCTTCACTGAGGGATCGCATCGGCGAAGAAATGCCTTCAGTGCGCCATGCGCCATGCGGCAGCGATGAGCCAATTCAGGATCGCCCACCAAGTGCCCCACGGACAACAACGTCTCGATGGGCACTGCGGACACGAGCGCCCGCGCTGCATGAATCAGCGCATCGAACGCAGACTCCCAATCCGTGATCGACGTGCGCTGCGACGCAGAAGCAGCGGCGGCCGCCCTCACAAAGTCGGGGTTCCTGGCCAAGATATCGAACGGGTCCTGTCCAATGATGGTGGTCGCAAGGCGCCTGACCGCCTCGACGTTCGAGGCGGCGCCCTCTGCGGCTCGCTGCCCGAGTTCCTTGGCGGCCTCAGCAAAGCCGGCGACCGCGAGAGTCAGCTCGATTACGCGAGTTGTCTCGTTGAGGATCTGGGCCCAGACCACCTTGGAGATCCCACGAGCGGGCGTCGCTCGACGAGGGATCTGGACTCTGATGTACTCGACCCTGAGACTGGCCTCGCGAGTGGCGAGGGTCTCAAGGGAGTGCTCCGGCTCCAGCAGGATCGACGCAACGTCAGCGTTTGCCACGCTTACTCGCCACCTCCCGAGCGGAAACTAACTCTAATGTCGGACAAACAGCCTAAGTGGCTTTAGCCCAATGCGCAAGCCCTGTCTCAATCAGACATCGGCCAAGCGTCTCGTCAACCTCTTCCCGCTCGGCTTCGGCCGCGAGTGGGCGAGATCGCGTCCCGCGCTGGCGCTGGCTTGCCGTCGAAGATCTCGAGGCCGTCGGCGGCGCGCTGCCGGGGTGGCGGACGGGCGGCGCCGGCGGAGGTCGGAAGGCGCCGCGGCCGCAGCCTCAGTCTCGATAGATCCCAGGCTCCCTCGCGCGATCTCGCACGAACCACGCCGTAGTCCCCACGCGGCCCGCAGGCGCGAGCGTGACATGCATCTCCTTCGGCCAGTCGTAGAACGCGTCGGGGAACGCCAGGTCAATGAGCGCGGGGATCACGAAGAACACGTCGACGACCAGGAGCATGTAGGCGCCGAACGAGTCTCGGCTCTCGAACGGCGTCGACGTGACCTCGACCTGCAGCGACTCTCGGTCGCCGGCCTCGACGCGCAGCATGCGCGGCTTGCTGCTACGCCACACGGGAAGCATGCAAGGCGTCGTGGCGGTCACCCCGTTGAAGTTCACGACGGCCCCAGGCGGGTCGGAAGTGACGTGGACGTGCTGCTTCGTCCCGCGGTAGAGGGCGAAACAGCCCGACTGGGCAAGCGCGAGAGCGGCCAGGAGCGAGGCGACGGCAACGTTGCGCATGGGGTCCTCCGGTTGGTGCCCAGGGTTCCTTTTGCTCTCAGGTGGCGCAACCCCACAAAGCGAGTTCACCTCCCGTCCGCGACGAACTCGTCCTCGACGCGACGTCGCGCGGCTGCCACGGCGGAAGCCCAATGCTCCGGGGTCGCCGTTGCCCAGGCCTCCCCTGCGAGCGTGACCGCGTGCTCGGCCACCGCGTCGAGGTCGCCTGGCCTCAGGACACCGTGGCGTGCCAGGATCGCCGCGAACATGACGAACCGTCCCACGCGCCACTGACCGCCGGTCGGGTCGTAAGACCGATCGAGGTCGTCGACCTCGCGCGCGCGCCGGTCCTTGTCGGTTGAGGGCGGCGCCGAGAGGGCGCACAGGAGCTCACTCAGGATCGCCCGGAAGCGCCCGAGGGCTGGCGCGGGACGGGCCGCGAGGAACCCATCCCACCAGGTGACGTCGAAGTCCTGCGCACCCGGCGGGGTTCGAATCCCGGCGGGCCCATCTCGGGCGCCCTCGCGCGGCGCGGGGGCGCCCGTCGCTCACACGCCGAGCGCGCGGCGCAGCCCGGGGAGCGTCACGGGCTTGGGAAGGTAGCCGTCGACCTCGAGCTCGGCCGCCACGCGCGCGAGGCTCGTCGAGGCCGAGACGAGGAACACGCGGGGCATGGGCCGCGCGTGCTGGCGCAGCCAGGCGAACAGGCCGCGCCCGTCGAGGCCGGGCATCTCGAGGTCGAGGAGCACGACCGCCGGCGCGGGCTGCCCCGGGTCGGTGAAGAACCGCTGCGCGTCGAGCCCGTCGCAGGCGAGGCGCACCGGCAGGCGCAGCTCGTCGCCGATCCAGGCGGCCAGCAGGCAGCGGAAGTCCTCGTGGTCGTCGACGACCAGCACGGGAGCGTTCAAGGTCAGCCTGCCCTCGCGCGCCGAGTGTAGTGAACCGCGGCGCCGCGTCCAAACGGATCTCACCGAGAACATCTCCGCGGTCCGCGGTGTCGTCTTGACCACGTCCGGACCGCCGGGGAGACTCCCGCCATGACTGACCGTCAGTCAGTGACGCGGCGGCCCGGGGTGCGCGCGCGGCGCGACGACCGGCGGCGCGCCCTGCTCGAGGCGGCGCGCCGCCGCTTCCTCGCCGACGGCTACGAGGGCACGAGCGTGGCCGCGATCGTGCGCGAGGCGGGCGTGGCGCAGGGGACCTTCTACCTCTACTTCCGCAGCAAGGAGCACGTGCTCCTGCACCTGCGGGCCGAGGTCCTCGCCAGCTACCAGGCGGCGCTCGAGGCGGGGGCCGCCGGCGAGGGGCTGGCCGACGAGCGCCTCCTGCGCGGCCTCGAGCGGATCGGGCGCGAGGTGCGCCGCCACCACGCCCTCCTGCGCGTCTTCCGGCAGGCGGCGGGCGGGCTCGAGACGGAGCGCGTGCGCCTCGAGGGGCGGGCCGCCCTGGCCGCGCCGCTGGCCCGCCTGATCGCCGCCGGCGAGGCGGACGGCAGCCTCTTCGCCGACGACCCGACGATGGCCGCGCACCTCCTGCTGGCGCTCCTCGACGACCTCGTCTACGAGGCGCTGGAGTACGGGCGGCCGGCGCCGGCCGGCGAGACGCTGGCCCACGCGGGCCGGTTCATGCTCCGGGCGCTCGGCGCGCCCGAGGCGCGCGTCGCGGCGCTGCGGCCGCTCGGGCGGCGCCGCGCGCGGCGCGAGGCGGGAGGGGGGGAGTAGTGGCGGTCATCGAGTCGCGGGTCGACCCGCGGAGCGACGCCTTCCGGGCCCAGCGCGAGGAGATGCTCGCGCTCGTCGCGCAGGTGCGGGCGATCGAGGAGCGCGTCGAGGAGCGCTCGCGCCGCGCGGCGCCGAAGTTCGCCGCGCGCGGGCAGCTCATGCCGCGCGAGCGGCTCCACCGCCTCCTCGACCCCGGGGCGCCGTTCCTCGAGCTGTCGACGCTGGCCGGCCTCGGCATGCACGACGACGACGGCGGCGACGAGGCCATGGGCGGCGGGAGCATCGTCGGCGTCGGCCTCGTCCGCGGCGTCCGCTGCCTGGTCGCCGCCCACAACAGCGCGATCAAGGGCGGCGCGATCACGCCCATGGGCCTGAAGAAGAGCCTGCGCGCGCAGGAGATCGCGATCGAGAACCGCCTCCCGGCGGTGTCGCTCGTCGAGAGCGCGGGCGCCAACCTGCTCTACCAGGCCGAGCTGTTCGTCGACGGCGGGCGCGTGTTCTTCAACATGGCGCGCATGTCGGCCATGGGCCTGCCGCAGGTGACGGTCGTCCACGGCTCGTCGACGGCCGGTGGCGCCTACATCCCGGGGCTCGCCGACTACGTGGTCATGGTGCGCGAGCGGGCGCGCGTGTTCCTCGCCGGCCCGCCGCTGGTCAAGGCGGCGATCGGCGAGGACGCCGACGAGGAGGCGCTGGGCGGCGCCGACATGCACGCGCAGGTCTCGGGCACGGCCGAGTACCTGGCCGACGACGACGCGCACGCGGTGGCGCTCGCGCGCGACATCGTCCATGCCCTCGACTGGGACCGCGACCTCCCGGCGCCGCCCGGCCCGGGCGCGCCGCCGCGCTACGACCCCGACGAGCTGTGCGGCGTCGTGCCGCCCGACCCGCGGCGCCCCTACGACGTGCGCGAGGTGATCGCGCGGCTCGTCGACGGCTCGGAGTGGCTCGAGTTCAAGCCCGGCTTCGGCCCGCAGACCGTGTGCGGCCACGCGCGCATCGAGGGCGTCGCCTGCGGGGTCGTCGGCAACAACGGGCCGATCTTCCCCCAGGGCTCGGTCAAGGCGGCGCAGTTCATCCAGCTCTGCTGCCAGGCGGGGCTGCCGCTCGTCTACCTGCAGAACACGACCGGCTACATGGTCGGCACGGCCGCCGAGCAGGCGGGCGCGGTGAAGCACGGGGCGAAGATGATCCAGGCCGTGGCCAACGCCACCGTGCCGCAGGTGACGCTCGTGATCGGCGGCAGCTACGGGGCGGGCAACTACGGCATGTGCGGGCGCTCGTTCGGCCCGCGCTTCGTGTTCGCCTGGCCGAACAGCCGCATCGCGGTCATGGGCGGCGAGCAGGTGGCGACCGTCATGAAGATCATCACCCGCCAGAAGCTCGCGCGCGCGGGCGGCGAGGTCGACGAGGCCGCGCTCGAGGCCATGAGCGCCGGGCTGCGCCAGCAGCTCGACCAGGAGTCGACGGCGACGTTCGCCACGGCGCGGCTGTGGGACGACGGCGTGATCGACCCGCGCGACAGCCGGCGCGTGCTCGGCTTCGCCCTGCGCACCTGCTGGGAGGCCGAGCGCCGGCGGCTGCGGCCGAGCACCTTCGGCGTGGCGAGGGGGTGAGCGTGCCCTTCACGAAGCTCCTCGTGGCCAACCGCGGCGAGATCGCCGCGCGCGTGCTCCGCTCGGCGCGGGCGCTGGGCTACCCGACCGTGGCCGTGTTCAGCGACGCCGACGCCGACGCGCCGCACGTGCGGCTGGCCGACGAGGCCGTGCGCATCGGCCCCGCGCCGGCGCGCGACTCCTACCTCAAGGCCGAGGCGATCATCGAGGCCGCCGCGCGCACCGGGGCCGACGCCGTCCACCCGGGCTACGGCTTCCTCTCCGAGAACGCCGCCTTCGCCGCCGCCTGCGCCTGGGCGGGGCTCGTGTTCGTCGGCCCGCCGGTCGAGGCCATCGAGGTCATGGGCGACAAGGCCCGCGCGAAGGCCCGCATGCGCGAGGCGGGCGTGCCCGTGGTCCCCGGCCACGAGGGCGACGCGCAGGACGAGGCCGCCCTGCGCGCGGCGGCCGCGCGGGTGGGCTATCCGCTCCTGATCAAGGCGGCGGCCGGCGGCGGCGGGCGCGGCATGCGGCGCGTCGAGCGCGAGGCCGACCTCGGGCGCGCGCTGGCCTCTGCGCGCGACGAGGCGGCGGCGGCGTTCGGCGACGGGCGGCTGCTCCTCGAGCGGCTGGTCGAGGGCGCGCGGCACGTCGAGGTGCAGGTGCTCGCCGACGCGCACGGGCGGGTCCTGCACCTGTTCGAGCGCGACTGCTCGACGCAGCGCCGCTACCAGAAGGTGCTCGAGGAGTGCCCGTCGCCCGCCGTCGACGCCGCCCTGCGCGCGCGCATGGGCGAGGCGGCCGTGGCCGCCGCGAGCGCCGTGGGCTACCAGGGGGCCGGCACGGTCGAGTTCCTGCTCGACGGCGACGGCCGCTTCTACTTCCTCGAGATGAACACGCGGATCCAGGTCGAGCACCCGGTGACCGAGCTGGTCACGGGCCTCGACCTCGTGGCCCTGCAGCTCGAGGTCGCGGCCGGGCGCCCGCTGGCCCTGCGGCAGGAGGACGTGCCGCTCGTCGGCCACGCGATCGAGGCGCGCCTCTACGCCGAGGACCCCTGGGCCGGGCACGCGCCCCAGACGGGGCGCGTGCTCGCCTTCGAGCCGGCGGCGGGCGAGGGCCTGCGCTGCGACCACGCCCTGGCGGCCGGCCTGGAGGTGACGCCCTACTACGACCCCATGGTGGCCAAGGTCGTCGCGCACGGGCGCGACCGCGAGGAGGCGCGCCGGCGGCTGCGCCGGGCGCTCGGCGACACGGTCCTCCTCGGGCCGCGCACGAACCGGCGCTTCCTCCTCGACCTGCTCGCGCACCCCACGTTCGTCGAGGGCGGGGTGACGACCGGCTTCCTCGCCGGGCTCGAGCCGCTCGAGCGGCCGGCCCCGGGGCCGCGCGTCGTGGTCGCCGCGGTCGCGCTGTGGGCGCTGCCAGCCGCGCCCAGGCGCGACGGCGCTGGGCACGGCCGGGCCGCGCGAGCACCCGCTGGCGCTGCTCGTCGACGAGCGGCCGTCGCGGCCGAGGTGGCGGTCACGGGCGGGCGCCTGCCGGGTGCGCCTCGACGGCGGCGCGGCGGCCGAGGTGCGCGTCGCCTGGCGCGAGGGCGCGCGCGTGCGCGTCGAGGTCGACGGCGCGCAGGAGACGCTGCACGCCGCGCGCGACGGCGAGCGCCTGCTGGTCGAGGCGGGTGGGGCGCGCGTGATCGTGGCGCCCCGGCCGGTCGGCGTCGCCCGCGACGCCGCGCGCGCCGGCGACGGCACGGTGCGAGCGCCCATGAGCGGGCGGGTGGTCGCCGTCGAGGTTGCGCCCGGGGCGCAGGTGGCGCGCGGCCAGGTCGCGGCGCGGGTCGAGTCGATGAAGATCGAGACGCAGGTGGTCTGCGACGTCGCGGGCGTCGTCGTCGAGGTCCGCGTCGCCGCCGGCGCGCAGGTCGAGGCGGGCCAGGCGCTGGTGGTGATCACCCCGGAGGGCCAGGAATGACCGACAAGGCCGTGCTCACGTGCGCGCTCACGGGCGTGCTCACCAACCCGCAGCAGCACCCGGTGCCGGTGACGCCCGAGGAGATGGCGCGCTCGGCGCGCGAGGCGTTCGACGCCGGCGCCGCGATCATGCACGTGCACTTCCGCCGCCAGGAGCCCGGCCTGGGCCACCTGCCGAGCTGGGAGCCCGACGTCGCCGCGGCGATCACGGACGCGATCCGCGCCGCCTGCCCGGGCGTGATCATCAACATGACCACCGGCGTGATCGGCCCCGACGTCTCGGGGCCGCTGGCCTGCCTGGCGCGGATCCGGCCCGAGGTCGCGGCCGCCAACGCGGGGAGCCTCAACTACCTCAAGGTCGGGTCGAAGGGCGCCTGGGCCTGGCCGCCGCTCGTCTTCGACAACCCGGTGGAGAAGGTCGAGGCCATGCTCGTGGCCATGAAGGCCGTCGGCGCGCGGCCCGAGTTCGAGTGCTTCGACGTGGGGATCGTGCGCTCGGTCGGGCTCTTCGTCGACGTCGGCCTCACGGAGGACCCGGAGTACAACTTCGTCATGGGCGTGGCCTCGGGCATGCCCGCGGACCCCGACCTCCTGCCGCTGCTCGCGCGCTACGCGCGGCCGGGCAGCACCTGGCAGGTGACCGCGATCGGCCGCCAGGACGTGTGGCCGCTCCACCGGCGCGCGGCCGAGCTCGGCGGGCACCTGCGCACCGGCGTCGAGGACACCTTCTACCTGCCGAGCGGCGAGAAGACCCCCGGCAACGGCGCGCTGGTCGAGGCGCTGGCGCGCGTCGCGCGCGAGGTCGGCCGCGAGGTGGCCAGCCCGGCCGAGGCCCGGGCGCTCCTGCGGCTGGTGTGATCGACGGCTGCGGCCGCGGAGGCAAACCCGGCCCGCTCGATCCGCTTCGACGGCTGAGACGTCGTGCTTCGCACGACGGGGCGAGGGGGGGCGCGCGCGGGTCGTCGGTGTGGCCCGCCTCCGCGAGCTCCGTCCCGCGGCTGCGGCGCTGCAGCCAGGCGGACCCTACCGCTCGCGGCCGTCCGCAGCCGCGGGTCTCTCGCTCGCTCCGGCGGCCCACCGGGGATCAGGGCGTCTGATACGACCCGCGCGCGCTCCCCCCTCGCCTCGGCCTCCGCGCCCTCGCCTGGGTCGTGGTTCCATTCCACTCGGTTCGCGCGTGTCGATCACACGTTTCGTGTCTTGAAGACAGGCCCTGGTGTGATCGACGGCTGCGACCGCGGATGCCGAATGAGGGGGGCGCGCGGGTCGTCGGTGTGGCCCGCCTCCGCGAGCTCCGGCCCCCGGCTGCCGACCGCTCGCGGCCGTCCGCTCCGGCCCACCGGGGAGCCGGCGATCGAGGCCACCCGCGCGCGGTCCCCCCTCGCCTCGGCCGTGCCCTCGCCTCGCTCGTGGTTCCGGTGCGCCGGTGGCTCGAGCGTGCCAGGTCCTGGACGCCGCCCCGCGGACTCGGCCGCGGAGCGCCTCCGCGCAGGATCCCACTCCCGCCTCGCCGCCCTCGCAAGTGCGCGCCTGGCCAGGCACCGCGCTGCTGGCACCGCGCCTGCTGCGGAGACGGACGGCGGAGGAGGAGAGGAGAGGTCCATGGCGCGGAACGTTGGCCGGCGACGGGCGCTCGTCGTGTCGCCGAGCTTCGTGCTCCGCAGCGCTCACGCCACCGCGCTCTCCGAGGACGGGCACGCCGTCACCGAGGCGGCGACGGCCGACGAGGTGCTCTGGTGCCTCGTCGCCGCGCGCACGGGCGACGCGCCGCCGATCGACGTGATCGTCGCCGACCTGGCCACGCCGGGCGTGCAGGCGCTCCTCTCCGAGGTGCGGGCGTCGGCGCGGCCGCCGGCGGTGGTCCTCGTCGTGCGGCCCGGGCGGTTCCCGCCGGCGCTGCTCGACCCGCGGATGGCCGAGGTCGACCTCGTTGCCGACGCGCGCGACCTCACGGGCCTGCGCGAGGCCGTGGGGCGGGCCCTCGTGTGCCGGCGGTCGCCGCGCCCGGCGCTCGTCGTCGCCGCGCTCGAGGGCGACGCGCGGCGGGCGGGGGTCGCCGCGGAGCTCGAGGCGCGCGGCGCCTCGGTGATCGACGTGCCCGACGGCCTCGAGCTGCTCGAGGTGCTCGGCGCCAACGTGGGCCTCGCCCCGGGCTGGGCGCCCGACGTGCTCGTGACCGACGCGCGCCTGCCGCGCCTCGACGGGCTCGACGCCCTCGCCGAGCTCGAGGGGCGCGCGCCGGCCCTCGTCGTCGCCCGCGAGGACGACGCCGACGCCAGCGACCGCGCGGCGGCGCTCGGGGCCGTGCTGATCGACCGGCGCGCCGCCCCCGCCCTCCTGGCCGCCCGCGCGCTGTCGCTCCGCCGGCCCGCCACCGGGCGGACGCCACGCAGCGTGGCGCCGGTGCGCGGCGCGCGGCAGGGGTGACGGAGCGGGTCGACGCGGACCGCGAGACCGTTCACGGCCGCGGACTCCGCCGCGCAGCGGGTCCGCGTGGGTCTCCGCGGAGACTGCCAAGGCGGAGGCTTGCGAGCGGCACTCGGCCTGCTTCCTGGGAGCCGGGCGGAGGAACGGAGGACTCATGTCCCCGCGCGAGGCCGGCGGGCGCGCGCTCCTCGTCTCCCCGAGCTTCGTGCTCCGCAACTCCTACGCCGCGGCGCTCGAGGACGACGGCCGGGCCGTCGCCGAGGCCGCCAGCGCGGACGAGGTCCTCTGGTGCCTGGTCGCCGCGCGCATGGGAGACGCGTCGCCCGTCGACGTGATCGTGGCGGACCTGGACACGCCGGGCGTCCAGCCCCTGCTCGCCGAGGTGCGCGCCTCCCCGCGCTCGCCGGGCCTCGTCCTCGTCGTCGGGGCGGCCCCGCGCTCCCTCGACCCGCGGCTGGCCGGGGTCGAGGTCGTGCACGACCCGCGCGACGTCGAGGGTCTGCGCGGCGCCGTCGGCCGGGCGCGGGCGCGCGTCGAGCGGCGCCGCGCGCCGACGGCCCTGTCGGCCCCCGCCTCGACGACGGCGGTCGTGGCGACCGAGGGCGACCTCCGCCGCGCGGCGATCGTCGCCGAGCTCGAGGTGCGCGGCGCGACGGTGGTCGGCGTCGGCGACGGGCTCGAGCTGCTCGAGGCGCTCGGCGCCACGGTCCGCCACGGCGCGCCGGACGTGCTCGTGGCCGACGGCCGCCTGCCCCGCCTCGACGGGCTCGACGCCCTGGCGGAGCTGCGCGAGCTCGCCCCGCGGACGCCGGCGGTGATCGTCTGCCCCGAGGACGACGCGGCGGCCCGCGCGCGCGCCGCCGCCCTCGGCGCCGTGGTCGTCGACCGCCGCGCCTCGCCCGCCCTCCTGGCCGTGCGCGCGCTCTCGCTCGCGCGGCCGGCGAGCCGGCGCCTCTACGGGCCGTCGTCGAGCAGCCGCCGGTAGAGCTCGAGGTAGCGCGGGGCGACGGCGTCGAGCGTGAAGCGCGCGGCGACGGCGCGCGCGGCGGCCGCCCCGAGGCGGGCGCGGAGGGCGGCGTCGCCGAGGAGGCGCGCGAGGCCGGCCTCGAGCGCCGCGGCGTCGTCGGGCGCGACGAGCAGGCCCTCCTCGCCGTCGGTGATCGCCTCGCGGCAGCCGCCGATCGACGTGGCGACCGCCGGAAGCCCGGCGGCCATCCCTTCCAGCAGGGCGTTGGGGAAGCCCTCCAGGCGCGAGGGCAAGGCCAGGACGTCGGCGGCGGCGAGCCAGCGCGGCACGTCCTCGCGGAAGCCCTCGAAGCGGACGAGGCCGGCCAGGTCCGGCCGGGCGGCGCGCGCCTCGAGCGCCTGCCGCAGCGGGCCGTCGCCGAGGAGCACCAGCGTCGGCCGCGCGCCCCCCGTGCGCGCGGCGGCGCGCGCGAACGCCTCGAGCAGCAGGTCGACGTTCTTCCTCGCGGTGAGGCGCCCCGAGTGCACGACGACCGGCCCGGGGCCGAGGCCCAGGGCCGCGCGCAGGGCCGCGCGCTCGCCCGCGGGCGCGGGCCGGAACAGGTCGGTGTCGACGAAGTTCGGCACCCGGGCGACGCGCGCCGCCGGGTAGCCCTCGCCCTCGAGCGCGGCGGCGATCTCGGCCGTCGTCGCCACCCACGCGTCGACGCCCGACAGCCACCAGGCCAGGCCGCGCCCGAGCGGCCCGTAGCGGCGGCGCAGGTCGCCCGCCTCGACCCCCTGCCCCAGCGCCGCGACCTTGGCCACGACGCGCTTGCCCAGGCCGCGCGCCACCGGCAAGGCCACGACCAGGGGGACGCTGGCGCCGTGCACGTGGACGACGTCGAAGGCGCGGCGCTCGCGCACGAGCGCCGCCGCCAGCCCGGCCGAGAAGCGCAGGGACGTGACGAGGTTCTCGAGCGTCGGCGCCTCGTAGTTGTGCACGCCCTCGCGGCCGGCGGCGACCTCGACCCGCCGCACGTCGGGCGACCAGGCGCGCGGCGGGAGGCCGGTCATGCGCCGGGTGACGACCGTGGCGCGCGCCCCCAGCGCGGCCAGGCGCTCGGTGAGGAGCACGGCCTGGCGGCCGAGGCCGCCGCGGTCGGTGTGGTAGAGCGGGGCCACGACGAGCACGCGCGGGCCGTCGCTCGGCCCGGCAGCGCGCCCGGTTCGCCGGGGCAGGGGTCGAACCTGCATCTCGGGCTTCAAAGACCCACGTCTTACCGTTTCGACGACCCGGCGGCGGAGGGGAGGACCCTACTCGCCTTGTCGTCCGTCGTCCTGGCGCTGGGCGCCGCCGCCGCCCGGCAGGCCCTGCACGAGCGTCTTCTCGTCGTCCGAGAAGCGCACCTTCAGGCGGCGGCTGTCGAGGACCTGCACCACCTCGCCCGTGCCGAACGCCTTGTGCTGGAGGCGCTGGCCGACGTTGTAGGAGCCGCGCGGCGTGTAGGCCACGACCTCGGGGGCGGGCGCCGGCGCCGGCGCCCGCTCCTCCTGCGGCGGGGGCGGCTCGTCGCGGCCGAAGGCGCGCGCCACCTCGCGGCGGACCGCCGGCGGGAGGTCGGCCGGGCGCTCGAAGGCCAGCTTGTGGTTGCGCGGCAGGTGGGTGTCGCCGACGAGCGCCTCGGAGGCCTCGAGCAGGGCGCACTCCTGCAGCTTGGCCTCGACGAGGGCCGAGAGGAGCACCGTCAGCCCGGGCTCCGCCGCCGGACCGAGGGCGTCGACCAGGCGCGGCAGGGCCGCGCGGAACGCGTCGAGGAAGGGCCGCACCTCGTCGCGCGGGATGAACCCGCCGCCGCTGCGCCCCGGCAGGCAGCGCGCGGGGACGCGGCCCGGCAGGGTGGCCGTCACGCCCGCCAGGACCTGCCCGTCGGTGTCGCGCAGGAGCAGCCCCGGCGACTGGACCCGCCGCGCCAGGTCGGGCGCCGCCGGCTCGAGCGCCGAGAGTCCGAAGCCGCGCACGACGAACGCCGGGCGCAGGTGCGCCACGACGCGGGCGAAGGCGGGGAAGAGCGAGCGCTGCGCCTGCTCGCCGTCGTCCGACTCGACGGCGCGCTGCCACGTCACGCGCGTCTCGTCGAAGAGCTTGTGCAGCGCCGTCCAGGAGGGGCCCGAGGCGTCGCACGCGTCCAGGATCTCGCGGACGATCGGCTCGTTGCCCTGGACCGCCGGGAGGAAGCGCTCGCGGAACTCGCGCTCCTCGATCAGGTGGTAGCTGAACTCGTGGTCGTTGCTCACGCGCGGACTCTAGCACCCCCCTGCCCATGGGACCAGGCCAGCGCCGCGGGCTTCACGGCGGCAGGAGGCCCTGCAGGAGCCCGCGCTCGTGCGCGAAGTACAAGGCCCCGGCGGCGCCGGCGAGGAGCACGAGGACGAGGAGGAGCAGGCGCCGGCGCGACCGGTCGGGCCCGAGCGTGCCCTGCGACTCCGTCATGCGCACGAGAGAGTTGACCGCCTGCGTCTCGGGCAGGTGGTCGACGCCGAAGCGCTCCTTGAGGCGCTCCTCCTCGGCCTCCTGCGTGATCGAGCGCGGGAGCAGCACCGCCCCGAGGGGCCCCTCCCTCTCCTCGGCGTCGGCCTCGGGGTTGGCCTTCCCGCGGCGGATCTCGAACGCCTTGGGCCGCGCCGGCTCGGCAGGTTCGACCGGCCGCGCGCGCCCCGTCGCCGGCCGCCCGGCGGGCGCCGGCGGCTTCGTCGGCACCCGCCCGGGGACGCCTGGGACGCCCGACCGCCCCGGGCGCGGCGGCGGCTGAGGGCGCGCCGGGCCGGATCGGCCTGGTGGGGGCGTCCGTGCCGCCGCCCGCGCGCCGCCAGGCGGCGGCCCTGGCCGCCGCTGGGGCTCGCCCCGGCCGGAGCCGGGCCCGGGACGACCGGGAGGGGGCGGACCGCGGCGATCGGACGGTGGGCTCACTCGGCCTCCGAGGGACACGGCGTGTGGCCCCACCCGACCCCGGCGCGGCCCGCCGAAGCGAGGATAGATCGCCCCCGTAGGCCGAGCAACGTCGGCGACCGGATGCGCGCCCCCCTCAACCAGTAAGGAACCGCCCACGATCGCCCGCTCCGCCCGCCCTGTCGGAGACAGGCCGGTGCAGGCGCATGCGCTCTCCGGCCTCCACCCCCTCCCGCCGGACCGCCGACGGGGCCACCCCGTCGAGCCGGCTCGTCGTCGTCCGCGGGTGGCGCTGCCGCGCGAACCGCTTCAGCCCCGCGTCGCCCAGCCACACGAGCCCGCGCTCGGCGCTCGTGGCCGTCGTGAGCTGGAGCTGCCGCCGGAAGCCCGTGAGCAGCCCGTCCATGTACTCGCGCTTCGCCGCCCGGTCCTTGAGCCCGCGCGCCCGCTTGAACGCCTGCCACAGCGCCTCGCACTGGCGGAGCAGGCAGTCGTGCACGTACTCCGCCATGTCGACGTTCTCGGGCGTCCCCATGACCTCGAGCACGTGCCCCCGGGCGCCGCGGGCCACGTCGTAGCCCTCGACCCAGATGCAGCGCACGAAGAAGAACTCCTGCAGGATCCCGGCGATCACGTAGCGGTGGTGCGGCACCCGGCCGGTCATCGCGCCGACGTGGCGGTGCGCGTAGCCCGCCGGGCCGCGGCCGGGCTCGAGGTTGTACTTGAGCATGAGCTCGCCGGCGCGCGCGAACGCCGCGCGGGCCTCGTGCTCGTCGGGGTTGTTGTCGGCGAGCGCCAGGAGCTTCTGGATGCGCAGGAGCCGCGCGTCGTCGCGGTCGGCCGCGCGCCCGGCGCCGCCCGGCCGCAGGAGCGACGCGCCGCCGTCGCCCGTGGCCGCCGGGTCGCACGCCAGCCGCCGGCAGGCCTCCTGGAAGGCGGCCCCGTGCGGCGCCTCGCAGTCGCGGTGCATGTGCTCCGAGACGAGCTGGTGCGCCATCTCGTGCTTGAGCGTCTCGACGACCGAGCCCCACGTGTAGCAGAGGACCTGCCGGCGCGAGATCGTGATCAGCCGCCGCCCCGGGTGCCAGGCGCCCCAGCGCCGCTCCGCCTCGTGGAGCTGGATCGAGGGCGCCCGCAGGACCGAGCGCAGGTGCCGGTAGTTGAGGTCGACCCAGGTCGCCGCGAGCCGGTGCAGGAGCTTGTTCAGGAGCTCCGTCGTGAGCTGGACCGACGCCATGGCGCGGCGGTCGGCGTCGAGGTGCTCCTCCCAGCGGGCGTCGCTGGGCGGCAGCTCGGGGCAGGGGTCGGCGGGGTGCGGCTCGTTCACGCGCCCGAGTCTACCCCCCACCTCCGACAGGCCGGGTTCGCCCTTTGATCGGGCCCGGGCGCGCCCGGGCGCCGAGGGGTAGACTCCCCGCGTGGAGACGCTCGACTTCGCGGCGGTCACGCGGGCCCTCCTGCGCAACGCCCTGCACGAGGCGCGCGAGGGCCGCTGCGGGCGGATCGAGGTCGAGGTGTCGGCGGACGCCGTGCGCGTCGACGACGACGGCCCGGGCCTGCCGGTCCACCCGCACCCGCGCTCCGGGCGGCCGCTGGCGGAGGTGATCCTCACCGGTCCGCGGCGCGGGCCGGTCAACACGCTGGCGCGCGTCAACGCGCACTGCACGTGGCTGGAGGTGGAGGTCCACACCGGCAGCGAGCGCTGGGGCCAGCGCTACGAGTTCGCCCTGCCCACGCGCTCGCTCGAGCGCCGCGGGCCGTCGGCGCGCCAGGGGACGACGATCGTCTGCGCCCCGGCGCTCGGCGCCCCGCCCGGGCTCGACGACCTGCGGGCGCTCGTGCGCGAGCTCCAGGCCGAGCCCGGCCCGCCGCCGCGGGCGGAGGTCCGGCTGCGCGACCTGCGCGAGCCGGGCGGCGAGACGGTCGTCCTGGCCTGAATGATGTGTTCGACGGCTGCGGACGACGATGCTGGCCGCGGCGGCGCGCGCGCGGGCTCGAAGGAGGTCGCGACGTCGTCGCCCGTGGCGCTCTGCCGCCGCGGCTTGGCCTCGTCGCCCTCGCCTCGCCCGCTGCCCTGGAGGCTCGGGCCACCGCCGACGAGCTGACGGCGCCCCGACGGCAAGGATTTACACGCTCTGTACCCACATCGAGGCCGCCGGGACGTGACATCCACGTCCGACCGCCGACGACCTTCGCAGGCGCTTGCCTCGCGGCCCCCGGGCCTGCAGCATCCCTGGGGGCCGCCGGCGGCGGCGGGGTCGGGGAGGGGTCATGGACGAGCGGCGGCTGACCGCGTGGCTGATCACCGAGGGGGTCCTCACCTCGGACCAGGTGAAGCGCACGCTCGAGGAGCAGATCCGGCTCCAGCGCACCGGCACCGCGCTCGACGTGGTGGCCATGGCGCGCCGGCTCAAGTTCCTCACCGACGAGCAGGTGCTGGCCGTCGCCGAGCGCACGGGCTACCGGCCGCAGGGCGACGGGGCGAAGAAGCCGCCCCCTCCGAGCGAGGTCTCGGACGTCAGCCAGCTCTCGGACGTGAGCCAGGCCTCCGACACGAGCCAGGCGGCGAGCGCGCCCTCGGCCGAGTCGGCCGCCGCCAGCGCCACGTCCGAGTCGGTCGTGCAGCCCTACGACGCGCAGGTCTCGGACGAGGCGGTCGTGCCGCTCTCGCCGGCCGTGGCCACGGGCAAGGAGCCGGGCGCCGCGTCCGGCACGCGCCGGCGCTCGGGGTCGCGCGGGCAGTCGTCGGCGTCGGTCGCGCGGCGCGCGGGGCAGCCCGTGTCCGGCGGCATCGGGGCGCTGATCGGGGCGGCGTTCGTCGTCCCGATCCTGCTCATGCTCCTGCTCTCGGGCGGCGGCCGCACGGACCACGACTCCGGCGGGACGTCGCCGACCGGGCCGGCGCGGATCAGCACCGGCAACACGGTCAGCGCGCAGTCGTCGACGGTCCTCCTCCAGGACCTCCTGGCGACGATCCAGAAGGTCGAGACGCGGGCCATGACCGCGGCCGACCGCGCGACCGCCCTGCGCTCGGCGCGGAGCATCGTCGGCCGCCTGGAGCGGGCGTCGCTCTCGGCCCAGCAGAAGGCCGACCTCGCCGCGGCCGAGCCGCGCCTGGCGGCGCTCGAGGCCGGCGGCGGCCCGCAGCCCGTGTCGGCCGGCGGCGACGACGCGTTCGTGCAGCGCGACGTCAAGCGCGTCGAGGAGTCGCGCGTCGAGCAGGCCTGGTCGCAGATGGCCGGCAACTTCGAGCGGATCCTCTGGCTGTGCCTCAGCCAGCCCCGCTCGCCCCTGCAGCAGGCGGCCGAGGCGGTCCGCGGCGTGGACCTGCGCCAGCACGTGAGCAACGTCCTGCGCGACACGGCGGCCAAGGGGCCCGACGGGATCGCCAGCCTCGTCGGCGCCGAGGACCTGCACCCGGTGCTCGGCGTCGGCGGCTACGACTCGCTCCTGCGCGAGGCCAGCCGCTTCCCGGAGGAGCTGCGCGCGGCGGAGCGCTGGCAGCGGTGGAAGGCGATCATCCCGCGCTTCGAGGAGCTGCGCGAGCGGGCGCGCGCCTACGGCACGGCCCTGCGCGTGGGCGAGGAGGCCAGCGGGCGCGGCGACCTCGAGGCGGCGAAGCGCGCCTTCGCCGGCGGCGCCTACGGGCAGGACCCGTGGTGGCAGGCGGTGCGCCAGTACCTCGACACGCCCGAGGTGGCCGCGGCCTTCGCCGCGCGCGCCAAGGAGGTCGCCGCCGGCGGGATCGCCTCGCGCGACCTGCCGGGCGGCCGCGCGAGCGCGGGCGCCGGCACGCGGGCGCTGGCGGGCAAGAACTGGCGCGAGCGCTTCCTGGCGCTGGCGGCCGAGCACAAGCGGGCCAAGGACGAGCAGCAGAAGGGCGCGATCCGCGCCGACCTGGAGCGCCTGCTCCAGGAGACGCTCGCCATGGCCAAGGCCACGTTCGAGCAGTGCGCCGACGTCGTCGCCTGCTACGACGGGCAGCCGGCCGTGTTCAAGGCCGAGGCCTCGCTCCAGCCGCCGCTGCGCGAGCACCACACGCTCTACTTCCAGGGGGCGTTCGCGCGCGCCAGCGGGCCCATGAGCTTCCGGGCGCTCGACGAGTGGTGCTCGAAGCACGGCTACGACGCCTGGAGGGCGCAGCTCAAGCCCTACCTGCGGCTGGTCGCGGGCGCGGCGTCGCCGGTGGCGCGCCAGCGCGAGGCGGCGCGGCGGGCGCGGGCGCAGACGCAGGACCAGGTGGCCGAGTTCGCGCGGCAGCGCGTCGGCCAGGTCGAGGACGGGATCGCGTCGCTGATCAACTGGATGCGCCAGCGCGGCTGGGCGCCGGAGGACGTGCGCAAGGACCTGCAGGACCTCGTCGCCCGCGCCGTCGAGCGCGCCGGCAACCCGGTCGCGGGCGCGCGCCTGCGCGACGAGCTGCGCGGGCTCCAGCACAAGGAGTTCACGCCCGAGGAGGCGGGGCAGCACGAGCGCGACTTCAAGAAGCAGCTCGACGGGGTGATCAGCGAGGCGGTGTCGAAGTCGCTCAAGGGCGTCGAGCGCTGCCTGGCGGCCGGCGAGCCCGGGCTGGCCTTCGACCTGTTCCAGTACGTGCTGCTGCTCGATCCGGAGAACGACCGCGCGCACAAGGGCCTCGGCCACGTGAAGGTCGACGGCAAGTGGGTGCGGAAGTTCGAGGCCGACCAGCTCAAGCGCGGCCTGGCCTGGGACAAGAAGCTCGGCTGGGTGAAGACGGCCGACAAGGCGCGCTACGACAAGGGCGAGTACTGGGACTTCACGGCGGATCGCTGGACGACGCTGGCCGACGCGAACCGCGCCCACGCCGACGCCAACAACCCGTGGGTGATCACGACCGAGCACTTCCAGCTGCGCTCGAGCGCGGACCTCGACAAGAGCTGCGAGGTGGCGGAGCGGCTCGAGGCCTTCTACCTGCAGCTCTTCCGCCAGTACGACCTGTTCTTCGCGCCCAAGGGCGCGGGCGGGGCGGCGGCGCTGATCTTCGGCGTGTCGCCGAGCCAGGACAAGCCGCTCGTCGTCTACTTCTACCGCGACCAGGCGCAGTTCCGCGCGCACGCCAACCCGCCGACCGACTGGGCGGCCGGGTTCTACTCGGGCGGCAGCCACGCGTCGTACTTCTACGACATGGGCAACAGCTACTCGGTGACGGTGCTCCAGCACGAGGTCGTGCACCAGATCCTGGGCGAGACGTCGCCCGGGCGGGCCGAGAGCTGGCTGGCGGAGGGCGCGGCGGTCTACCTGGAGGACGCCTTCTTCCGCGACGGCCTGCTCACGCTGGGCGGGTTCAACGACCACAGCCGCGTCGTGGCCTACGCGGGCGGGTTCAGGAACAAGAACGCGGGCGGCGAGCACCGGCTGGTCGACGTCTTGCGGCTGCGCAGCATGGCCGAGTGGGACTCGGGCGACATCTCGAAGAACTACAAGGGCGCGGGCGCCGTCGTCTACTTCTTCTGCAACTTCGACGGCGGGCGCTACCGGAGCGACTTCGTCGACTTCCTGCGCGACGCGTACTACGGGCGCAGCCCGAAGCTCGAGGACTACTTCGGCCTGCAGCCGCAGACGCTCGACGCGCTCATGGCGCGCTTCTACGACCCGCAGGCGTCGGTGGAGCTGCCGGGCGGCGGGGCGGCGACGGCGCAGGACCTCGAGGCGGCGCGCGACGCGCTCGTCAACACGTGCAACGCGCGCGACCCCGACCTCGACCAGCTGGCGCAGGCCTACGGCATGCTTCGCGACGCCTTGCGTGGCGCGCCCGAGCGCGAGGCCAACGCGGCCCGGTCGCGGGCCGAGCGGGCCCTGCTGGCGCTGCGCAAGAAGTTCATCAAGGTCGTCGACGACGCGGCCAAGAAGGAGCTGAACCAGGCCAAGCAGGAGCGCTACCCGAAGCTGCAGCGGCTGCGGCAGGAGGCGCTGGCCGTGATCAACGACACGGCGGCCTACCCCGACGAGAACCACGGGCGGGCGGGGCAGCCGCTGGTCGACCAGAAGGTCAACGCGCTGCGCGAGGTGTGGGCCACGACGCCGGCGAGCCTGACCGACCCGGCGGTGCAGAAGGCCTTCGAGGCGCTCGAGGTCACGGAGCCCTGGCTCGACGAGCTCGAGGTGGAGCCGAAGAAGCGCGGCGACGAGACGGCCGAGAGCGTGCGGCAGCGGCTGTTCGACGGGGCGAGCTGCAAGAGCCTCGCGCTGACGGACGACGAGCGCAAGCGGCTCGAGCAGGACCGGCGGGTGCGCGACTGGAACGACGCGCAGTCGTCGGTGCCCGAGGACTGCCGCGAGCAGGTGCGCGTGCTGAACGACTACCGCGCCATGCTCGGGCTGCCGGCGCTGGCGATCGACGTGCGGCTCTACCAGGCGGCGCTCAAGCACTCGACGTGGATGGAGCAGACCGGCACGTTCGACCACAACTCGAGCCTGCCGGGGCGGCGCACGCCGGCCGATCGCTGCCGGGCGGAGGGCTACGACGCGGGCGTCGGCGAGAACATCGCCTTCGGCTATCACAGCGCCGAGTCGGTCCACCTGGGCTGGTACAACTCGAGCGGGCACCACCGGAACATGGTCCACGCCCGCTACTTCCAGATCGGCGTCGGCCGCTCGGGCACGTACTGGACGCAGAACTTCGGCATGGGCAAGCCCGACCTGTAGGCGGCGGCGTCACGTGCTACCTTCTCGCTCCCGCGCAGGAGGTGGGCGTGAGCCGCGACCTGTTCCAGGCGATCTCCAGCGGCGACGTGGCCGCGGTGCACGCGATCCTCGGCGAGGCGCCGGCCCAGGCCGGCGCCCGCAACGAGGCCGGCGTCTCGGCGATCCTGTGGGCGAAGTACAACGGCCAGGACATGGCCCTGCAGGCCCTGCTCGCGGCGCGGCCGACGCTCGACGCCTTCGACGCCGCCGCGCTGGGCGACCTCGACCGGCTGACGGCGCTGCTCGACGAGGACCCTGCCCGGGCCACGGCGTTCGCGGCCGACGGCTTCACGCCGCTGCACCTCGCGGCCTACTTCGGCCACCGGCTCACGGTCGGCCTGCTCCTCGAGCGCGGCGCCGACCCTCGGGCCGAGGCGCGCAACGCCTCGCGGGTGGCGCCCCTGCACAGCGCCGTGGCCAGCGGTCGCTGCGGCCCCGTGGCGCTGCTCCTGGCGGGCGGCGCCGAGCCCAACCCGCGGCAGCAGGGCGGCTACACGCCCCTGCACGCGGCCGTGAAGCGCGGCGACTTCGAGATGGTCGGCCTCCTCATGGACCACTCCGCCGACCCCACGATCCGCGACGACGACGGCCGCTCCGCCCTCGACCACGCGGGCAAGGACCCGCGCATGCTCCTGCTCCTCGACGGCGTTTAAGCCTGACTTGACGACGGTCGACCCGCCGCCTACCATGCCGTGCCTCGACCAGGACGGGTAGCTCAGCTGGTAGAGCACGTGACTGAAAATCACGGAGTCGGCGGTTCAAGTCCGCCCTCGTCCACTAAGTAACGCGAGAAGGCCCCGGCGGTTGCGCCGGGGCCTTCTGCGTTCCGGAGCCGTCAGGCGCGCCCGGTCAACACGCCGGTCAACATTAAGTGCGACCGGTGACGCCGGAGATCGCGCCGGTCCCGGAGTTTGGCGATCGCCGCCCCGGGCATGGCTGCGGACCCACGACATCGGTGCCAGCCGACGACCCCCGAGGCCGAACAGTTTCGGACGTGTAAGGTGAAGGTCTCGTGATCGGAGACCTGCCCATGAGCGACTCCACCGTCGACCTGGAGCTGGAGCTGGAGCTCGAGCGCTCACCTGCCGAGCGCCTCCTCGAGCAGCTGGCCCTGGACCGGACGGAGGGGCTGGATCCGGCGCCGCCTCCCACGCCGCTCGCCCGACTGGCCGCGCGGTGCCTCCTGCGGCTGGAGCCGCACTGGCAGTGGATCCTCTCGTTCGAGGCGGCCACCCGCGACCTGCCCAGCGGAGCCGCGCGCGGGGACGCGGGGAGGAACCTCGTCCCACGGTGGGCCCTCCTCGCCCGCGGGCTGGCGATCACCGCGACCTACTACACGGCCGACACTCCCGGCGCCCCGGTGGCGCTCGGTCTGCCGGAGCGCCTTGACGCCGCGCGCGCGGCCATCGCGCTCGCAGCGCGGGTCTCTTCGGACGATCCACACGGGTTCGTCGCGATCGCGGGGCTGCCGCGCGTCCTCGAGCGGCTCGGGGAGGTCGAAGAGTTGCCGACGTCGGTTCGGAGGGCGGCCCACCAGGTAGCGGCCGGGCTTCTCCAGGCCGGAGACCGCGGGGAAGAGCGAGCCCTCCTGGCGGTGCTGCTACCTGAGGCTGATCTCGACTCGTCGGCACGACGCTCTCTCCGCGCATGCACGGAGAAGACCGGTGCGTCCGTCGACGCCTCTCGAGATGTCTCGCGAGCGGGGCAGCAGGAGAGCGCGCCCAAGACCAGGGTGCCCCAAGGCCCCGAGGGCACCGTCGAGAGGGACTCGACCGAGGGGTGCGCCCGCGCGGAGGCGACCGCTTTTCGGGAACCCCCGTCCCCTGCCTCGTCCGCGCTCATGATCACCTGCGTCGAGGAGAGCCGCCTCGTCTTGGTCGACGGCAAGCAGGTCCCAGAGCTGAAGCCGCTAGCCCGCGTCGAGGCGAAGCTGCTCATAGCCATCCTGCAGAGCGGAGGATTGATCAGCGCCAAGACGCTCGCGCACCCACTCAAGGAGAGCGACGCCACGCTCCGGAGCACCTACTCGAAGCTCTCCCGCCGACTCGAGTTCGAAGGGAAGTCGATCCTTACGCGCGAGCAGCCCGGGGTGTATCGCCTCGCGCCCGGCTTCGTCTCCGGCCAAGCGGCGCGGCCCCAGCCAAGCGCCTCGAACCCGATCTGACGCTGCATCGCTGCATCGCGCCGATGGCATCGATGCAGCGCGAAGCTCCGGGGGGTGGATCTGCGTCCTAGTTGGTGAGCCTCATGGCACGTCGCCACTAGAGCTCGACCACCTGGAGAGGCAGACGCCTATGTACATCACGGTTTCTGAAGCAGCGTTGAATGAGGGGGTCGAGGTGCACGTGATCGTGCGCCTCGTCGAGGAGGGCCGCGTCGACATCCTCGAGACCGACGATGGAGAGATCCTCCTCGAGGCCGAGTCGCTCGCACGTGCACTCCACGAGGAGGAACTCGAGCGCTGCAACCAGCGCACCAAGCCCCGTCGGCACCGGCGCGACGCCGGACGCGACGAGAGCGAGGACACGGACGAGTCCGAGGAGGGGGACTTCGACGAGGACTGCGAGGACTCGGCTGACGACTCCGACGAGGACTGCGAGGACTCGGCTGACGACTCCGACGAGGACTGCGAGGACTCGGCCGACGACTCCGACGAGGACGAGGACTAGCGGACCGCGCTGGCGGGTGGTGCACGCCACCCGCCAGCGCGCGTTCTGAACCGCTCAATGAACCCCAAGAAGGGCGAGTGATGGAGACGAAGCAACCCTCGAACTCTCCGAGTTGTCGCGAGCGAGGACTTCCGGGGAGGGGGTCGACAACGTCCGTTCACGCGCGAGGAGCTGGCGTCGGGAGTGTCGGTGATTCCGTGTAAGCGGCCTGGATCTCGCGGGTGCTCATGCCGCGGCCATACATGGACATGATCTTGTCGTCGAAGCCGTTGAAACGTGCCCTGGTGCTTCGGCACGACCTGCGGCTCGAAGGTGGCCTCGCGATCCCGCGGGGACCTCGAGCTCATGGGGCCCTTCTCGGTGCGGACCGTGTTCCGCCTCTTCCCGTTGCGCCTCACCTCCGGCGCCTTCTCCCCGGCCTGATAGCCCACCTGCGTCGAGGTCAGCCCGACCTCGTCAGCGCCGCCACCGCCGCCGTCCTCGACGACATTGGCTACGTGCAGCAGGACCGCGAAGAGATGGAGATCCTCTTCACCTTCCTCGCGGCGCGCTACGAGCGACGCAGCGTCCTGATCACGAGCAACCTCGTGTTCTCGCAGTGGGACCGGATCTTCAAGCCGATGACCACGGCGGCCGCGATCGACGGCTGATCCACCGCTCGGTCATTCTCGAGATGACTGGCGGCAGCGTCCGGGCCGAGGAGGCCAAGATGCGCGTTGGGGCTGCCGGGATGGCCGACCCCCCCGGCGAGGACGAAGGCGACCGCCCCGCTGCCAAGAAGGCGGCGCGGGCCAGGAGGGATTGGGAGTTACGCCCGACGATAACTAACTAGTTCCTGGCCAAG
>JAHBXY010000001.1 GCA_019636275.1 Planctomycetota bacterium | reverse complement strand
GCGCGGGGTCGAGCAGGTCGACTCGGACTCGCGGTCGGCGTAGCGAGACGCTCGGGCGGCGGTCGGCGTCGAATCGTTGGTGGCGCCCGGCGCCCCTACACGCTGGCCGGTGCTCACACGACCCAGCCCGTCGACGACCTCGTCGCCGACGACGATCCCGCCCGGCGACCCGGGGGCCGACGCTCACACGACCCAGCCCGTCGACGGCCTCGTCGTCGACGACGATCCCGCCCGACGACGCGCGGGCCGGTGCTCACCCGACTCAGCCCGTCGACGGCCTCGTCGCCAACGACGATCCCGCCCGGCGACCCGCGGACCTGTGCTCACACGACCCAGCCCGTCGACCGCCTCGTCGTCGACGACGATCCCGCCCGGCGACCCGCGGCCCGACGCTCACACGACCCAGCCCGTCGACCGCCTCGTCGTCGTCGACGATCCCGCCCGGCGACCCGCGGGCCTGTGCTCACACGACCCAGCCCGTCGACCGCCTCGTCGACGACGATCCCGCCCGACGACCCGCGGACCTGTGCTCACACGACCCAGCCCGTCGACCGCCTCGTCGTCGACGACCTTCCCGCCCGGCGACCCGCGGCCCGACGCTCACACGACCCAGCCCGTCGACCGCCTCGTCGTCGACGACGATCCCCCCCGGCGAACCGCGCCCCGACGCTCACACGACCCAGCCCGTCGACCGCCTCGTCGTCGACGACGATCCCGCCCGGCGACCCGCGGCCCGACGCTCACACGACCCAGCCCGTCGACGGCCCCGTCGTCGACGACCTTCCCGCCCGGCGACGCGCAGGCCGACGCTCACACGACCCAGCCCGTCGTCGGCCCCGTCGTCGACGACCTTCCCGCCCGGCGACGCGCAGGCCGACGCTCACACGACCCAGCCCGTCGTCGGCCCCGTCGTCGACGACCTTCCCGCCCGCCGACGCGCGGGCCGACGCTCACACGACCCAGCCCGTCGTCGGCCACGAGCCTGCCCGGCGACGCAGCGGGCCGTCGCTCACGGGATCGGCGCGTCGACGACGAACCGTCAGCCGCGCCCGAGGCGCTTGCGCAGGTCGAGGTAGCCGGGCGACACGGAGAAGGCGAGCAGGTCGCGCAGCTCGGGGACCTCGCGGAAGGCCTTGACCACACCCTCGGTGCGCGGCGGGACGCGCCCGCGCAGCGAGACGTTCGTGGCCAGGATGGCCTTGACCGCCGGCAGCGGCCCGCCGGCGGCGAGGAGGCCGGCGCGGCTGGCGCCGGCCAGCACGCCCTGCCGCAGCCCCTCGAGGTCGAGCTGGTCGCGCTCGCGCCACAGCGCTTCGTGCACCGGCGCCAGCTCGCGGAGCACCTCGGGCGCCTTGCCGGCGGCCTTGACCACGGCGCGCACGGCCTTGTCGTCGTCGCCCTTGAAGCTGCGACCCGGGTCGCAGGCCTTGAGCACGCCGAGGACGAGCCCGCGCGCCTGCTCGACCGGCAGGGCGCGGAAGGCCTCGAGGCCGAGCTTCAGCGGGGCCACCGCCCGCGCGATCACGAAGGCCTTCTCCGGCTCGGACAGCCCGTTGAACACCTCCGGGCAGAGGATCAGCGCCGGGGTCTTCGAGTGGCCGAGGACCGGCTCGGGCCGGCGCCAGTCGGGCATCCAGTAGATGTCGAGCTGCGTGATGTCGAGGAGGTCGCAGACGCGCTTGACCAGCCGGTGCTCCGGGAACAGGTCGCCCTCGAGCGTCAGCCGCGCGCTGAGCCAGCCGATCCCGTGGCTCTTGAGGTCGTCGGGCAGCTGCCGCAGCAGGAGCCCGCCGGCCGCGCGCGCGAGGTCGCCCAGCGGGCCGCGGCAGGCGTCGGGCAGGAGCTGGGTCGCGAACGCGTCGTCCTTGAGCCGCCCGCGGAGCGACGGGAGCTGGCCGGCCGCGGCCACGACCGCGGCCTCCTCCTCGGCGGTCGTCGCCCGCAGGACCGACAGCGCCTGCAGCGCCTGCCCCAGCGGGTCGACCTTGCCGCCGGCGCGCCAGCCGTCGGCGAGCGCCCGGTACGACTCGACGAGCAGCGGGTCCTCGGCCAGGAGCTCGCGCTGCACGCGCTCGATCCCGGCCACGTCCTTCAGCTCGACGTACAGCCGCGACACGGCCGCCCGCGCGCCCGAGTGGCCCGGCTCGAGCGCCAGCACGCGCTCGAGCTCCGTCGCGGCCTCGCGGCCGCGCCCGAGCTGCGCCAGGAGCTCGCCGCGGCGCACGCGCAGCGCGGCCTCGTCGCCCTTGCCGCCGAGCGCGTCGGCCGCGATGCCCAGGACCCGCGCCTGGGCCTCGACGTCGCCCTCGGCCTCGAGCAGGCGCAGGAGCGAGTCGAGGGTGTGCCGCTCGCGCGGGTCGAGGACGAAGGCCTGGTAGAAGCAGCGGCGCGCCAGCTTGCGCTGCTTGAGGCGGTCGCGCACCACGCGCGCGAGGTTGGCGTAGAGCTCCGCCTGCCGCCGCCGGTCGGTCTCGAGCTCGATCGCCCGCCCGAGCTGCCGCACCGCGGCGCTCCAGCGCTCGGCCCGGCCGTGGATCTCCGCCAGCCGCCGCGCCGTGCGCGCCCGGTGCTCGCCCTCGAGCGCGAGCACGGCCTGCAGGTGGGCGGCGGCCGCGTCGGCGTCGCCGAGCGTCAGCTCGCAGATGTCGGCGAGCGCCAGGCGCGCCTGCACCTCGACCTGCGGCGGGGCGCCGGCGAGCGCGAACTCGAGGTGCCGCCGCGCCTCGCGCGGGTCCTTGCCCTCGAGGAGCTTGCCCAGCTCGAGCTGCGCCTGCGGGCTGCGCGGGACGACCTGGAGCCCCGCCCGGTAGAGCTCGAGCGCCCGGTCGGTCTCCTTGAGCCTGGCGAGCACGCGCGCGAGCACGAGCTGGTGCTCGGCCCGGGCCGCCGGCGGGCGCGTCAGCGCCACCAGCTCCTCGTAGACGCCGCGCGCGGCCGCCCAGCCGCCGCCCTGCACGCACAGCCGTCCGAGGTCCTCGAGCGCGGCCAGGTGGCCGGGGACGAGCTCGAGCGCCTGCCGGTAGCTCTGCGCCGCCGCCTCGGCGCGGCCGGCGCGCTCGAGGAGCTGCCCCCGCGCCCACAGGAGCTCCGCCCCGCGCGCGGGGTCGCGCGGCAGCTCGGGCGAGCTGGCCACGCGCTCGAGGCACGACAGCGCCGCCGGCGCGTCGTCGGCCGCCCAGGCCAGCTCGGCCAGCGCCGCCAGCGCCGGGAACAGGCTCGGCGCGCGCCGCAGCGCCTCCTCGTAGCGCTGCCGCGCGGCCGGGAACTGGCCCAGCGCCTCGCGCCGCACGTCGCCGCCGCGCACGAGGGCCTGCGCGGCCTCGCGCGGGTCCTGCTCGAGGTCGGCGACCTGGTCCTCGAGCCGCGCCAGCGCGTCCGCCGCCGACTCGTCGGCGCCGCCGGCGCCCGCCCCGCGCGCGTGGAGCACGCGCGCCAGGCCGCGGAGCGCCGGCAGGTGCGTGGGCGCCAGGGCGATCGCCTCGCGGTAGCGCGCCTCGGCCTGCTCGAGGTCCTTGCGCTGCTGCTCGAGCAGCCCCGCGATCCTCGCCAGCAGGTCGCCCCGCTTGAACTCCGTCCGCGCGCGCCCCGCCGCCCGCTCGTAGGTGGCGAGCAGGTCGTCCCAGCGCCCGGCCGCCTCCTGCGCCGCCGCGAGCTGCGCCAGCGCCGCCTCGTGCGCCGGGTCGGCCTCGAAGGCCTCGGCCAGGGCCTCGAGCGCCTGCGCGTCCTTCCCCTTGCCCGGCCGCCGCCCGAGGACCTCGACCAGCTCCACGAGCGCGTCGGCGCGCTCCGTCCCCTCGCGCAGCCCCGCCAGCCGGCGCAGGGCGCGGACCAGCGCCGCCTCGCCCTTGGCGTCGCGGGCGCGCCTGAGCACGCTCACGGCCAGGAGCGCCGCCTCGACGCAGCGCGCGTCCTGCGCCAGCGCCTCCTCCGCCGCCTGCAGCGCCTCCTCGGGCCGGCCGAGCCGCTCGGCGTTGACCCGCGCCAGCTCCAGCCGCAGTCCGACCGTCGCGGGCCCGCGCGCCCGCGCCAGCCGCCGGTCGATGATCTGCGCCAGCTCGTCCCACTCGCCCAGCTCGCGCAGGAGGTCGGTCAGCGCGGCCAGCGCCTCCTCGTCCTGCGGCGCCAGCTCGAGCGCCGCCCGGTAGGCCGCCAGCGCGTCCTGCTTCCGGTAGAGCTTGCCCGAGAACACGACGCCGAGCCGCTTGTGCAGGCGCACCGCCTCGGCCGGGTCGCCCGCCAGCGGCAGGTCGCGCCGCAGCGTGTCGACGAGCCCCGACCAGTCGCCGCGCGCCTCCTGCACGCGCGCCAGGTCGCCCAGGAGGTTCCGGTCCTTCGGCGCCAGGTGGCTGGCCTCGCCGAAGAAGCGCGCCGCGGTGAGCAGGTCGCCCAGCTTCTCCTCGGCGAGATGGCCGGCGCGGCGCAGGCGCGCCTCGCGCTGCCGCGTGCCCTTGATCAGCCCGATCTCCAGGCGCAGCGCGTCGAGGAGCTCCGGCCAGCGCTCGGTCTTCTGGTAGAGGTCGCGCAGGGCCTCGACCGCCTCGAGGCCGGCCGGGTTCAGGGCCACCGCCCGCTGCAGCGCCTTCGCCGCCCGCTCGGGGTCGTCGAGGCGGTCGCGCAGGACGCGGCCGAGGAGGACCAGCGCGTCGTAGGCGCGCGGGCCGCGGCGCGCCGCCTGGCCCTCGTAGAAGGTCACGAGGTCCGCCCAGCGGCTCTGCCCCGAGAGCAGGCGCTCGAGCTCCGAGGCCACCCGCGGGTCGTCGGGCAGGAGCTGGTGCAGCCGCTGGAGGACGTCGCTCGCCTGGTCGTGGCGCCCGAGCTTCTCCTCGAGCAGCGCCGCGCGCTCGAGCAGGAGGTCGCGCGCGTGCGGCGCGCGGCCGTCCGCCGCCCGCTGCTCGAGCACCTGCGCCAGCTCGGCGTGGCGCCCGGCCAGGCGATAGGCCGCCTCGAGCGCCTCGAGCGCCTGCCCGAGCAGCGGCCCGCGCCCCAGCTCGCGCGCCGTGACGAAGGCGTCGATCGCCTCCGACAGCTTGCCGAGCTTCATCTGGTGGCGCCCGAGCTTGAGCGCCGCCTGCGCCCGCTGGGCGTCCTTGCGCGCCAGCGCCAGCAGCCGCTCGAGGACCACGAGCAGGAGCTCGTCGTCCTCGACCTCGGCGCAGAGCGGCTCGAGCGCCTCCCACGCCTCCTGGTCGGACGGGTTCGCGGCCGCCGCCTCGCGGTAGGCCGCGATCGCCCCCGGCGCGTCGGCCAGGCGCAGGGCGCGGATCTTGGCCGCGCGCCGGAGCATCCACCCGGCGCGCGCCGGGTCGTCGACGGCGCGCGCGAGGAGCACCGTGGCGTCGGCCAGCTCGCCCCACTGGCTGAGCTTCTCGGCCACGCGCGCGTAGGTGCCGAGCGCGTCGGCGTCGGACGGCATGAGCTCGCACGCCGTCCGCGCCAGCCCCAGCGCCCGCTGGAGCGACGCCTGCCGCGCGTCGCCGGCGGCCTTCTCGGAGAGCGCCTCGCGCAGGCGCGCCGCCTCGAGCGCCAGGAGGCGCCGCCGCTCGGCCTCGGTGACCAGCCCCAGCTCCTGCTCGAGCGTCTCCGCGAGCCCCTCGTCGTCGCCCAGCGCGCGCAGCCCGCGGGCCAGGCCGCGCACCGCCTCGAGGTCGTCGGGCGCGTCGGCGAGCACCTTGCGGTAGCAGGCCACCGCGCGCCGCAGGTCGGCGAGCGCCTCCTCGTAGAGGTGCGCCAGCTCGCGCCGCGCCTCGAGGCGGTCGACCGGCGACGGCGTGTGCTCGGCCAGCGCCTCGAGCGCCTGCGCCAGGGCGCGGACGTCGACGAGCTCGCGCGCGACATCGGCCATCCCGCGCAGGGCCACGAGCGACACCGGGTCGAGCTGCAGCGCCTCGCCGTAGGCGCGCGCGGCGCCCTCGAGGTCGCGCAGCTCGTGGCGGAGCTGGCCCACGTGCGTCTTGAGCCACACGAGCCGCCCGCGGTCCACCTTGGCCGCGGCCTCGAGCTCGCAGACGCGCACCACCTCCGCCAGGCGGCCGGCCTGTCGGTGCAGCGCGGCCAGGGCGCGGGCCGCCGGGACGCTCTGCGCGTCGAGCTCGAGCGCGCGCTCGAAGGCGCGCGCCGCGTCGTCGTCGCGGCGCAGCTCGCGCTGCGAGACGAGCCCCAGCTCGGTGAGCGCCGCCGCGCGGTCGACGGCCGGCAGGTCGTCGCGCCCCGCCAGCGCCGCCAGCCCCGTGGCCAGGTCGTCGTGCCGGCCGGCCTGCCGGTAGAGGCGCACCAGCGCGCGCACGATGCGGACGGACAGCTCGCCCGTCCCGCGGCCCGCGCCGGCGCGCTCGCGGGCGGCCTCCAGCCGGGCGATGGCGACGTCGAGGGCCCCCTGCTCCTCGTGGACCGCCGCCTCCTCGGCCAGCGCCTGCGCGGCCTCGCGCTCGCTCGTGGCCCGGGCCGCCCGCTCGGCCAGGAGCTTCGCCAGCTCCGGCAGCCGCCGCCCGGCCCGGTAGAGCGCCTCGAGCCCGGCGCGCGCGGCCTCGTCGCCCGCGTCGGCCGCCAGCGCCTCCTGCCAGCAGCGCTCCGCCGCGGCCGGGTCGCCGAGCGCCCCGCGGTGCAGCTCGGCCATGCGATGCCGCAGGCGCTGCACGTCGGCCGCGGCGCCCTCCTTGCCCAGCCGGCGCGCCTCGCCCTCGAGCCACCCGAGGAGCTCGGCGTGGCGCGCCTCGCGCACGTAGAGGCCCTCGAGGGCCTGCCGCACGAGCCCGTCCTGCGGGTCGCGCCGGTAGAGCTCGGCGTAGACCTCGATCGCCCGCGCCGGCGTGTAGACCGGCCCGCTGGCAAGCTCGCCCACGCCGCGCAGGAGGAGGGCCTCGTCGCCCGGGTCGCGGGCGTGCTTCAGGGCGCGCTCGGTCGCGTCGAGGAGGGCCGGCTCGTCGCCGGCGGCCTTGGCCAGACGCATGAGCAGCCCGGCCAGCACGCGCGCCTCCTCGGGCTTCGTGCGCTCGACGAGGGCCAGCGCGGCGCGCACGCACAGGGCCGCCGCCGCGGGCCGGCGCAGCCTCGTCTCGAGGATCCGCCCCTGCTCGAGGAGCAGCCGCGCCCGCTCGCCCTCGTCGGCGGTGACCTCGGCCAGCCGCCCGAGCACCTCCTGGTGGGCGGCGTGCTCGCCGAGCGCCCCGCGCAGGCGCGCCAGCTCGGCCAGCGTCTCGGGGTCCTTCGGCGCCTGCTCGAGGAGCAGCTCGAGGGTGGCCGCGGCGAGGGCCTGCTGCCCGAGCCGCTGCTCCTCGACCTGCGCCGCCCGGCGCAGGAACACGGGCGCGTCCTCGCCCAGCGCCCGGGCCAGGCCCGCGCGCCGGTGGAGCGTGCGCGCCAGCTCCTGCCAGGCCTCGCGCCGGGCGTAGATGCGCTCGAGCGCGTCGAGCGGCCCCGGCCTCAGCGCGTCGCGCCGCGCCGCGCGCTCGTGCGCGCGCGCGGCGGCCTCGGCGTCGCCCGCCTCGAGGAGCGCCCCTGCCCGCTCGTACAGGTCGGCCGCCGCGCGGTCGTCGTCCTCGACCACGGCCAGCGACTGCAGCACGTCGGCCAGCTTCACCGACGCGCCGGCCTTCTCGTGCAGCTGCGCGAGCTGGGTCAGCGCCGCCGCGTCCTGCGGCGCGAGCGCCCGCGCCCGCTCGAGCTCCTCGGTCGCCCCCGCGTCGTCGCCCAGCCGGTCGCGCAGGACGGCCGCGCGCTCGAGGCGCCGCGCGAGCTGCGCCGCGCGCTCGCGGGCCACGTCGGCCTCGCGCCCGAGCACGTCGGCGGCCTCGGCCCAGCGCTCGGCCTCGAGCAGGTAGCGGCGCAGGAGCGCCAGCACCGACCCGTTGTCGGGCACCTCCTCGAGCGCCTCGCGCAGGGCCTGGATCGCCTCGCCGCGCCGGCCGAGCCGCTCGTGGGCGTCGGCCACCTTGAGCGCCCACTGGGCCCGCTTGCGCGGGTCGACCTCCTGGTCGCGCAGGCGCTGGCGCACGCGCACGAGGTCGGCCCAGGCGCCCGCCGCCTGGTGCACGCGCTCGAGGCCGAGGAGCGGGCGCGGGTCGTCGGGGGCGCGCGCCGCGGCCTCGGCGTACGCGCCCGCGGCCTCCGGGCCGCGGTCGAGCCGGCGCTCGAGCACGTCGCCCAGCTCGACGTACAGCGTCACGAGCGCGGCCGCGTCGGCGTCGCCCGCGGCCGCCTGGCGCGCCGCCTGCGCGGCGGCCTCGGCCCGGAGCACGCCGGCCAGCTCCTCCCAGGCGTGCGCCGCGGCGTAGAGGCGGCGCAGCGCCGCGGTCGCGGCCGGGTGGCCGGGGCGCAGGGCCAGGGCCTGCTCCCAGTGGCCGCGGGCCTCCTGGGCGTTCCGCAGCTCGTCCTCGGCCAGGCGCGCCGCGCGCTCGTGCAGGTCGGCGCGCTCGTCGGCCGACGTGGCGGCGGCCGCGAAGCGGCGCAGGAGGTCGTAGTGGCGCCCGTGCTCCTTGCCAGCGACGAGCAGGCGCTCGAGCGCATCGAAGGCCGGGCGCGAGCGCGGGTCGCGGGCCAGCGCGGCCTCGAGCAGCACCTCGGCGCGCGCGGGCAGCTCGAGCGCCGCGTAGCGCGCGGCGCCGGCGAGCGCCTGCGCCACGAGGCGCTCGCCCGCGTCGGGGCCCTCCACCTGCGCGAGGTGCTCGACCTCGCGCGCCAGCGCGTCGGCCAGGCGGCGGTCGTCCTTCTGCCGGGTGCAGAGCGCCTGGAGCGCCTCGAAGGCGGCCCGGTCCGGCGCGACGTCGAGCGCCCGCCCCCAGGCCTGGATCGCGTCGTCGGGCCGGCGCAGCCGCTCGTCGAGGGCGCGCGCCGCGCGCTGCAGGAGCGCCGCCTTCTCCCCCTTGCCCCGGGCGAAGCCCGCCCGCTCCTCGAGCGCCTGCACCAGCTCGTCCCACAGCTCCTCGCGCTCGTAGAGCTCGAGCAGCGGGTCGAGGAGCTCGGGGGCGGGCTTGCGACGCAGGGCCGCCCGGTAGCTGTCGATCGCCTGGCGCGGCAGGCGGAGCTGCTCTTGCTCGACGCGCGCCCGCTCCTCGAGCAGCCGCGCCGCCTTGTGCGGGTCCTTCGTCAGGTCGGCCAGGGCGCCCAGCGCCGGCGCCAGCTCCTGCCACCACTCGCAGCGGCGGCAGAGCGAGGTCAGGCGCTCGAGCACGTCCGCGCGCCGCGGCGCGGCCTGGGCGGCGGCCCTGAGCTCGTCGGCCGCGCCGGGAAGGTCGCGCAGCTCCTCCTCGAGGAGCTTGGCGCGCGCGAGGCGCAGCTCGACCGCCTGCGCCTCGCCGCCGACCGCCCTGCGCTTGCGGTCGAGGACGCCGGCCAGGCGCGGCCAGTCGCGGGCGGCCTCGTGCAGGGCGGCCAGGCCGTCGAGCGCCTCGACCGCCTCGGGGTCCTCCTCCAGGGCGGCCTCGAAGTGCTGCGCGGCGGCCTCGGCCTCGCCGCGCTCGGCCTTGCGGCGGGCCAGCTCGATCAGGCTGCGCGCCGCCGTGCGCGTTCGGGGGACGACCTCGCGCACGCGCAGGAGCAGCGCCTCGTAGGCGGGCTCGCGCTTCAGCGCGAGCAGGAGCTTCGGCAGCTCGTTCAGGGCCACGCACTGCGGGTCGCCGAGCGAGAGCACCTCCTGGTAGAGGTCGGCCGCGCGCGCCATGTCGCGCAGGTGGTGGTGGACGATGAGCGCCGCCTGCCGGAGGCGCTCCTCGCGCCGGGCGGGCTCCGCGGCGCGACGACCCTGGCGCTCGTAGGCGCCGGCCAGCGCCGCCCAGTCGCGGCGCTCGACGTGGATGTCGCGCAGGAGGCGCCAGGCGTCCTCGTCGTCGGGCGCCAGCCGCAGGACCTCCTCGAGGGCGGCCACGGCGCCCGCGGGGTCGTCGAGGCGCTCCTGGCGCAGGGCGGCGAGCTGCTTGCCGAGCGCCAGGCGGTGGTCGGCGCGCGCCGTCGCGGCGAGCTGACGCGAGAGCGTGTCGACGAGCGCGGGCGCGTCGGCCTTCGGGTCCAGCGTCCGGGCGCGCCCATGGAGCGCCCGCAGGTCGGTCGGCGCCAGCGCGAGCGCGGCGTCGAAGGCCTCGCGCGCGCCGGCCGCGTCCTTCTGGTGCTCGAGGCGCAGCTCGCCCAGGGCCACGAGCCGCTCGACCTTCTGGCGCCGGTCGGGCTCGAGCTCGGCGAGGCGCGCCAGCGCGCCCGCCAGCTCGGCCCAGGCGCGCTGGGCGCGCAGGAGCGGGGCCAGCCCGCGCCAGGCCTCGAGGCTGTCGGGGTCGTGCTTCAGCGCCTGCTCGTAGGTCGGACGGCCGCCACCCTTGTCCTTGCGCTGCCCGGCGGCCAGGCGCACGAGGAGCGCGGCCTTGCGCTTCGGGTCCGGCTCGAGGTCGGCCTCGCGCGCGGTCCAGCGCGCCTGGGCTGCCTGGTCGTTGGCCTCGCGGGCCAGCGTCGCCAGCCAGCGCACCGCCTCGAGCCGCGTCGGGTCGGCCTCGAGCGCGCGCTCGAAGAGCTGGCGGGCGCGCAGGGCGTCGTCCTCGCGCTGGCGGCGCACGCGCCCGGCCTCGACGAGGAGGTCGGCGCGGCGCGCGCCGTCCTGCTCGGCGCCGGCGGCGGCCTCGAGGTGGTCGGCGAGCGGGGCCCCGAGGCCCATGCGGCGCTCGACGCGCAGGAGGCACCGGAGCGTCTCGCGGTCCTCGCCGCCGCCGGCCGGGGCGGCCGGGGCGGCCGGAGCGGCCTTGGCGCCCCGCCCGGTCGCTCGCCCCGTCGCCTTGCCGGCGGCAGGGCCGAGGGCCTCGAGCAGCAGGGCCCGCCCGGCGGGCAGGTCGCCCAGGTGCAGGGCGCGCAGCTCCGCCTCCTCGCGCAGGACGGCGAGGCGCTCGGCGCGCTCGAGCTCGTCGGGCTCGGCGCCGCGCCGGGCGGCCAGCGCGTCGGCCAGCGGCCCCGGGCGGTTGGCCGGGCGCAGGGCGCGCACGCGGGCCTCGCGGCAGCGCGCCCAGCGCGGGCGCGCGGCCTCGGCCTCGTCGAACGCCGCCAGGGCGTCGTCGAGGCGGCCCAGGCGCGCGAGCACCTCGCCGCGACGGACGAGGAGGGCGCCGCGCTCGCCGGCCGGCAGCGCGGCGGCGGCCGCGGCGAGCGCCTGCTCGAGCCGGTCGAGGCGGCCCAGGCGCGAGAGCAGGGCCAGGAGGGCCTCGTGGCCGGGCGCGTGCCCGGGGCAGGCGGCGATCGCCGCCCGGTAGGCGTCCTCGGCGCTGGCCGGGTCGCCGGCCTGCTCCTGCACCTGCCCGCGCTCGACCTGCAGGGCGGCGGCGCCCGGGGCGTCGCCCTCGGCGGCGGCGGCGTCGGCCGCGTCGCCCAGGGCGCCGAACGCGCGCGGGAGGGCGTCGGCGCGCACGAGCACGCGCCCCAGGCGCGTGAGCAGGTCGCGCGAGCGCGGGAGGACGGCGAGCGCCTCGTCGAGGGTCACGGCGGCCTCGACCGGGGCGTTGAGGTCGCGCTCCTGCACCTCGGCGGCCTCGACCAGGCGCTTGACGCGCAGGGCCGGCGCGCCGCCCAGGGCGGCCGCCCGCCGCAGGGCCGCCACGAGCTCCTCGTGGCGCTGCAGGCGGCGCTCGACCCCAGCGAGCTGGTCCCAGGCCGGGTCGGCCGGGTCGGTCAGGTCGGCGGCGAGCTCGCCCAGCGCGCGCGCCGCGCGGGGCAGGTCGTCGAGCTCCTCCTCGCAGACGGTCCCCAGCTCGCGGCGGCAGCCGGCCGCGTCGAGGTCCGGGGCCGGCGGCGCCGGCAGGGCGGCGACCTCCTCGAGCAGGCGCGCCAGGTCGCCCCAGCGCTGCGTGCGCCGGTAGAGCCGGCGCAGGCCCTGGAGGGCGGCCGCGTCGGCCGGGTCCTGGGCGCGGATGCGCTCGAGCGCCGCCACGGCCGCCGGCGGCAGGGCCAGCGGCCCCTCGGCGAGCGTCGCCTGGTGGCGCCACATGTCGGCTCGCAGGGCCGGGTCGGCCGCCTCGGCGGCGACCTGCTCGAGGGCGTAGAGGAGCTCGCGCTGCGCCGGGAGGCCCTGCTGGGCGGCGAGGGCGGCGAGCCGCTCGAACGCCTCGCGCAGGTCCGGCGTGGCGCGCAGGGCGCGGTCCCACGCGGCGCGCGCGCGGGCCGGGTCGGCCAGCGGGCCCTCGCACAGCCGCGCCAGCTCGGCCGCCAGGGCGCCCACGCGCGGACGGTCGCCCTCGACAGCCACGAGCGCCGCCTCGAGCCGCTGCGCGGCGTCGGCGGCCCGCCCGGCGGCCAGGAGCAGCCGCGTGGCGCCGATGAGGGCGCCCGCCTCGGCCGCCTCCTCGGCCAGGACCTCCTCGTAGGCGGCCAGCGCGCCCGGGGCGTTGCCCCGGCGCTCCTCGATCCCGGCCAGCTCGAAGCGGATCCGCCGCTGCGCGGCCGGGTCTGGCTCGAGGCGCGTCCAGGTGGCCAGCGCCTGGGCCAGGGCGGCGTCGTCGCCCATCGCCCGCGCGGCCTGGGCCCGCAGGCGCGCCGCCTCCAGGGCGCCCTCGCCGTCGGGCACGAGGGCCAGGGCGGCGTCGAGCGCCTCGGCCGCCTGGGCGGCCTGCTCGAGCCGCTCGAGGCGCACGGCGCCGAGCTGGCAGAGCGCCCGCGCCCGGGCGGCCGGGTCGCGCTCGAGCTCGGCCAGGCGGGCCAGGGCGTCGGCCAGCGGCTGCCAGCGCGCCTCGGCCGAGAGGAGCGGCGCGAGGTCGCGCAGGGCCGGCACGGGGTCGGCGGGGGCCAGGGCCAGGAGCTGCTCGAGGGCGCGCGCGGCGCCGGGCCCGTCGCCGAGCTGGTCGCGGCGCACGAGCGCCAGCTCGCGCAGCCAGACCTTCTGGTTGTTGTCGCCGCGCGCGGCGCCGGCCACACGCCGCTCGAGGACGCGCGCCACCTCGGCCCAGTCGCCGGCGCGCCGGGCGATCAGCTCCAGGCGCTCGAGCGCCTGCCCGTCCTTCGGGTCGAGGGCGACGACCTTGCCCAGCGCCTCGGCCGCGCGCGCGTCGTCCTTGAGCCTGACCTCGCACACCTCGGCCAGGCGCTTGCCCAGGGCCACGGCGGCGCGGCGCTCCTGATCGGAGCGGCGCGGGTCGATCAGCTCGCGCTCGAGCTCGAGCGTGCGCGCGTGCTCGGGCCAGTCGCCCAGCTTGCGCGTGATCGACTCCATGAGCTTGAGCGCGCCCACGTGGCGCGGCCGCAGCTCGACCGCCCGCTTGACGGCGCGCAGGGCCGCGCGCCCCTCGCGCGCCTTGTCGCGCTGCTCGGCGGCGCGCTCCCAGCGCTCGGCCCGCTCGGCGTCCTTGAGCCCGGGCAGCTCCGCCTCGAGCTCGAGCGCCTGGGCGACCACGCGCGGGTCGGCCGTCTTCTCGCCCAGGCCGAGGAGCTGCTTGACCGCCAGGGCGTCCTTCGGGTCGAGCTCGAGCGCGCGCTGCAGGTGCTTGACCGCCTGCTGCGGCGCGTTGAGCGACGCCTCGTGGATCGTGGCCAGGCGCTTGAGGAGCCGCACGCGCTCCTTGGTGTCGTCCTGGACCGCGTCGAGGTGCTGGAAGAGGCCGCGCGCGGCGAGCGCCCACTCGCCGCGGCGCTCGAAGAAGCGCGTGATCGTGCCCAGGATGCGCGCGTCCTTGGGGCCCGCGTCCAGGGCGGCCGCGAAGGCGCGCGAGGCGTCGTCGGGGTCGCGGGCGCTCTCGTCGAGGATCGTGCCGGCGAGGAACTGGTAGATCGCCGCCTGCTTGTCCTGCGCCGCCCCGGCCAGGGCGCGGTAGGCCCGGACGAGCGCGTCCCAGCGCTGGTGCTTCTTGGCCAGCTGCTCGAGGTCCTCGAGCGGGACGCGGCTCTTCGGGTTGGCCTCGATCGCCTGCAGCAGCGCCGCCAGGGCATCCTGCGGCTTGCCCTCCTCGCGCAGGATGCGCCCCAGCTCGTGGTGGAGCTGGCCGAGGCGGCGCGGGTCCTTGGTGACGCCGACCTCGAGGCCCAGCACGCGGCGCACGGCCGGGCGGTCCTTGCGGTCGAGGTGCATGGCCTTGAGCGCGCCGAGCGCCGGCAGGTAAGTGCGCCGCACCTCGAACGCGCGCAGGAAGTAGCCCTCGGCCTGCTCGGCGCGCGACAGGTGGTCGAGCGACACCTCGCCGGCGCGGAAGAGCATGCGCTCGCGGAGGCCGTCGTCATCGACGGCCTCGGCGCGCGCCGAGTAGAGGGCCACCAGGTCGTCCCAGCGCTGGGCGCCCTGGAGTCGCTGCTCCTCATCCTGGAAGAGCTTCGCGCTGCGGACGACGCTCTCGTTCATGCCCCGCCTGTCGAGTGATGCGCCGCTAGTCGTAACTCAAGGAGAGGTAACAGCTAGGAGCGCCGCCAGGCTAGCACCGCCGCCCGGGGCGGGCAACGCCGCCCGGGCCGGGGGCTCAGACGGGGCCCTGGGCGGGGCGCAGGGCGGCCAGGCGCCGCAGGTTGAGCCAGTTGATGAGGAAGTGGGCGGCGATCGGGGCCAGGAGCGAGCCCGACCAGGCGGCGAGCGCCCCGAAGAGGAGGCCGGCGACGATGGCGAACGCCGTCCACGGGCGCAGCTCGGGCACCATGGGCACGTGGAGCAGGCCGAACAAGAGGCTGGCGGCGACGATCCCCGCCGCGGTGGCGGCCAGGCCCTCGCCGAGGCGCCCGGCGAGGGCGGCGATGAGCACCGGCTGCAGCCAGCCGCGGAAGAGGGCCTCCTCGGCGATGCTCGAGTAGACGGCCACGACGAGCGCCTTCTCCTGGTCGAGCCGGGGGCCGAGCAGGTCGGGGCTGGTGAGGACCTGGCGCAGGTACTCGGCCATGCGGCGGTACCAGTCGACGCCCTCGAGGCGCTTGCCCGCCTCGACGACGGCCAGGGCCAGGGCCACGGCCGCGGCCAGCGGCCCCCACAGCAGCGCGGGGGTCTCCGGGGCGCGGAAGAGCGAGGGCGCGCCGCTGACGCGGACGAGGACGGCCGCGACGACGAGCATGCCGGCGTAGATGAAGAGGAAGCGCCTCATCTCGGGGCGGCGCCGCCGATCAGCGCCTCGAGGCGCGGGCGCGGGAGGGCGCCCGCCTCGACGGCGACCAGGGCGCCGCCGCGGTAGACGGCGAACGTGGGCACCCCCCGGACGCCGACCTGCGCAGCGTGGCGCGTGTGGCGGTCGGTGTCGACCTTCACCACGATGAGGCTGCCAGCGCGCTCGGCCGCGAGGTCGGCCACGACCGGCGCGACCATCCGGCAGGGGCCGCACCAGGTGGCGTGGAAGTCGACGAGCACCGGCACGGGCGAGGCGCGGACGAGGCGCTCGAGCGCGTCGTCGTCGACGTCGACCGGCGTCGCGCGCAGGTCGAGCGGCCCGCGGCAGCGGCCGCACACGGGGCGGTCGTCGCGGCGCTCGGCCGCGACCCGGTTGATCCCCCCGCAGGCGGGGCAGCGGAACACCAACCCGGACGAGGTCACGGGTCCTCCTGACGATGATGATGTCCATCGTCGCGACGGCGCCCGCGTTGTCGAGCGCCGGCCGATGAGACGAACGGCGCACGCAAGAACCGGGGATTCGTCTCACACCTGCATCCGGGCGGATGGGGATCTGCACATTGAACCACCGTGACTTAGACGCCTTGTCGCTCGGCCCGGGGTGTGCTCGTCGCAGGGTGTGACCCGAACGGCAGTCCTGGGTGCGGTGTTCTGCCTCTTCCTCGGCGCGCAGGGCGCGTGGGCGCAGGGCGCGCGGTTCCGCATCGACGGCGTGGGGAGCGACGGGCCCTGCACCGGCACGGCGCTCCTGGCGCAGGAGCCGGACGGGGCCCTCGTCGTCACGCTCAAGACCGTCGGCTCGGACGGCGTGGAGCGGCGGGCGCGCGCCGAGGTCAGCCGCGCCGGCGGGCTCCTGTCCTTCACCGTGAGGCTGGCGCGCGGGGTCGTCCTCGAGCCGCCGCTCTCGGCGCGCTCGCGCCGCCTGGAGGGCGGGGCGCTCGAGGTCGTCTACCGCGACGAGCGCGGCGGCGTCGTCCGGCACGAGGTGTGGAGCCGCGACGAGGGGGTGACGATCCCGGTCCTGGTCGTGGCGCTCACGGGCGAGCCGTTCCGCTTCCCGGACGTCTCGGCGGAGGAGGCGGCGCAGGCGCAGGCGAGCGCCCTGGCGCAGCTCGACGCCGTCTACGCGCCGGGGCGCCTCCGGTTCGAGGCGGTCTCGGCGCCGGTGCTCCTCGCCGGCGCGCCGTTCGACAAGGACGGCGACGGGCGGCTCTCGCGCGACGAGGGCGCCGCCTTGCGGGCGGCGCTCGAGGCGCGCGAGCTCAAGCGGCCCGGGCGGGTCGTGCTCGTGGTGACGTCGGCGCCGATCGTCGGGCGCGGCTGCCGCGGCTGGACGCTCGGCGACGCGCGCGCCACGCCGCACTCGCTCGGCGACGTGAACGACAACTTCTCGCTCGTGGGCCTCAAGTTCATCGCCAACGGGCGCACGGTCCCGCACGAGGTCGGCCACCAGCTCGGGCTCGACGACCTGACCCCGCACAACCGCGACCTCCTCGAGCGGCGCGAGCGCGGCGACCACCTTATGGAGAGCGGCGGCGTCGGCGCCTTCCTCGACCCCGCGGTCACCCGCGTCCTGCGCCGCACGGCGCGGCGGCCCGACCACGGGCTCGAGGGCCGCCGCCCCTGGAACCTCGAGGACTGACGGCACGGTCCAGCTCGCCGTCGACGACCTGCGCCGTCCGACGCGGCTCGTGCCGCTCCTCGAGGACCTCGGGCTGCGCCATGCCGCCTACGGCATCCGCCCGGCGGACCTCGACGCGGTCGGCGCCGCGCTCCTCGACGCGCTGGGGGAGCTCGACCCCGCCTGGGACCTACGAGCAGATCGCCGCGGCATCGCCGCGGGCTGGTCGAGGCGCGCGGGGAGCTGGTCGCCGCGGGCTCGTAGCGGGCCCACCCCCTTGCGCCGCGGCCGCGGCCGGGCGATACGGGGGCGCAGCGGAGGAGGAGCCATGGGCCTGAGCTGGGTGCGCGAGCGGACGGCGGTGTGGGACGCGGGCAAGGTGCGGCTCGTGGGCGAGGCGCCGGCGGGCGTGTTCGACGCGCGCTACCGCGAGCTGCCGGCGGGGGCGCCGGTCCCGGGCGAGTGGTGGCGCGTCGAGGACGAGGGGCAGGTCGTGGGCTACGGCTGGCTCGAGGTGGTGTGGGGCGACGGCGAGGTCCTGTTCGTCGTCGCGCCCGAGGCGCGCGGCCGCGGCGTCGGGAGCTTCGCCCTCGAGCGGCTGGGCGAGGAGGCGCGCGCCCGCGGGCTCCGCTACCTCTACAACACCGTCCGCGCGACGCACCCCGAGCGCGAGCAGCTCACCGCCTGGCTGACCAAGCGCGGCTTCCGGCCGGCCGAGGACGGCTCGCTGCGGGCGCTGCTCAGGGCGTCGTAGTCGCCGTCACGCCGGCGCGGCGCAGGCGCGCGAGCAGCGCGCCGCCGAGCGCCGTCGCCGGCGTGAGGACGCCGCCCCCGGGCGGCAGGGCCTCGCGGTCGAGGGCCAGGGCCAGGGCCGACTCGCACAGGAACAGCGCCGTGGCCCGGTTGCCCGGGTCGCCGGGGCAGGCGAGCTCGCCCGTCGCCCGGCGGCCGTCGGCCGCCTCGGCGACGAGGCGCAGGCGCACGTGGCCCGAGGTCATCGCCGCCTCGGACGGCCCCTCGCCGGGCGAGGGCGCGAGGCGGCGCACGAGGCCGCGCCCGAGGGAGCTGGCCATGAGCCGGTCGCCGACGCGCATGCCGACCGACACGGCCACGGCGGCGGCGCGGCGCAGCTCGAGCCCCTCGTCGTAGCCGAAGCGCGGCCCGTAGGGCCGGCCGCGCTCGGCCGCGAGCGCGGCCGAGCGCAGGACGACCTGCTGGTTGATCGGCGACATGACGAACGGCGCCAGCCAGGCGTCGAGGTCGCCGTCGCGGCCGGCCGAGCGGCGCGCCGGGCGGTCCTCGACCAGGCCGCGCGCCGCCGGCGGCACGAGGAGCAGCGGGTCGCGCAGGGCCGCCGCGTCCCCCGACTCGGCCAGCGTCAGCGCGCTGGCGACCGTGCCGCCGTTGACGCCGCCGCCGCGCAGGCGGAAGGCGCTGACCACGCGCCGCGTGGGCTGGTCCCAGGCGCGGCGGACCGCGTCGACGAGCATCCACGCGCCGAGGTCCGCCGGGACGGAGTCGAAGCCGCACAGGGGGACGATCCGCGTGCCCTCGGCGCCGGCGCGCCCGTGGTGGCGCTCGATCAGCGTCCGCACCCAGGGCGTCTCGCCGGTGATGTCGGCGTAGTCGGTGCGCGCCTCGACGCAGGCCGTGACCACGGGGTCGCTGTAGCGGGCGAACGGGCCGGCCGTCGAGGCGACCACCCGCGCGCGCGCGGCCATGTCGCGCACGGCCCCGGCGTCGGCGGCGTCGACCTTGAGGGCGGCCGACGGGGCGCCCGAACCGTCGAGGTCGCGGCGCAGGGCCTCGAGCTTGCCCGGGTCGCGCCCGGCCAGCGCCCAGCGCAGGCCGGGCGGCGCGTGCGCGGCCAGGTAGCGGGCGGCCACGCGCCCGGTGAAGCCGGTCGCGCCGTAGAGGACGAGGTCGAGCTCGCGGTCAGGCATCCCCCGAGCCTACCCCGCCCCCCGGCCGGTCGCGCCCCTGCTACCGTCCTGCGCCGCAGGAATGAACCCGGGCGACCACGGGTTGTCCGGAGGCGCCCCGCGAGGGCGACATCAGGAGGCAGCAGCGAATGTCCATCACCAGCTACCGGCTCCTCGGCAACACGGGCCTGCGCGTCTCGCCCATGTGCCTCGGGACCGGCACGTTCGGCCAGGCCTGGGGCCCCGGCTGGACGATCGAGAAGCCGGCGGCGCGGGCGGTGTTCCGCGCTTACGTCGAGGCCGGCGGCAACTTCGTCGACACGGCCAACGGCTACCAGGGCGGCCAGAGCGAGGAGTGGCTGGGGGAGATGCTCGCCGAGCACGGCGAGCGCGAGCGCCTGGTCGTGGCCACGAAGTTCGGCTTCGGCACGCGCAAGGGCGACCCCAACGCCGGCGGCAACGGGCGCAAGCACATCATCGAGGCCTGCGAGGCCTCGCTGCGGCGCCTGAAGCTGGAGTACGTCGACCTCTACTGGCTCCACGTTTGGGACCTGCTCACGCCCGTCGACGAGGCCATGCGCGCGCTCGACCGCCTCGTGCAGCAGGGCAAGGTGCGCTACGTGGGCCTGTCGAACGTCCCCGGCTGGTGGGTCGGCCGCGCGCAGACCCTCGCCGAGTGGCACGGCCTCGAGCCGGTGGCCGCCCTGCAGGTCGAGTACTCGCTGATCACCCGCGAGACGGAGTTCGAGTACGTCCCGGCGGCGAAGGCGCTGGGGATCGGGCTGTGCCCCTGGAGCCCGCTGGCCAACGGGCTGCTCACGGGGAAGTACCGCAAGACGGCCTCGGGCGGGCTCGAGGGCGACGGCCGCCTCGGCGCCGGCGGCTGGACGACCGGCGTCAACTCCGACCTGCGCGAGCGCAACGTCAGGATCGTCGAGGCGGTCGTGCGCGTGGCCGAGCGGCTGGGCGTCACGCCGGCGCAGGTGGCGCTGGCCTGGGTCACCGAGCGGCCCGGCGTCTCGTCGACGGTGATCGGGGCGACGAAGGCCGAGCAGGTGAAGGACAACCTGGCCGCGCTGGCGATCACGCTGCCCGACGACGCGCGGCGCGAGCTCGACGAGGTCAGCGCGCCGCCGCTGCAGTACCCGCAGGGGTTCTTCGCCGAGAAGGCGCAGGCGTCGGTGCGCAACGAGACGAGGATCGCGCCGGTCGTGTAACAGGGTCGCGGCGGGCAACGCCGGTGGGGGGGGAACTCTCTGGCGTCGCCCGCCGCGGACCCGTCCCGGGACATCCGGGACGCTGGACCCCTGAGCGCGCGCCGTGCCCGCGCCGAATTCCTTGCGCCGCCGCGAGAACCTTCGCGGAGAGCGACGCGGTGCGGGGACTCGGCCTCACCCCAGGGGAAAGTTTCCTTGGGGAGAGCGCGTGGAATCTCGCGAGGGTGGACTGGCCGTGAGCTTTCTCGCGGATCGGAAGCTGGTCACCACAGAGAAGCAGAGGAAGCAGAGGTCGTGAAGCCGGTCGGCTCGCCCGCTGGGGGGGTGGCAGGCCGGTGATCACAACCGAGGAAGGCTGGGTCGGGTGAGCCGACGTCAGCGCTCCGGCCGCCCATGGGACACGAAGGCAACGAGGACGACGGAGGGCACGAAGAGGGACGTAGGACATGACATGACCCTCCGTGTCCCCTCCCGGGGGGAGTGTCGGTGATTCCGTGTCCCATGCGAGTTCATCGGTGGACGTCGATCGCGACGACCGGCCAGCGCGGTCAGGCCATCAGCCCAGGCTGTGATCTCTGCGCGTCGGCGTCGAATCGAGTCAGGGGTCGGTCTCCTGTGATACCGGTGGAGCGTCATGCAGCCCTCCTCGCCTCCTGACCCGGCGCCGGCGCGCCCCACGCTGCTGTGGCTGGCCGCGCCGCTCATGGTGAGCTTCACGATCCGCTCGCTGCTGACGTCGGTGGACCTCCCCTACGGGAGCCTCCTGGGCGACGCGGCGGTGGCGGCGATCGGCCTGGCCTTCCCGCTCGAGTTCGTGTTCATCGCCTGCTGGGTGGGCCTGTCGAGCGCGATGACCTCGCACCTGAGCCGCGCCATGGGCGCGCGCGACGAGGCGCGCCTGGCGCAGGTCGTCGCGGCCACGCGGCGCCTCGTCCTCCTGCTCGTGGCCCTGTTCCTCCTCGCGGCGCTGGGCGTGTACCTCGTCGCCGACCGCCTGGGCCTCGACCCGGCCGTGGCCGCGGGGGTGCGCGTCTACGCGCCGGTGATCCTCGCCGGCGGGGCGATCATCGGCTTCTGGTCGGTGATCCCCGACTCGCTCGTGAAGGCGCACCACGACATGCGCTCGACGATGATCGCCGGCCTGCTGTCGGGGTTCCTGAACCTGGTCCTGAACACCCTCTTCGTGTTCGGCTTCGGCTGGGGCCTCCTGGGGATCGCCATGGCCACGAACCTGGGCCGCCTGGGCGGCCTGGCCTACGCGCTCGGACGCGCCCGGGCCCTCGAGGACGCGCGCCGGCGCGACTGGGCGGCCGGGCCGCCGCCGGCCGACGGCGCGCCGCTCGCGCGGCCCTACCGGGCCCTCCTGGTCCTGGCCGTGCCGTCGGCGCTGGCCTGGGCGCTCATGGCGGCCGAGGGCCTCGTCGTCAACGGCGTCCTCTCGCGCTTCGCCGACGCCACGGCCGGGATCGCCGCCTACGCGATCTTCCACCGCGCCTCGCTCCTCCTGCTCATGCCGGTCGTGGCGATCGGCGTGGCGGTCGTCCCCTTCGTCGCGAGGGCCGGCGCCGAGGGGCACCTCGACGAGGTGCGCCAGGGCCTGCGCCAGGCGTTCGGCTTCGCGGCGGTCTACGCGCTGGCGCTCGCGCCCGTGTGCTGGCTGGCGGGCGGCCCGCTCGGGCGCGCCCTGGGCGACGCGCCGGAGACGCAGCGCCTGGCCGCGCTCGCCGTGACCTGGGCCACGCCGCTGTTCGTGCTGGCCTCGGCGCCGTTCGTCCTCTGCCGCCCGGCCTTCGAGGGCCTGCAGCGCGGGGGGCCCGGCCTGGTCATGGCCGTCGTCCGCTACGGGCTGCTCTCGGCGCCGCTGTGCCTGGCCGGGGCGCTCCTGGCGCAGCGCCTCGGGCGCGCGCCGCTCGAGGGCCTGCTCCTGGGCCTCGTCGCGGCCACGGCGCTGGCCTCGGCCGTGTTCGCCGCCTGGCTGCGGCGGGCGCTCGGCGTCAGTGCTGCTCGATCCAGCGCACGCTCTCCATGACCCGCTCGATCGCGTCGGGGTCCCAGTCGAGGTCGAAGGCGACGATGACGATCTCGACGAAGGTCCCGTCGTCGCGCTCGAAGGCGAACGAGGCGCAGCGCATGACCGGGGCCACGCCCTTGTTCTCGACGAGCTTGCCGCGGACCACGGTCATGACGCCCCGGCGCCCGCCGACCTCGGCCTCGCCCTGCCGCTCGACCTCGAGCCGCGCGATGCTCCGGTTCTGCCGCTGCTGCGCGACCCACAGGTCCTGCGCCCGCGCCAGGTCGAGGCCCTCCGGCAGGCGGTCCGAGATCACGTTCACGAGCGACGCCCCGAGCGGCGACCGCGCCAGCCCGCCGCCCTCGGCCGCGAGCGCCCAGCCCCGCGGCAGCTCGAGCGTGGCGTGGCCGAGCGTCAGGCGCGCCCAGGGCGCCGCCGCCGCGCTCGACAGGGTCACGGCCGCGCGCGCCTGCGCGACCTCCGCCGCGAGCGCCTCGGCGAGGTCCGCCGCCCAGGCGACGATCACGAGCACGGAGGACCCGTCGCTGCAGCCGACGAGGTGCGCCTCGCCCGTGATCGGCGCCATGGCGATCCGCCCGCCGAGGTCGTAGCGCGCCGCCGGCAGCCCGCTCCAGGTGGCGACCGCCGGCTCGCCCAGCTCCGGCCCGCGCACCTCGCCGTCCTTGCGGGCGCGCTCGTTCATCCCCTGGCGCATGGCGTCGGCGAGGCGCAGCCGCTCCGCGCCGTCGGCGGGCAGGCGCATGGGCACGCGCATGAGGATCACGGCGACGCCCGCGGGATGCTCCACGCCCGACATGCCGATCCCGCGCGCGTCCTCGTTCGCGCGCATGCCGCGCCAGTCCGGGCCGGGGCGCGCGATCCTGAGGGGACCGAGCTCGAGCGCGTCCGGCGTCGCCGGAGCGTCGGCCGGGGGCTCGGCCGCCAGGGGGGCGTCCTCCTCGCTCGAGGGCAGGGTGAGCAGCCCCGGCTGCTCGCGGTGGCCGCCGCGCACGAACAGGCCGGCCCGGTTCCGCTCGTGGAAGCGCTCGCGCACGGCCGTGCGCCAGCGGTCCCCCTCGCGCCGGACCTCGACCTCGCGCTCCTCGCTCCCGTCGCCGGGCAGGACGAGCAGGCGCAGCGTGCGCTTGCCGGGCGGCTGCGCGCCGCGCAGCACCAGCAGCTCGACGACGTCCACGCTCCAGGCCGCCTCGGCCTTGCCCGACACCTCGGGCAGGTCGCGGACGCGCACCGCGTAGCGCAGCTCGTCGCGCGCGAGCTCGGCGCTGTAGCGCGTCGGCCCCCAGGGCGTCTCGACCGCCCCCTCCTCGCGCAGGACGCGCCCGCCGGCGTCGGTCTCGGTGCGCGCCGTCGTGCGCACCTCGCCCGCGGCGACCGGCGACCAGCTCCGGGCCTCGACGACGAACGCGACCGCGCCGGGGGCGGCGCCCGGCCGCTCCTCGATCCTGAGGTGCTGCCAGCCGGACTTGCGCCCGCCGTAGAAGCTGGCCGTCCACTCGTCGAGGACCACCCGGGCCGGCGGCGGCTCCTGACCCGGCGCGGGGCCGCAGGCGAGGCACAGGAGGAGGGCGACGACGGCGCGCATGGCGGCTCCTTGCGGCCAGGAGTCTAGCCAGCCGCTAGACTCCTCGCGATGACCCTCGCCGCCGCCGACCACCTCGTCGACCCGGACATCGCCCGAGCCGAGACGCTGCCGCCCTCGGCCTTCACCGACCCCGCCTTCCTCGAGCTCGAGCTGCGCACGCTCTTCGCCCGGAGCTGGCTGCTCGTGCCGCCGGCGTGGGGCGCTCCCGCCAGCGACGACACGCGCTCGCTCGCGGAGCTCGTGGCGGTCCGCGGCGCGCACGCGCCCTTCACGCTGCTCGGGCGCCCGCTCTACCTGCAGCGCGACTGGGAGGGGGTCCTGCGCGCGTTCCCCAACGTGTGCACGCACGCCTGGCACACGCTCGTCGACGGTCCGGGGCGCGCGCGGACGGTGATCTGCCCGCAGCACGGGCGCACGTTCGACTGCGAGGGGCGCTTCGTCGGCCAGCAGGGCTTCTCGAAGGACACCCTGCCCGGCTTCCCGCGCCCGTGCGACCACCTGCAGGCGCTGCCGGTCGGCGAGTGGGGGCCGCTCCTGTTCGTGGCGCCGGGCGCGCCCGGGCGCGCGTTCGACGCCTGGCTGGCGCCGGTGCGCGAGACGACCGCCGGCCTGGGGCTCGACGCCATGCAGCGGCGGGCGCACGGCGCCGAGGTGCGCGAGGTCGAGGGCAACTGGAAGCTGCACGCGTGGAACTACATGGACACGTTCCACATCACGTTCGTTCATCGCGCGCCCGGCGGGCTGGCCGACGCGATCGACATGAGCAGCTACCGCACGGAGCTGTTCGACGGCGCGGCCCTGCAGTGGGCCTACGCGAAGGACCCGCGGGACGGCTTCGACCCGGCGCGGCTGCCGGCGCGCTTCCGCGACCCGGCGCGCCCCGAGCGGCGCGTGTTCGCGCTCTGGTGGCTGCTCTTCCCCAACGTGACGCTGAACTTCTACCCCTGGGGGCTGTCGATCAACGCCTACGAGCCCGTGCCCGGACGGCCGGAGCGGACGCTGTTCTCGTGGCACCACCTGGTCGCCGACGAGGCGCAGTACGCCCGGCGCGAGGAGGGCTGGCTCAGCCACCAGGTCGACGCCGAGGACGTGCTGGCGATCAAGCAGGTGCGCCGCGGCGTGGCCTCGGGCCTGGCGCCCAGGGGGCGCTTCGCGCCGGGCGCGGAGCAGGGGCCGCACTGGTTCCACCGCGCCGTCTACGAGGCGGTGTTCGGGAAGTGACTCGGGGGACGTATGGGCTGGAGGTCGCGTGATCGAGGCCGCGGCCGGGGCCGCCCTGCTCGTCGCCTTCGCCCTCGGCGCCGCGCTCGTTCGACGGCGCCGCGCCTGGGCGCCGCCCCCGGCGCTCGACGACGCGGCGCGCGCCCTGCGCGTGCTCGAGCGCGGCGGCGAGGCCGACGGGCGCACGGCGCAGGACGAGGCCTACCCCTACAAGGACGTGCGCTGCCCCTACCGCTCGGAGCCGCTGCGCGTCGACGCCGACGAGGCCGAGCGCCTGCGCGCCTGGCTCGCGTTGCCGGCCGCGGCGCCGGCCGCGGCGCTGACCGCGGCGCCCGCCCTGCCCGACGGCCTGCCCGACGCGCTGCGCGTGGCCCCGGCGCGACCGGTGCGACTGCTCCTCGACACCGACCTGGGCACCGACGTCGACGACGCGCTGGCGCTCTTGCTCCTCCTGCGCCTGCCACCCGCCGACGTGGACCTCGTCGGCGTGACGACCGTCTACGGCCACGCCCCCCTGCGAGCGGCCGTCGCCGCGCGGATCGTGCAGGCGGCGCGCGGGCGGGCCGCGCCGCCCGTGGTCGCGGGCGAGTGCACGCCGCTGGGCACGCACCGGCCGGTGTGGCACACGGGCACCGAGGGCCTGGGCGTGCTGACGGACGCCGAGGTCGCGCGCCTCGAGGCGCAGGCCGACTTCCTCCCCGGGCGCTCGCCGCGCGAGTGGCCCGCGGCGCGGTTCATCGTCGACGAGACGGCGCGCCGCCCGGGCGAGGTGACGATCGTCTGCATCGGCCCGCTCACGAACCTCGCCCGGGCCTTGGCCCTGGACCCGACGCTCCCGGCACGCGTGCCGCGCGTCGTCGTCATGGGCCTGGGGAGCCGGCACGGCGAGCGCGCCGCCGACCTGCCCTACGCGCCGCCCGACGTGCCAGTCGCGCCGGGCGGCTGCTTCGGCTTCTTCCCGAACCACAACCTGTCGGCCGACGTGCTCGCCGCCGTGCGGGTGTTCGACTCCGACCTGCGGATCGACGTCGTCGACCACCACGTCACGGGGCAGCTCTGGTGGGGCGCTGGCTTCGACACTGACGACCCCGCCGGCGACCCCGACGACGACCCCGAGGCGGCCCAGGCGTGCCTCGACCTGCTCGCGGCCGAGGCGCCACCCGAGGCGGCCGTCGTCGGGCGCCTCCTGCGCGAGTGGCTGGCCTACCGCAGCCTGATCTTCCGCCGGCAGGTCCGCGGCACCTGCCCGCACGACGCGTTGACCGTCGCCGAGGCCGTCTACCCCGGCCGCTTCGTCACACCGACGCCGGCCGGGCACCTCCTCGTCCACCGCTGGGCGGCGTTCGGCACGTTCGTGCCGCGTGCAGGCGGCCCGCACCGGCTGTCGGCCGCCGTCGACCGCGCCGCGTTCATCCCGTTCCTCACCGGACACCTGCGCCCGACCCGCACCGGCGGGCGCTGACGTCGACTGCTACGCTGGCCCCGTGCGACGGACGGCGGGCGTAGCCACCCTCCTCACGGCGGCGCTCGCGGCGCCGGCCCTCCTGCTCGCGCCCGACGACCCGCGCCCGCCCGTCGGCGGCGCGCCACGCGATGCGGTCGTCACGCCCGCGCCGCCCGTCGACCTGGCCGCCGGCGAGCGCGAACCGCCGGCCTCGGCGACGACGCCCGCGCCGGCCGTCGCATCGGCGCCCGTCGTCGTTCGGGGGCACGTGCGCCTGCTCCTCGGAGGTCGCTGGCCGCACGTCGAGGTGGTGGCCACGCGCGACCGCCGGGAGGTCGTGGCGACCACGGACGACCAGGGCGCGTTCTCGCTGGCGCTCGCCCCCGGTCCGTGGACGATCGCCCTGCGCCCGGCGGCCGGCCTCGAGGCGCGCTGGATCGCCGGCGCGCCGCCGGACGACGACGCCTGGACGGCGGAGCGCGAGGCCCCCCTCGAGCAGCGCGTCGACGTCGCCGCGGACGAGACGCGGATGCTCGACCTGCGCGTGCGCAGCCAGGTGGTCGTCGCGGGGCGTGTGGTCGACGACTCGGACGGGGCGCCGGTCGCGGGAGCCGAGGTGCGCCTGGCTCACGGCGCCGCGCGGGTGCTCGATCTCCGCGCCAGCAGCGACGCGTCCGGCCGCTTCGCGATCGTGGCCGACTCCAGCAGCTGGCTCCCGGACACGGCGATCGTCCGCGCGCCGGGCCGAGCGCCGGCCGCCGTGAGCGTCTCACACGGAGTGATCCTGCTGGGTTGTTCCGGGACCTTGAAGCGGATGCACGCGGCCGGCCTCGAGGTGCGCCTGCCCCTCCCCCTGCGCCTCACCGGGCGGGTCGAGGACGCCCACGGCGCGCCCCTCGCCGGCGCGCGCGTGGAGGTGCGTGCGGACATCCCGGTCCAGGACGGTCGGGCGGTCGGCGCCGCGCGCCGGCCGGAGTCGCCCGTGCCCTGGACGTGGCATGCGACGGCCGGCCCGGACGGCGAGTTCACCGTCGAGGACCTCGCGGCGAGCCTCCATCCGGCCCACACGGAGGCGCAGGTCTCCGCGAGCCTCGAAGGCTACGCGGAGCGCCGCCCGGTCTCGCTGCTCGTCGGCCCTGAAGGCGCCCGCACGCGACTGCGCCTGGAGCGGCCGGCCGCCGTGAGCGGACGGGTGGTGGACGCGTCCGGAGCGCCGCTCGCCGGGGCGCGGGTGGCGCGCTTCCCCGACGAGAATGGCCCGCGCTTCGTGTGGGTGCGGGGCAGCCTCCGCGACTCGGGTCCGGCCCGCCTTGGGCCGGGCGAAGCCCTCGCATACGAGCCTCGCCACGGCCGCGCCGCGGGCACCGGGCCGGACGGCGCCTTCCAGCTCGACGGCCTGCTTCCTGGCCCGCAACGGCTGTCCGTCTCCGCCCCCGGGTTCGGCGAGCGCGTCATCGACGTGCAGGCGCCCACGAGCGACCTGCGGGTCGCGCTCGCGCCCGAGCGCGTCCTGAGCGGTCGGCTCGTGGACCACGTCGGCCGCCCATTGGGTTTCGCCGAGGTGCGGATCCTGAAGGCGGGCCAGGGTGAGACGGCCTGGCCGAACGACCTGGACCCGAGCGACGAGCGGGGGGCGGCCGTCACCGACCACGAAGGCGCGTTCGTCGTGCGCGGACTGGCTGGGGACGATGTGGACGTCATCGCTTGCGACGGTAGCGTGGTCGTGGCCACCCGCCTCGGTGTGCGCCTCGACGGCGAGCCCCTGCTCCTGCGGGCCGACCCGCCACCGACCACGGTGGAGGTCGAAGCCGTCGACCTCGATACGGGGGCCTCGCTGGCGAGCTGGCACGAGGCCTGGAGCCTCGACGGTCAGCGACTGCGGGACCCGTGGAGCGTGCGCGCGCCGACCCGCTTCGCGGTGGTGGTCGGCGCCCGGGGTTACGCGCTCGCGCGCGTCGAGGTGGAGCCCGCGCCCGGCGGCACGGCCGTGGCGCGCGCTCGCCTGCGCGCTGGCGGCGGCCGCCTCCGGGTCGGCGTCGATCTCCCGCGCTGGCCGGTGCGGCGCCTCACGCTGGACGTCGTCCACGAGGTCTCCGGCGTCCGCGCCCGCGAGGAGCTGGAGCCCGGCCTGCGCGCCCCCGCCTGGTCCACGCCGCTCCTCCCGCCCGGCGCCGTGACCGTGACCGCCACCGCGCACGGCGCCGACGGAACGACGATCGAGCGGCGCGTGAGCGCCCAGGCGCTCGAAGCCCAGACCGTTCCCGTGCTCGTCGTGCTCGACTAGCGGACCGGGTGCAGGTGGGACTATCGTGCCGGGCCCCGGCGTTCCATGCTGGCGGGACGGCCATGACGCAGTCCGACTCCCACCGCCTCTCCACGGCCCTGCGCTGGCTGCGCGCCGACGACGATGCGCAGCGACCGGGGGCCGAGACCGAGCGCCACCCGGCGCCCGGCGACGACCCCTGCGTGCGCGAGTGCCGCAAGGCGCTCCCGGTCGAGTCGGTCGGCGCGAGCGGGGCGCGCCTGAGCGGCCCGTCGACGGAGTTCGTCGAGCAGGCCGCGCGGCGCCTGGCGCTCGTGTGCATGGTCCTGGCGGCGGTCCTCTTCATCATGACGGCGGTCGCCTGGGCGATCTACGGGCCGCTCGGCTGGGCGGCGCCTCCCAACCTGTGGCTCGTGCGCCTGGGGCGGGCGCTGCTGCTCCTCCAGGCGCTCGTCGTCCTGGGCGTCGTGCGCAGCCGGCGCCTCTCGCCCGAGGCCACCCTGCACGTGGGCCTGGCCTTCCAGGTCCTCGGCGGCCTGGCGATCGCCCTGCCCAGCTTCCACGGCCCGGAGGCGATCGCCCGGAACGACCTGTCCCACCTGTCGTGGCTGTGCGTGTGGATCACGTTCTTCCCGCTCGTCGTCCCGGCGCCGGTCGGGCGCGCCGTGGCGACGTCGGTCCTCACCGCCTCGACCGGGCCGGCCGTGTTCGCCGTCATGAGCCTGCGCGCGGGCGCCCCGCTGCCGCCGGCGCAGGCGCTGTTCGAGGCGTTCGCGCCCGTCTACATCTGCGCCGGGATCTCGCTCGTCCCGGCCTGGCTCATGCGCGACCTCGGCCGCCAGGTGACGCAGGCCCGGCGCGAGGCCCGGCGCCTCGGCAGCTACCAGCTCGTCGAGCGGCTGGGGCACGGCGGCATGGGCGAGGTGTGGCGCGCCGAGCACTCCATGCTGGCGCGGCCGGCGGCGGTGAAGCTGGTCAAGCCCGAGCTCCTGGGCGCGGCGGGCGGCGACGACGAGCAGCGCACGGTGCTCACGCGCTTCGAGCGCGAGGCCCGCGCGACGGCCGCCCTGCGCTCGCCGCACACGGTGTCGCTCTACGACTTCGGCGTGGCCGACGACGGCGCCTTCTACTACGTCATGGAGCTGCTCGAGGGCCTCGACCTCGAGACCCTCGTCGAGCGCTACGGCCCCGCGCCGCCGGCGCGCGCCGTGCACCTGCTGGCCCAGGCGTGCGACTCGCTGGCCGAGGCGCACGCGGCGGGGCTCGTCCACCGCGACGTGAAGCCGGCGAACATCTACGCCTGCCGCCTGGGCCTGACGCTCGACTTCGTCAAGGTGCTCGACTTCGGCCTCGTGGCCGGGGCGAAGTTCGCGCGCACGCCCGGCTCGGCGCGCCTCACCGGCGAGGGGTTCATCGTCGGCACGCCGGCGTTCATGGCGCCGGAGATGGTCTCCGAGGGCGAGGTCGACGCGCGGGCGGACATCTACGCCCTCGGCTGCGTGGCCTACTGGCTGCTCACGGGCAAGCACGTGTTCGAGTCGGAGCGGCCGATGCAGGTCATGATCGACCACGCCCGCACGCAGCCGCTGCCCCCGTCGCGCCGCTTCGAGCGGCCGCTCCCGCCGGCGCTCGACGAGGTGGTCCTCGCCTGCCTGGCCAAGGCCCCGGCCGAGCGCCCGCAGGACGCGCTCGAGCTCAAGCGCCGGCTGCTGGCGGCGGTCGACGAGCCCTGGACGCAGGAGCGCGCGCGCGCCTGGTGGGAGGAGCGGCTGCCGGCGCACCTCCCGCCGCTCGGGCCGCTCGACCCGACGCGGGCCCCGCGCGCCGTCGTCGACGCCTCCAGGGCCTGAGGTCACACGGGGCTGCAGCTCGGGTTAGAGTCGCGGCCCCGTGAGCGACGCCGCAGGAACGCAGCTCCCCGACGAGGGCGGGGCCGTCATCGCGCTCGAGGGCTACCTGGCCTTCGAGGGCGCGGGCGCCCTGTGGGAGGACCTGCACGCGCGCCTGGGGCTCGGCGGCGAGGCGGCGCCGCGCGCGGCGACGATCGACCTGTCGCGCGTCGAGGGCGCCGACGGCGGCGTCCTGGCGCTCCTCATCCAGCTCCGCGACCTGGCGAAGCGGCGCGGCGCGGCGGTCGACCTCGTCGCCCCCAACGACCGCGTGCGCGCGCTCCTCGACCTCTACGCCGAGCGCATGGGGCGGCCGGCCCTGCACCCGCCGCCCTGCAAGCAGGGGATCCTCGAGCAGGTGGGGTCGTTCGCGCTCCGGGTCCACGAGGAGCTGGTCGCGGTCCTCGAGTTCGTCGGCCGCGCCGCGCGCGCCAGCGCGGCCGGCCTGGCCAGGCCGCGGAGCGTGCCCTGGCCCGACGTGGCGCGGCTGCTCGAGCGCGTGGGCGCCGACGGGCTGCCGATCGTCGTCCTGATCAGCTTCCTCATCGGCCTGATCATCGCCTTCCAGTCGGCCGTGCAGCTCAAGCAGTTCGGCGCGGAGATGCTCGTCGCCAACGCGGTCGGCCTGTCGATCACGCGCGAGCTCGGCCCGCTCATGACGGCGATCATCGTCGCCGGCCGCTCGGGCGCCTCCTACGCGGCCGAGCTGGGGACCATGCGCGTGTCGGAGGAGGTCGACGCCCTGCGCACGCTGGGCCTCGACCCCTACCGGCACCTGGTCGTCCCGCGCCTGGTGGCGCTCGTGATCGCCATGCCGCTCCTGGCCGTGCTCAGCGACCTGCTGGGGGTCCTGGGCGGGTTCGTCGTGGGCGTGGGGCAGCTCGGGATCTCGCCCGTGGCCTACATCGAGCGCACCCGGCAGGCGATCGGCCTGTGGGACGTGGGCCAGGGGCTGATCAAGAGCGTCGTCTTCGGGGCGGCCGTCGGCATGATCGCCTGCGAGCGCGGGCTGTCGACGAAGGGCGGCGCCGAGGGCGTCGGCCGCTCGACGACGGCCGCCGTGGTCACGAGCCTGTTCGCGCTCGTGGTCCTCGACGCCATGTTCACCATCATCTTCCACCTGTACGGGCGCTGATGGGCCACGACGCGGTCATCGAGGTCGAGGGGCTCACGATCGGCTGGGGCCCGGTCGTGCTCATGCGCGACCTGGCCTTCGACGTGCCCAGGGGCGAGGTGTTCGCGATCCTCGGCGGCAGCGGCTGCGGCAAGTCGACGCTCCTGCGCCACCTGATCGGGCTCGAGGTGCCGATGGCCGGGCGGCTCGCCGTCCTCGGCCGCGACCCGGCGGCCTGCCAGGGCGGGCGGCCGCCGTTCGGCGTGCTCTTCCAGTCGGGCGCCCTGCTCGGCTCCATGACGCTGGGCGAGAACGTCGAGCTGCCCCTGCGCGCCTGGACGGCGCTGGGGCCCACGGCCCGGGCGGCGGTCGTGCGGGCCAAGCTGGCGCTCGTCGGCCTCGAGGGCTTCGAGAACCACCTGCCGGCGGAGATCTCGGGCGGCATGAAGAAGCGCGCCGGGATCGCCCGGGCCATGGCGCTCGACCCGTCGGTGCTGTTCCTCGACGAGCCGTCGGCCGGCCTCGACCCGATCAGCGCCGTCGAGCTCGACGACCTGATCCTCACGCTCAGCGACAGCCTCGGCATGACGACGGTGCTCGTCACGCACGAGCTGCCGAGCATCTTCAAGATCGCAACCTCGTGCATCATGCTGGACAAGGGCGCCCGGGGCATCATCGCCCGGGGCGACCCGCGCGCCCTGCGGGACGGCAGCGACGACCCGCGCGTGCGGCGCTTCTTCAACAGGCAGGCAGCGGCGGCGCCGGTCGTCGGCGGGGGGGCCGGGTAGCCGGTGGCAGGACAGCGGACCAACGAGTGGAAGCTCGGCCTCTTCGTCGTCACCGCGCTGGCCGTGGGGCTGGCGTCGATCGTGTGGCTCGGGGCCGAGCAGTTCGAGCGCAAGATCATCCCGGCGTGGACCTACTTCGACGAGTCCGTGCAGGGCCTCGACGTGGGCTCGAAGGTGAAGTTCCGCGGCGTGTCGATCGGCACCGTCGCCCAGATCGGCGTGGCGCCCGACCGGCGGCGCGTGGCCGTCCTCATGCACTTCTACGAGGACGTGCTGGCGTCGCTGGGGCTCCGGCCGCGCGGCGAGTCGGAGGCCGACCCCGAGCGGCCGTTCGTCCCGCCGCAGGTGCGCGTGCAGCTCGCCTCGGCGGGGATCACCGGGGGCAAGTTCCTGTCGCTCGACCTGTTCGACCCGCAGAAGACGCCCATGCCGGAGCTGCCGTTCGCCGTGCCCTGGCGCTACGTGCCCGCGACGCCGTCGACGCTCAAGAACGTCGAGGAGACCGTCCTGCGCCTGGCCGAGGACGTGCCCCGCGCCCTCGAGGAGGCGCGCGGCTTCCTGGCCGACGTGCGGCGGATCCTCCAGACCCTCGACGGCGCCGGGCTCACGGCCGACGCGCGGGCGCTGATGACCGACGCGCGCCAGGCGATCGCGCAGGCGGACGTCCCCGGGCTGGCGAAGAAGACCGACGCCCTGCTCGTGTCGCTCGAGGCGGCGGCGCGGCGCCTCGAGGACGTGGCCGGCGACGTGAGCGGCGTCACGGGCGAGTCGGGCGCCCTGCCGGCGCTGCTGGCCGAGCTGCGCGAGACGGCGCGCACGGTCAGGGAGGCCGTCGAGAAGGCGGACCTGGGGGCGACGACCGCCAGCCTGCGCGATACGTCGGGGGCGGTCGGCGGGCTGTCGCGCGACCTGGGGGGCGCCTCGGCCGAGCTGCGCCAGGCGCTCACGGCGCTGCGCGACGCGGCGGAGAAGGTCTCGGACCTGGCCGCCTCGCTCGAGCGCGACCCGGGCGCGGTGATCCACGGGCGCAGCCCGAGCCCGCCCGGCCCGGGAGGGCGGCGATGACCCGACGCGCGACGCTGATGATCGGCCTCGTCCTGCTCGGCGGCTGCCTGAGCAAGTCGGAGGTGCCGGCCCCGCGCTTCTTCCGCCCGGGGCCGGTCGTGCCGCGCCAGGCCGACGCGGCGCAGGCCCCGCTGGAGGAGCGCGCGCCCCTGCGCCTGCGCGACGTGAGCGCGGCGGCGCACCTGCGGGACCGCATGGTGTGGTCGACGCCGGCGCTGGAGTACGGCTTCTACGACGGCGCGCGCTGGACGGAGGCGCCCGCCTCCTACGTCGAGGCGGCCCTCACGGGGGCGCTGTTCGAGCGCGGCGCCTTCCGCCGCGGCAGCGGCGCCGACGCGCCGGTGCTCGACGTCCACGTGGCGGCCTTCGAGGAGGTCGTGGGCTCCGGCAGCCACGAGGCCACCGTCGTCCTGCGCGTGCTCCTCGTCGGCCCCGACGGCGCGGCGCGGCTCGAGGACACGTTCGTGGGCAAGAGACCCGTCCCCCAGGACGACCCGGCGGCGGTGGCCGCGGCCATGGGCGAGGCGCTCGACGAGGCCGTGCGGCGGACGGTGGCCGCGGTGGAGGGGGCGGGGCGCTGAGACCGTGGGTTCGGGAGGTTGTCGGACCCGGACGGTACAACGCCCGGCATGGATGCCGCCGACCGCACCGACGACCGGGCCGATGATGACACCTGGGTCCTGCCCGAGCGAGCGGCCGCCGCGGCCGACCTGGCGCGGCGGCTGGGGGTCTCGCCGGTCACGGCCGACCTGCTCCTGCGCCGCGGCTACGCCGACGAGGGGCCGGCGCGCGAGTTCCTCGAGCCGACGCTCTCGCGCCTCCTCGATCCGGAGGGGCTGCCGGGGATGCAGGCCGGCGCCGACCGGCTGGCCGCGGCCGTGCGCGCGGGCGAGAAGGTGCTCCTGTTCGGCGACTACGATGTCGACGGGACGACGGGCGCCGTCGTCCTGCACGAGGTGCTCACGGCGCTCGGCGGGCAGGTCGAGGTGCACATCCCCGACCGGGGCGAGGGCTACGGCCTCAACGCGCCGCGCCTCGAGCGGGCGGCGGCCGAGGGCGTGCGCGTCGTCGTGTCGATCGACAACGGGATCGCGGCGCTCGACGAGGCCGAGCTGCTGGCCACGCGCGGGATCGACCTCGTCGTCGCCGACCACCACACGATGGGCGAGCGCCTGCCGCGGGCGGCGGCGCTGATCCACCCGCGCCTGCCCGGCTCGACCTACGCCAACCCGCACCTGTGCGGCGCAGGGGTGGCCTTCAAGCTGGCCTGGGCCGTCGCGGCGCGGCTGGGCGCCAACGGCAAGCCCACCCGCGCCATGGCCGACGTGCTCCTGCGCTGCCTGGCGTTCGTGGCGCTCGGCACGGTCGCCGACGTCGTCCCGCTCGTGGGCGAGAACCGCGTGATCGTGCGCTTCGGGCTCAAGGCGCTGCGCGCGCGCGTGCTGCCGGGGGTCGACGCGCTGCTCGAGGTCGGCAAGGTCACCGACGACGTGGGCACGCACGAGGTGGCCTTCCGCCTGGCGCCGCGGCTGAACGCCGCCGGGCGCATGGGCGTGGCCCGGCGCGCCTTCGACCTGCTCGTCACGCGCGACGCGGCGCAGGCCCGGGCGCTGGCCCGCGAGCTGGACGAGGAGAACGACCGGCGGCGCGCCGTGCAGGACGAGGTGTTCCGCGGGGCGTGCGCGGCGGTCGAGGCGGCCTACGGGGCGGCGCCGCTGCGCGCCCCGGGGATCGTCGTGTGGGGCGAGGGCTGGCCGCACGGCGTCGTCGGGATCGTCGCCGCCAAGCTGACCGAGACCTATTCGCGCCCGGCGCTCGTCGCCGGCGTGGAGGGCGGCGTGGCCAAGGGCTCGGGGCGCACCTGCGGCGGCGTCGACCTGCTCGCGTCGCTCGAGCCGGCGCGCGGCCTGTTCCAGCGCATGGGCGGGCACCAGGCGGCGGTGGGCTTCACGGCCGACCCGGCCCGGCTCGAGGCCGTGCGCGGGGCGTTCGAGGCGGGGATCGCGGCGTCGCTCGGGCTGGCGGCCGACACGCCCGGGGCCGAGGTCGCGGCGCGGCTCGAGGGCTACGAGGTCGTGGCCGACGCCGAGGTGCGCCTCGAGGAGGTCTCGCGCCAGCTCGTCGACGAGCTGGAGCGGCTGTCCCCCTTCGGCGCGGGCAACGCAGAGCCGCTGTTCGCCGCGCGCGCCGTCACGCTCGCGGGCGAGCCGCGGCCCATGGGCAAGAAGAACGAGCACCTCGCCTTCCACGTGCGCCAGGGCGACCACGTCTTCCGCGCGGTCGCCTTCAGCCGGCCGGAGCTGGTGCAGACGCTCCGCGAGCGCGCCCGGCCGGGGCCCGGCGGGCCGGCGGCCTTCGACCTCGCGTTCCGGCCGCGGCTCAACCGCTGGAACGGTGAGGCGCGGCTGGAGCTGGAGCTGAAGGCGATCCGCTTCTAGGGCCTGTCTTCAAGCACGCAAACTGTGATCGACACGCTCGAACCCGAGTGGAATGGAACCACGAGCGAGGCGAGGGCGCGGAGGCCGAGGCGAGGGGGGAGCGCGCGCGGGTCGTATCGATCGCCGGATCCGCGGTGGGCCGCCGGAGCGAGCGGGAGGCCCGCGGCTGCGGACGGCCGCGAGCGGTAGGGTCCGCCTGGGCTGCAGCATCGCAGCCGCGGGACGGAGCTCGCGGAGGCGGGCCACACCGACGACCCGCGCGCGCCCCCCCTCGCCCGGCATCCGCGGCCGCAGCCGTCGATCACACTAGGCCCCGAGCGCCTGCAGGGCCACGAGCCGGGCGTAGGCCCCGCCTTGCGCGACCAGCTCCTGGTGCGTGCCCCGCTCGACCACGCGCCCGCGGTCGAGGACGAGGATCTGGTCGGCGCGGAGCACCGTCGACAGGCGGTGGGCCACGACGACCGTGATCGCGCGCGGGGCGACGCTGGCCAGCGCCTGCTGCACGGCGCGCTCGGTGCGCGTGTCGAGGGCGCTCGTGCCCTCGTCGAGGACGATCACGTCCGCGTCGCGCAGGAAGGCGCGGGCCAGCGCGACCCGCTGCACCTGCCCGCCCGAGAGCTTGCCCCCGCGCTCGCCGACGTCGTGGTCGTAGCCGTCGGCCAGGGCCGTGACGTCCTCGTGCACGCCGGCCAGCCGCGCGGCCGCCTCGACCTCGGCGTCGGTGGCGTCGAGGCGCCCGTAGCGGATGTTCTCGCGCACCGTGCCACGGAAGAGGAACTGCGCCTGCGGCACGACCGTGAGCCGGTCGAGGTAGCTGGCGCGCGTGAACGCGCCGCGGTCGACGCCGTCGACGAGGATCCGCCCGCCGGTGGGGTCGCGCAGCCAGGTGAGCAGGTCGATCAGCGTCGACTTGCCGCTGCCGGTCGCGCCGACGATCGCCACCGTCGTGCCCACCCGCGCGCTGAAGCTCACGTCGACGAGCGCCAGCCCGTCGTCGCCCTCGGGCGCGCCCTCGACGTCGTAGCGGAACGACACGCCCTCGAAGCGCAGCTCCTCGCGGATGCGCTCGAGCGGCGCCGCGCCGGGCGCGTCGGGCGCTTCGGGCCGGCGCTCGAACAGCTCGAAGACGCGCTCGAGCGCCGCCTGCGAGTCGTGCACGTGGTTCATGGCCTCGCCCAGGCCGCGGATCGGCAGGTACATGAGCAGCAAGAGGCCCAGGAACGCGCCCAGCGTGCCCGTGTCGAGGCCCCACCAGCGGTTGAGCACGACGAAGCTCATGGCGAGGACGATCAGCGGCAGGGTCACGTCGTTCATGACCTGCACCCAGGCCTTGGCGGCCTCGCGGGCGCGGACCGAGGCGACCTGCGCGTCGCGGGCCTCGGCCGCCTGGCGCTCGAGGCGCCGCTCCTCGTGCGGCTCGCGCTGGAAGGCCTTGACCGTGCGCATGCCCGAGAGGAGCTGCTGCAGCGCCTCGAGCAGCTCGCCCGCGGCGACCGAGCGCCGGCGCGACGCGCGGCGCAGGCGCCGGGCCGAGAGGCGCAGCGGCCAGAGGACGCCGCCGCCCAGGAGCACCGCGATCACCGTGAGCTGCCAGGAGAGGACGAGCGCCGCCCCGATCAGCACGACGAGCCGCACGAGCTGCACGACGAGGTCCGAGGTGATGCTCGTGACGAGGATCGAGAGCTGGTGCAGGTCGGTCGTCAGCCGGCTGAGCAGGTCGCCCCGGCGCTCGCGGTCGTAGAAGGTCAGCGGCAGCGACAGGAGGTGCGCGGCCAGGCGCGCCTGCACGTCGAAGAACACGCGGATCGTGATCAGGCGCGAGAAGTAGGCCGTGACGTACTCGGCCACCGCCAGGCCGATGGCCAGGAGCAGCGCGATCACGACGATCCTGTGCAGCGTCGTCTGCACCGACGCGTAGACCACCTCGTAGGCCGCCCGACGGGCGCGGAGCGACAGCCCGGCGGCCAGCTCCGGGGCGTCCGCCGCCGCGGCCACGGCCCGGCCGTGCACCCGCGCGGCGTGGACGAGGTCCTCCCACAGCTCCGGGCCCGCCTCCCCGAGCTCCGTGTCGGCCGCAAGGTCGTCGGCGACCCGGACGAGCGTCTCCTCGGTGCGGCCGAGGAGCGCCGCGAGGTCCTGGTCGACCGCGGGTCGCGCGGGCAGCCCCAGGCGCGGGTCGCGCCGGGCGGCCTCGACCTCCGCCGGCGTCGGCCGGGGCACGGCCTCGAGCGCCGCGGTGACCTCATCCCCCGGGGCCTGCGCGGCCATCTCGTCGGTGAGCTGGGCCCTGGCGTCGCCGCCGCGCATGAAGACCCGGTTCACCAGCGGCTGGACCAGCCAGGCGCGCCCGGCGTCGAAGGCGGCGTAGGCCAGGGCGCCCGTGATGAGGAGCGCGGCCAGCCCCAGCTGCGGGCGGAAGAACGGCCACAGGAGCAGCAGGTCGCGGTAGCGCCGCCCCGTCACCGTCGGCCCCCCACGAGCCTGCGGTAGGCGCGCAGGGTGCCGTCGACCATGGCGTCGGTGGAGAAGCGCTCGACGACCCGCGCCCGCGCGGCGGCGGCCAGGCGCCGGCCGAGGGCGGGGTCGCCCAGGAGGCGCAGGACGGCCGCGGCGAGCGCCGGCGCGTCGCGCACCGGGCACAGGAGCCCGGTCACGCCGTCCTCGATCGACTCGGGCATGCCGCCGGCGCGCGTGCCGACGACCGGGGCGCCGGCGGCCATGGCGTCGAGGACGCTCGTCCCCAGCCCCTCCATGTGGCTCGGCATGACGAACACGTCCAGCGCCTTGAGCAGGCTCGGGACGTCCTCGCGGAAGCCGGGGAAGCGCATCTGCCCGGTCACGCCCAGCCGCGCGGCCAGGGCCTCGAGCTCGCCCCGGAGCTCGCCGTCGCCGACGATCGCGCACACGGTCCGCGGGCGGGCGGCCAGGATCGCCGGCATGGCCTCGACCAGGTAGCGCTGCCCCTTGTGGTCGGCCATGTGGGCCACGTTGGCGATCAGCGCGTGGTCGGGCGGGACCCCCAGCGCCGCGCGCAGGGCCTCGCGCCGGTCGGGCGCGCCGTCGATCTTGGCCACGTCGATCCCCGAGTGCACGCACTCGACGCGCTCGGCCGGCACGCCGTCGCCCAGGAGCACCTGCCGGATCGCCTCGGAGACGGTCACGTAGAGGTCGACGCCGTGGCGGTACTTCAGCCCGTTGAGGCCGAAGAACGAGCGCCGGTAGATGGAGAAGTCGACGCGGCGCGAGACGACGACCTTCGGGCGGCGCCGCCCGAAGAGCGCCGCGGCGAGCGCGGCGAGCGTGTGGGCGTGCGACGTGTGGGCGTGCACGACCTCGAAGCGCCCGGCGCGCAGGAGGTGGTGGAGCTGCAGCGCGGCCAGGAGGTCGGCCTCGCCGCGCATGCGCAGGGCGCGCGCGGGCAGGCCGCGCGCGCGGGCCCGCTCGAGCATGGGGCCGCCCGGCTGGGCCACGAGCAGCGACGGGGCGCCGCGCGCGCGCAGCCCCTCGAGCAGGTAGAGCACCTGCTGCTCGCCGCCGCGCCACGTGGGCTCGGTGTTGAGGTGCAGGACGCGCGGGGCGCTGGCGGGGGCGGCGCGGAGGGTCGTCGGCTTCACCGCGCCACGGCGGTCGCCTTGCCCGCGGCCACCTGCTCGTAGACGGCGAGCACCTCGCGCGCGTGGCGGGCGAACGACCAGCGCTCGGCGGTCTCCCGGGCGGCGGCGCCCACGCGCGCGCGCGCCTCCTCGTCGCCGGCCAGGCGCAGGAGCAGGTCGACGGCCTGCGCCGGGTCGAACGGGTCGTCGAGGACGAACCCGTCGCGCCCGTGCTCGAGCACCTCCGCCGCCCCGACGGCGCGCGAGGCGATCACCGGCACGCCGCCCGCCATGGCCTCCCACGCCGCACGGCTGAAGGGCGCCTCGGCGCGCGCCGGGAGGAGCACGACGTCGGCCAGGGAGATCCAGCGCTCGAGCAGGTGCTGCGGGCCGTAGAACTTCAGGTGGTCGTAGATCCCCTCGGCCTTGCAGCGGGCGCTCATCTCCGCCTCGACCTGCTTCTTCTCGCGCCCGACGACGCCGAAGCGCACGGCCCGCCCGCCGGGGAGGCCGCGCTCCTTGAGCCGGCGGCACACCTCGATCAGGCCCGGGACGTCGGACTCGCGGTAGGCGTTGGTCAGGCAGAGCACGACGAACGCGCCCGGGTCGACGGCGATCCGCTCGCGGTAGGCGGCGCCCCACTGCGCGCGCAGGGCCGGCGTGAAGCGCTCGGTGTCGGCGCCGGGGCGGCTGACGACGACCTCGTCGCCCAGGCCGAAGCGGCGCCGGAGGCCCTCGGCCGCGGCGCTCGAGGGCGCGAGCACGCGGGTGGCCGCGCCGGCGGCGTGGCGGCGGGCCTCGATCGCGCGGCGCTGCCGCAGGAGCAGGCCCTCCCGCTTGCCGGCGGGCGGCGGCGGCGCCTCGGCGCCCACCGAGAGCACGTCCTGGGCGCTGCTCCACGACAGCCCGTGCACGACGTCCCACTCCGCCCGCCGCGCGTGGCGCGTGACCCAGCGGTCGTAGCTCCACGCGCGCATGAAGTCGATCCCCTTCCAGGGGTCGGGCACGCGGCGCACGCGCGCGCGCGGGTCGAGGCCGCGGCTCCAGGGCGACGCGGGCGTGAACAGGTGCACGTCGTGCCCCGCGTCCAGGACGACCCGCAGCAGGTCGGCCGCGTAGCCGTCGGCGTCCGGGCCGTCCTGGGCGTGGGTGATCGCGATCCTCATGGGCGCGTATTCTGCCCAGGGGACCTGCGGTTTCAACAGAGACGATCGGTCGAAGGCGAAGGGACCACCGCGGCGTCAGGAGGCCTGGACCGGCGGCGGCGGCCCGCGCTTCGGCCGCCGCGCGGAGCGCGACCCCGGCGGCAGCCCGGCCGCCTGGCGGACCATGGCCCACGCGGCGCGGGTCACGGCCACGACGCCGTTCTCGGACGCCAGCGTCAGGGGGCGCAGGCGCGCGGCGTTCCTCACCTCGCGCAGGGCGGCGGCCGGCGCGTCGAAGGCCACCTTGCGGGCCTTCTTCAACCCCTCGCGGGCCACGGCCGCCCGCAGGCGGGCGACCGCCGCGGGCGGGAGCAGCCCGCGGCGCGCGGCCAGGTCGACCGCGTCCCGCTTGGCGCGCAGCAGCTCGGCGTTCATCTGCGCAAGCGTGTGCTGCGAGGTCGTCGAGCCGGCGTGCCGGCGGTAGGCGTAGAGGACCTCGTGGACGTAGGCGACGTCGTGGTCGAGCGTGATCCGCAGGAACAGGTCCAGGTCGGCGGCGAAGCCGTAGGCGCGGTCGAAGCCCCCCACGCCGAGGAGCGCCGCGCGCCGGTAGACGGCCGTCGGGCAGCACACGGGCGTGTGGAGCGTCACGATCCGCTGGAAGTAGTCGCGCCCGTCGCGGACGAAGTCGGCCAGGTGGTCGAGCTCGAGGTGCTCCCAGCGCTCGCCCGTGGGCGCCCCCGTCTCGTCGACGGAGCGCCAGGCCGTGTGCGCGAACCCCGCGCGCGGCGCGGCGTCGAGGGCGGCCACGGCCCGCGCGAGGAAGGTCGGCGCCATGAGGTCGTCCTGGTGGGCGACGTTGACCAGCTCGCCCCGGGCGAGCTCGACGCAGCGGTTCCAGTTGCCGGCCAGGCCCTGGCGCTCGGCGTTCCGGTGGACGGTCGCCCCGCGCTCGGCCGCCGCGCGCAGGACCTCGTCGTCCGAGCCGTCGTCGACGACGATCACCTCGCGGTCGGTGAACGTCTGCGCGAGCGCCGCCTCGAGCGCCGGCAAGAACAGCGCGGGCCGGGCGCGGTACGTCGGGAACGCGATCGTGACCTTCGGCCCGCTCATCCAGGGCGCTCATGATATCGCGTATACTCCCCGCCCGTGAGCCGCGCGGCGCCAGACCTCGAGTTCGCCCTGGCCTGCGCCGGCGTCGGGCACGTGCGGCGCGGCTACGAGACCTTCGTCCAGGCGCTGTTCGAGCGCCTGAGAGGGCTGGCCCCGGTGGTCCTCTACAAGGGCGCCGGCCCGGAGACCGAGGACGAGCGGCCGCTCGCCTGCCTGCGCCGGACGGGCGTCGTCGGGCGGGCGCTCGGGCTCGTGCTCCAGCAGAAGAAGGTCAACGACCTCGAGACCTGGACCTTCGGCGTGAGCCTGGCGCGGGCCCTGGGCCGCCGGCCGGCGGCGGTCGTCTACACGCCCGAGCTGCGCACCGCGCGCGCCCTCCTGGCCCGGCGCGGCGCCCTGCCCCCCGGGCAGCGGCCGGCGCTCGTGTTCCACAACGGCGCCCCCTACCCCGCCCGCAAGCTGGGGCCGCTCGACCTCGTGCAGCAGCTCACCGGCCCCGCCTACGACGAGGCCGTCGCGGCCGGGCTCGACCGCTCGCGCCTCGTCCCGCTGCCGATCGACACCGACCGCTTCCGCCCGGGCGACGCCGCCGCGGCGCGGGCCGCCCTCGGCCTGCCCGCCGACCGGCCCGTCGTCCTGTGCGCGGCGGCGCACGAGGCGTTCAAGCGGATCGACCTCCTGATCGACGCCGTGGCCGACCTGCCGCAGGCGCTGCTCGTCGTCGCCGGCCACCCCGGCCCGGAGACCGAGGCCCTGCGCCGCCGCGCCGCCGAGCGGCTCGGGGAGCGCGTCGACTTCCGCTCGGTGCCGCCGGACCGCATGCCCGAGCTCCACCGCGCGGCCGACGTGTTCGCCCTGCCCTCGCGCAAGGAGGGCTTCGGCCTCGTCCTGACCGAGGCGATGGCGACGGGGGTGCCCGTCGTCACGCAGGACGACGACACGCGCCGCTGGCTCGTGGGCGACGCGGGGGTCCTCGTCGCCTGCGACGCGCCGGGCGCGCTGCGCGGCGCGCTCGAGCGCCTCCTCGGCGACCCGGCCGAGCGGCGCCGCCTGGGGGCGCTCGGCCGCGAGCGGGTCGAGGCGTCGTTCTCCTGGCGCGCGCTCGTGCCGCGCTACCTGGAGCTGTTCGAGGAGGCGCGCGCCCTCGCCGCCGCCGGGGTCGAGGTCGTCGGGTGAGCCGGCCGACGCTGTCCGTGGTCGTCGTCACGCAGGATCGGGCCGCGCTCCTGCCGCGCTTCCTCGCCAACGTGGCCCCGGTGGCCGACGAGATCGTGGCCGTCGACGGCGGCTCGAAGGACGCCACGGCCGACGTCCTCCAGGCGCACCCGAAGGTCCGCTACGCGCGCCGCGACTTCGACACGTTCCCGCGGCAGAAGAACCACGCCATCTCGCTGGCGACGAGCGACTGGGTGCTCGTCCTCGACTCGGACGAGCTCCTCTCGGCCGAGCTCCGCCAGGCGCTCCCCAACCTGCTCCACGCCTGCCGCAAGCGCTGGTACAAGCTGCCGCGCTACTGGTTGGTCTCGCTCGACCCGCCGCGCTACGTGCACGCCGACGCCCTCTACCCCGACCACCAGCTGCGCCTGTTCAGGAACGCGCCGTTCTGGCGCTACGAGGAGCAGCGCGTGCCGCTCCACGAGCGCTTCCCGCGCGACGGCCGCGGCCCGGGCAAGAAGCTCCGGCGCGGGCACATCCTGCACCTCGACTTCATGCTCAACGACCGCGCCACCCGCGAGGCCAAGGTCGCGCGCTACGAGCAGGTGTGGCCGGGCCACTCGGCGAACCGCGCCTACCTGTGGGAGGACCTGCCGCACGAGATGCGGGCGTGCGCGGAGGGCCTGCCGGACGACCCGGCGTAGCGCGTCGGCCCCGCAGGAGATTCACAACAGAGGAGCAGAGGGAGCAGAGGGCGTGTCGTGGGACCGCCCACCGGATCCTCTCTGCTCCAGGGGGAGCTGCGCGGCTCGCGGCGTGCTGTCGGTCTTGGTCGCGTGCTCCTGACGTTTGCCGTCACCCTCCTACGCGAGCAGGACGTGGGAAGGGCAGGGGCAACCTGACGGAACCGCGCTGTCGGGCTGCGTCGTCGATGTGCTCGCACGGGGGCGAGTCCGGCGAGGGCCTGCCGGGCGACCCGGCGAAGCGCGTCGGGCCGGTACGAAGGTCACAACAGAGGAACAGAGGAAACAGAGGAGGAGTCATGGGAGGGCGCCCTCTGCTTCCTCTGCTCCTCTGTTGTGAACCATGCTCCTGAACGAATGTCACGGCGTATCGAGCGGATGCGCGGCCAGGAACCCGCGCGCGATCCGCGCGTGGCCGGCCTCGTTCCAGTGGACGTCGCCGGGGATGAAGCACTCGGCCAGGACGGCCTCGGCCGGCTCGTCGGTGATGAACTCGCCGAACAGGTCGACGAAGCGCGCGCCGTGCTCCTCGGCCCAGGCCCGCCAGTGGCGCACCTGGAGCGAGTCGAGGTCGCGGGCGACGATCTGGTCGGGCCAGGGGTAGACGACGACCGTCAGGGCGACGCCGTGCTCGCGCAGCAAGGCCGCCAGGTCGGTCATGCGCGCGGTGGCCTGGGCAAGCCCGGCCCGGCCCCAGGCCTCGAGGAGGGCCTCGTCGATCGTCCAGCGCCCCCGCGCCTGGCCGACCTGCGGCGGGCTGCCCGACCAGCCGAAGGCGGCCACCTGGTAGACGAGCGAGTGCTTGCGCAGCCAGTTGCCCAGCCGCGCCAGCCCCTCGCGCTTCGGGCGCACGACGCGGCCCTCGGGGTTCGTGGCGTAGTAGTGGGCCTCGTCGTCGATGTCCGAGATGTCGATGCACACGACCAGCCGCTCGAACCGGAGGCCCCGCGTGAGCATGCGCCGCGCCGACGCCAGGTAGATGCTCGGCGCGTAGGACGAGCAGCCGGCGTTCAGCACCTCGACGCCGTGCGCGCCGGCGGCCTCGGCGATCCGCCCGACGAACGTGTCCTCGGCGCGCACGCCGAGCCCCTCGGTGAACGAGTCGCCCAGGAACACGACGCGCCGCCCGGAGGTCACGGGCGCGACCTCGCGCGGGGCCGTGTCGCGGAACCCGAGCGAGTTGACGTGGAAGGGGAAGGTCAGGCTCCCCCAGCGCGCGTCGGGCACCGAGGCGCCCGGGACGAAGGCGTGGTGGAGCTCGCGGTCCTTCGTGCGGAACACGTGGTCGTTGGCCTGGCGCACGCGCCGGGTGAACAGCGCCTCGCGAAGGGTTCCGAGCGCGAGGTCCACGCCGACGAGGCCGACCGTCAGGAGCGCGGCGAGGACCTTGCCCCGATGGCGACGGAAGCGGTTCTGCCGGGGGGAGCTCATGGGGGTCGGAGTATACTCGCGGGCGGTGATCCTCCTCCTCTGCAGCGCCAGCCCCGACTACCTGCAGGACCTCACCTACGCCGGTCTGGCGCAGGTCCTGGGCAAGGAGCAGGTGGTCGAGCACCCCCCGCGCCCGGAGTTCCACCGCCCCGCCCCCTACCCGCTCGGCTGCGGGTTCGTGCCCGGGCCGGCGCGCGGGGCGACGTGGGACGAGGTCGTCGCGCTGGCGCGCGACGGACGCCTGTCGCTGGTCGTCGTGGGCGCCTGCAAGCCCGAGCCGCTGCGGGCGCTCGCGGCCCTGCGCGAGGCGGTCCCCGACCTGCCGCCGCAGGTGTTCGTCGACGGCGGCGACCACGCGGGCCTGGGCGCCGACGCGCCCGACGACTTCGCGCGCGTCTCGGCCGCGCGGCCGTTCGACCTCGCGTTCAAGCGCGAGCTGCCGAGGGGCGCGCCGCCGCCGCCGCGCACGCACCCCCTGACCTTCTCCGTGAACCTCGACGCCTTCCCGGCGCTGCCCGAGGCCCCGCGCCCGCACGCGCTGTTCCTGGCCTTCCGCAACACGGCCCCGATCCGCGGCCAGCTCGCCGCCGCGGCGGCCGCGGCCGGGCTGCCCAACGCCGGGGACGGCCTGGTCACGCGCCGGCGGCCGGGGGTCGTCGCCAAGCTGCGGCGCAGCCTGCGCAAGCGCCTCGGGCTCCGCCACGAGGACGGCTACATCGAGAACCTCGCCCACACCTTCCGCGCCACCGGCGACGACTACCTGCGGCGGCTGGCCTCGTCCCGCGTGGCCGTGAGCGCCCGGGGGGCGGGGTTCGACACCCTCCGCTACTGGGAGGTGCCCGCCTGCGGGGCCATGCTCCTCTCCGAGCGGCCCACGATCGAGATCCCCGACGACTTCGAGGACGGGCGCTCGGCCGTGTTCTTCGACGGCGTCGACGACTTCGTCGACAAGGCGCGCCGCTGCTGCGCCGACCTCGAGGCCGCGGCGCGGATCGCGGCCGCGGGCCAGCAGCGGCTGCGGGACCATCACACGACGCGGCACCGCGCCGCCTACGTCCTCGCCACGGTCGAGCGCGAGCTCGGCGTGGTCGTCGGCGCCGGAGCCCGCCCATGAGCCGCGCGCGCTTGCAGAAGGCGGCGTTCGCGGCCGCGGTCACGGGGACCTCGGCGGCGCTCCTGCTCGGCGGGATCGTCCTGGGCGAGCGGCTGGCCCTCCAGCGCATCCGCCGCATGAACGAGCGCTTCGGCAAGAACGAGGTCCTCGGGCAGCTCCTGGCGCCGGGCGAGCGCGCCGGCGTGGCCGCCTGCTACCTCGACCCGGCCGCGGCGCTCGCCGCGCTCGACGCGATCTCCTGGGTCCCGCCGGCCACGCCGACGCCGTTCGTTGGCCACGCGGCGGCCCCCGGCCGGTCGGCCAACGCCACGATCGGCCCGCATCAGTTCCGCGACGCCCGCGCGCTCGGCGAGAAGGCCCCCGGCGTCTACCGCATCTTCCTCGTCGGCGGCTCGACGGCCTACGGCAGCGGCGCGCCGTCGGACGACCGCACGATCGCCGGCTACCTGGAGGCGCTCCTCGCGGCCTGGCCGGGGCGCGAGCGCCGGACGTTCGAGGTGATCACCGCCGCCTACCCCGGCTGGGCGAGCACCCACGAGCTGCTGTGGATCACGCAGCACGTGCTGCGCTTCGAGCCGGACCTCGTCGTGGCCCTCTCGGGCAACAACGACGTCTTCTGGGGCTTCATGGGCGAGGACGTGCGCTGGTTCCACTCGTATCCCGACCGGCACTTCCTCGACCAGCTCGACCGCGCGCGCGCGGGTGCCGGGCTGGACCCCTATCCGGCGGTCCTCCCCGACGTGCGCGAGGCGGGCGTCCGTCCGCCCGTGCCGCCGTCGGTCGTCGCCGAGCGCCTGCTGCAGAACGCGCGCCGGGTCAACGAGGTCGTCGAGGACGCCGGCGCGCGCTACGTGTTCGCCCTCCAGCCGACGCTCGCCTGCAGCGAGAAGCCCCTGACCCCGCGCGAGCGCGGCCTGCTCCCGGAGGCCCGCGGGACCCCCGAGCTGGGCGAGCACTTCCGCGCCTGCTACGCCGAGCTGCGGCGCGCGATCGCCGACCACGCCTCGGCGGCCATGCCCCTGTGCGACGTGTCGGACGCCTTCGACGCCTGCGGCGCGGACGAGGAGGTGTTCATCGACAGCTGCCACGTCGGCGACCGGGGCAACCTCCTGATCGCCCAGCGCCTCCTGTCGGTCGTGGTCGAGCTCCTCGGCCAGAACCACTGAGGTGTGATCGACGGCTGCGGCCGCGGATGCCGGCCGATCCGGCGCGCGCGCGGGTCGTCGGTGTGGCCCGCCTCCGCAAGCTCCGTCCCGCGGCTGCGGTGCCGCAGCCTCCGCGAACCACGATCGCTCGCGGCCGTCCGCAGCCGCGGGTCTCCCGCTTGCTCCGGCGGCCCACCGGGGATCCGGCGATCGATACGACCCGCGCGCGCGCCGGCTCGTCTCGGCCTCCGCGGCCTCGCCTCGCGTGCTGCTGCGTCCCATTCGTGATCATGCAGGCGAGACCGCGAGTTCGCAGAGGTCGAGCTCGCGTGACCGACGGCTGGGGCAACTGTCGTGCGAAGCGAGCGGGCGCACGCGGGTCGTGGATCCTGCTCCTGACCGGGCCGAGGGCTCGCGTATACTCGCGCGGCCATGCGGATCGCGCTCGACATCACGGCGGCCGTGCGCCCGAAGCGGACGGGGATCGGCTGGTACACGGCCCATCTCGTGCGCGAGCTCCCGGCCCTCCTCGGGCCCGACGACCGCCTGCTGGCCTGCGCGCGCCTCTCGCGCTGGAAGCACCGCGCGCAGCGCCCCGGGCTCGACGACCCGAGGGTCAGCCAGCGCTGGTTCCAGGGCGTGATCGGCCCCCTCGGGCGGCCCGACGTGTTCCACGGCCCCGACGCGCGCCTGCCGGAGTGGGAGCGCTGGCCGCTCGTGGCCACGGTCCACGACGTCTTCAGCCTGCTCAGCGACGAGTTCGCCAACGACCAGTTCCGCTCGCACAAGAAGTCGCGTTACCACGACATCGCGCGGCGGGCCCGGCGCGTGATCTTCCCGTCGGACGCCGCCCGCCGCGACTTCCTCGAGCGCTTCCCCGAGGTCGAGCCGCATGCGGCCGTCGTCCCCCAGGGCGTCAGCCCCGAGTTCGTGCCGGTCGCGCCGGAGCGCGTGGCCGAGGTCCGGACCCGGCTGAAGCTCCCCGGGCGCTACGCCCTCTACGTGGGCGAGGTCTCCGTGCGGAAGAACCTCCCCGGCATGGCCCGCGGCCTCCAGGCGGCGAACGTCGGCCTGCCGTGGGTGTGGGTGGGCGCCGACTCGTTCGGGGCGGCGGAGATCGTGGCCGAGGTGAAGGGCATCGCCGGCGTCGAGGTGGTGCGGCCGGGCTACGTGGCCTTCGCCGACCTGCCGGCGGTCTACAGCGGGGCCAGCGTCGTGACCTTCGTCACGCACCACGAGGGCTTCGGGATCCCGGCGATCGAAGGCATGGCCTGCGGGGTGCCGGTCGTCGTGAGCGACCGCGGCGCGCTGCCGGAGGTCGCGGGCGGCTGCGCGCTCGAGGCGGCGCCCGACGACTCCGGCGCGATCGGGGCGGCGGTGCGGCGGATCGTCGAGGACCCGGCGCTCGCCGCCGACCTGCGGGCGCGGGGCCTCGCCCGCGCCGCCGGGTTCACCTGGGCGCGCACCGCCCGCGAGACGCTCGAGGAGTACCGGAGGGCGCTCGCGTGAGCGACCGGCTGAAGGTCTTCAACATCAACGTCCACAAGCACTGGAACGGCCAGGTCTTCCGGGTGTTCATCACCTCGAAGCTCCTGGCCGAGCGCGGCCACGAGGTCGTCGTCGGCGCGCCGCGCGGCTCCATGCTCGCCGAGCGGGCCCGCGCCGCCGGCCTCGAGGTGTTCGACGACCTGGCGCTGTCGACGAAGTTCATCCCGCACGTCTGGTGGCGCGACTACCGGGCGCTGCGGGCGCTGTTCCGGGCGCGGGCCTTCGACGTCGTCCACACGCACGGCTCCGAGGACACCTGGCTGTCGTGCTTCGCCGCCCGCGCCTGCAGCCCGCGGATCCCGGTCGTGCGCACGCGCCACAACAGCTACCGCATCCGCAGCCACGCGCTGAACCGCTGGCTCTACCGGAGCCTGATCGACCAGACGGTCGTCGTCGCCGCCGAGCAGGCCGGGCGCTTCGTCGAGAGCGGCGTGCTCGCGGCCGACAAGCTGGTGGCGATCCACGACGGGATCGACATGAGCCGCTTCACCCCGGGCCCCGGCCGCGAGGAGGTCCGCGCCGAGCTGGGGATCCCGCAGGACGCGCCGCTGATCCTCACCGTGGCGCGCCTGGCGCCCGAGAAGGGCCACCGCTTCCTCCTCGACGCCGCGCCGGCGATCGCCGAGAAGTTCCCCGAGACGCGCTACCTGTTCCCCGGCGTCGGCGTGACCGACGCGCCGCTCCTCGAGCAGGCCGAGCGCCTGGGCCTGAAGGGCAAGGTGATCCTCCCCGGCCACCGCGACGACGTCGTGCGCCTCCTGCGGGCGGCCGACCTGTTCGCGCTCGTGCCGGTCGACGGCGAGACGCTCGGCACGAGCATCATCGAGGCGCTCTCGGTCGGCCTGCCGGTGGTCGCCACCGACGTCGGCGGCGTGCGCAACGTCGTCCGCGACGGCCAGACGGGCCTGCTCCTGCCGGCGGGCGACTCGGCCGCGATCGGTCAAGCGGTCCTACGCCTCCTCGAGGACCGCGACCTCGCGCGGCGGCTGGCCGAGGCCGGGCAGCGCCTCGTCCACACCGAGTTCACGTGCGACCACATGGTCGACCAGAAGGAGGCCCTCTACCGGCAGGTGATCGCGCGGGCGCGCGGCGCGCCGGTCGGGTGAGCCGTCCCACCTGCCCCCGGCCCGCCGTCTGCGCCGGGGGCTGGTAAGCTCTCGCGCTCGAACCTCCGGGGGGCTGCCACGTGAAGATCCTGGGCCTCGGCTGCGGCTTGCTCCACGACCCCTCCGCCGCCCTGCTCGTCGACGGCGAGCTGGTCGCGGCCGCGGAGGAGGAGCGCTTCAGCCGCCGCAAGCACGCCGTGAAGGAGGAGCCGGTCGAGGCGGCCCGCTGGTGCCTGGCGCAGGCCGGTGTGAAGCCCGACGAGGTCGACGTGATCGCCTACCCCTGGTCGGCGGCGATCATGCGCGAGAAGCGCTGGGAGTACGCCCGGCGCATGCTCGGCCGCTCGGCGACGAAGGCGATCCGCCCGTTCAAGCGCCTGGCGCAGGAGGAGCAGAAGCGGCGCCGGGTGCTCGAGGGCGTCCTGCGCGAGCTGAAGATCGACCCCGCGAGCGTGCAGGTCGAGTACGTCGAGCACCACGTGGCCCACGCCGCCTCGGCGTTCCACCTGTCGGGCTTCCCGTCGGCCGCCGTCCTCACGGCCGACGGCGAGGGCGAGCTGACGTCGACGCTGTTCCTCGAGGGGCTCCCCGACGGGCGCATGAAGAAGCTGAAGGAGGTCCTCAAGCCCGACTCGCTGGGCCTCTTCTACAGCACGATCACCGAGTACCTGGGCTTCGACGCGGCGGACGGCGAGTACAAGGTCATGGGCATGGCGCCCTACGGCGACCCGACGCGCTACGACCTGTCGAAGATGCTCTGGCTCACCGACGACGGCGGCTTCCGCTGCGACGACGAGCGCGTGTGGGTCGAGCGCGAGCTGCGCGTCGTCCCCGACAAGCACATCTCGCAGCGGCTGATCGACGAGCTGGGCCCGCCGCGCCAGGGCGACGACCTGCACGAGCCCTACGTGCACGTGGCGGCCGCCACGCAGAAGCTCCTCGAGGAGGTGACGGTCACGCTCGTCGAGCGGCACCTCGGCGACGCCCTGAAGCGCCACGGCGGCCGGCTGTGCTTCGCCGGCGGCGTGGCCCTGAACGTCAAGCTCAACAAGCGCCTCATCGAGCACCCGCTCGTCGACGAGCTGTTCGTGCAGCCGGCCTCGGGCGACTCGGGCGTGGCCCTGGGCGCGGCGGCCTACGCCGCGGCGCTGCGCGGCGAGCGCGTGCGGCCCATGGGCACGGCGGCGCTCGGCCCGTCCTTCACGACCGAGCAGGTGCGCGAGGTCCTCGACGGCTTCTGCATCCCCTACGAGGTGCTCGAGGACGCGCCCGCGACCGCGGCCGACCTGCTGGCGAAGGGCGAGGTCGTAGCCTGGTTCCAGGGGCGCATGGAGTGGGGCCCGCGCGCGCTGGGGCAGCGGAGCATCCTCGGCAACCCGACGGTGCGCGGCACGGCCGACGACATCAACCGGCGGATCAAGTACCGCGAGCCCTGGCGGCCGTTCTGCCCGTCGATGCTCGCCGAGAAGGCGCACGAGGTCCTCGAGACGCACGGGCACGACTCGCCCTACATGACCTTCTGCTTCTCGGTCCGCCCCGAGTGGAAGGACCGGGTCCCCGAGATCGTCCACGTCGACGGCACGGCGCGCCCGCAGTTCGTCACGCCCGAGCGCGCCCCGCGCTTCCACCGCCTGATCTCCGCCTTCGAGCGGCGCACCGGGATCCCGGTCGTGATCAACACGTCGCTCAACCGCCGCGGCGAGCCGCTGATCTGCTCGCCGGAGGACGCCCTGCAGATGTTCTTCGCGTCGGGGCTGGAGTACCTGGTGATCGAGGACGTGCTCGTGCGGAAGCGCCCCGCCGCGGTCTGACGCGCTTCACAGCCCCTGGTTCACCCTGGCTCGCAGCGTCGAGCTCCGCCGCACGAACAGCGCGTCGAGCTGCAGGAGCGCGCCGTCGCTCCGCTTGCGGGTGATGTCGGCCAGGTCGAACAGCACGAGGTCGCGGGCGGCCAGGAAGGCGATCACCTCGTGCAGGGCCGGCGCGCCCTCGTTGAAGTCGAGGACGCTCAGCTCGGTCTGCAGGACCTCGACCCGCTCGAGCAGGCGCGCGGCCCCGCGCAGCACCTCGAGCTCGTAGCCCTGGGTGTCGAGCTTGAGGAGCGCCGGCCCCGGGGGGGCGTCGGCCGTGGCGGCGTCGAGCGTCGTCATGTCGACGCGGATCACCTCGCGGGGGTGGTCGGTCCGCTCGCTCAGGACCGACGAGCCGGTCTCCATGGCGAAGAACTCGACCTGCGCCCGGGGCTCGGGGCCGACGAGGGCGCGGACGGCCGTCGCGTTGCCGACCTCGGCGCAGGCGCGGGCCAGGGCGTCGGCCTTGTCGGGCTGGGCCTCGACCATCACGATCGCGGCGTCCGGGAAGCAGCGGCGGGCCAGGCGCGACCAGTCGCCCACGTAGGCGCCCACGTCGACGATCAGCCCGGGGCGGAACCCGAACCGCGTCAACTGCTCCAGGCTCCAGCCCATGTCGAGGGCCTTGAACTTCACGCGCGAGTCGGCCGGCGCGAGCGGCGCGAACAGCTCGTGCCCGCGGCGCACCACCCAGGCCGGCGCCCAGTCGCGGACGAAGTTGCGCAGCGCCCGGCCCACGCTCAGGCCGGCCGATCCGCGAGCGCCGGCCGGTGGCGGGCCAGGAGCTCCAGGTAGAGCCCCTCGAGGCGCCGCGTGAGGGCGCGGGCCTCGAAGCGCTCGAGCGCCCGGGCGCGGGCCCGCTCCCCCAGGGCGCGCCGGGCCGCGGGGTCGGCCTGGAGCTCGGCCAGCCGCGCGGCGTACGCGCGCCAGTCGTCGAGCGGGGCGACGAAGCCGGTGTCGCCGATCACCTCGACGTGGCCGTTCATCACGGCGCTGATGTGCGAGACGACGGGCTTCCCGTGGACCATGGCCTCGGCGATGTTGCAGCCGAACGTCTCGCCGTCCTTCCGCGCGTGGGCCAGCACGTCGATCGTGTTGTAGAAGCGCGACAGCCAGCGCTGGTCGACGGTCGGGGGCAGGGCCACGAAGTTCACCAGCCCCAGGCGCGCCGCCTCGCGGACCATGTTCTCGGGCGGCGACAGGGCCAGGAACCAGGTCCTGGGGCCCTGCACCTCGCGGTAGGCCAGGAGCGAGATCGGGTCGAAGATCGCCGGGTCGGCGCGGCCGACGCGGCCGAGGACGAAGGCGTCGGGCGGCAGGCCCAGCTCGGCCCGCAGGTCGCCTTGGTCGCAGGGGGCCTCGACGGGGTTGTGCAGGACGTCGGCGCGGGGGTCGCCGTGGGCCCAGGTGGCGCCCGCCTCGAACATGCCCTTCGAGACGAAGAGCATCTTGCGCACGTGACGGTGCGCCGGGGCCGTGTTGTGCCGCTCGAACTGGTTCGTCGTCACGGTCACGGGCACGCGCGACATGACGGCCTCGTCGGAGGTCGGCGGCTCGGGGTCGCCCGAGTAGTGGACGTGGAGGACGTCCGGCGAGAGGTCGAGGAGCACCCGCCGCAGGTCCGCGTCGTCCCGGGCGAAGCGCACGTTGTCGGCCCCGACGACCGCGCGGAAGCGCTCGACGCGCACGTCGCGCGCGCGGAGCTGCCGCCGCTTGGCGGCCGCCGCCTCGGAGCCGAAGAGGGCGCGAAGCTCGACCTTGAGCTTGCGCGAGAGCGACGTCCGCCCGCGGCGCGAGACGACGAACACCTCGAAGCGCTCTCGGTCGAGGTACTGGCAGAAGAGCTCCATCGTCCGCTCGGTGCCGCCGATCCCGAGCTGGTTGCAGTAGTGGACGACGCGCACCTTCTCGCCGGGCATGGGGCGCGATCGTAACTGGGCGGGGACGCGGGTCAACGCGGCGCCCGGAGCGCGGCGAGCACCGCCGCGCGGTCGGCGTCAGCCGCGGCGGGGGCGAGCGGGGCGTCGGGCGGCAGGGCCGTCTCGCCGGTGACGACGACCCGCCAGCCGCGGTCGTCGGTCACGGCCAGCAGGCGGTCCGGCGCGGCCCGGAGGCCGACCGCGTGCAGGCGCGCGACGACCTCGAGCGCCGCCTTCTCCAGCGCGACGTCTGCGGCCTCGACCTGCGCCAGCGGCCGCGCGCCAGGGAGGACCTCTCTCACGAGCGCCGCCTCGCGCACGCCGAGGAGGCCCCGGCGCTCCAGGCAGGCGAACGGCTGGACCGCCGGCACCCCGCGCACCCGGAGCGCGTGGGCCGCGCGCCAGGCCGGGAGGAGCGGCCCCGGCGCGCGGAGGACCTCGACCGGCCGGTCGCCGAGCGTGCCCTCGCCGGCGGCGAGGGCGCCCAGGAGCGCGTCGAGCGGCGCGTCGCGCCGGCGCCACACGGTCCAGCCGTCGGCCAGGTCGCGCGTGAACTCGGTCGACTCGGTCACGCAGCGCTTGCTGCGGCTGCGCAGGCGCGTGCGCTCGACCCGGGCGACGCGCGCCCGCAGGGCGGCGCCTTCGGCCGGGTCGGGCGCGAGCAGGTCGAGCGCGCGGCCGAGGTCGGCCTCGTCGACCATCAGCCAGAGCGAGTGGGCCAGCTTGCCGATCACCTTCGCCCGCGCCCGCGCCGAGAGCCGCCCGCGGCGCTGGACCGCGTGCAGGTCGACGAGCGCCAGCCGCGGTCGCCCGTCCTCCAGGCGGCCGAGCATGTTGCCGCCGTGCAGGTCGGGGTGGAACAGGTTCGCCGCGAGCAGGCGCCGCAAGAGGTCGGCCGTGGCCTCGAGGAGCGGCCCGCGGTCGGCGCCGGCCGCCTTCAGCGCGTCGTGGAGCTCGTCCCAGGGGACGCCGGGGACCTCGCGGGCGAGGAACAGGGCGTCGCTGAGCCACGGGCCCCGGCGCGCGACGCCTACGGCCACCGGCGGGGCCGCCTCGATCCCCGCCGCCTCGAGGTCGACCGCGGCGCGCCACTCGGCGACCGCCCGGGGCGCGACGGCCAGGTACTTCAGCCGCTCCGACCAGCCGCGCACGCGGTAGCGCTTCACGTAGAAGGTCTCGCCGCCGGTCGACCAGCGCCACACGACGCGCGCCTGCGAGGCCTTGACGGTCACGGCGCCGGCGGCCGCCGGGTCGGCGAGCCAGGCGCACACGGCCTCGACCAGGGCGCGCCCGTCGGGCCGCGCCTGCCAGCCGAAGCCGGCGTGGTCGAAGCGCTCGACCTCGGCCACGGGCGGCTAGCGGCCCAGCCGGGCGCGGACGAGCGGCTCGAGCTGCTCGGCGAGCGTCGCCGCCGCGATCCGGTTGCCGAGGCCGTTCCAGTGGGTCTCGTGCTCCACGTAGGCGCGGCCCTCGTCGCGCCGCGCGAGGAGCGCCGGCAGGACGTCGAGCACGGGCACGGCCTTCGGCGCGAAGTGCTCGACGACGCGCCGCGCCGGCGCGTGGACGTCGAAGCCGGCCGGATCGGCCTTCAGGTGCTCGCAGGCGCGCCGCAGGAGGTCGTGGTCGACCTGCGGCTCGCAGGGGTAGACCGCGATCACGTGGCGGCCGTCGCCCGCCAGCCCGCCGATCCGCTCGAGGACGCGGAGGGTGTCCTCCCAGCGCCGCTCCATGCCCTTCTCGCGGGCGACGGCGAACACGGGCAGGTAGATCTCCGCGACCATGTTCAGGTAGAAGTCCGGCGACATGACCGTGCTGATCCCCCGCTCCTCGTCGGGCGGGGTGGTCCGCTCCTCGTTGCGCCGGCGCTCGGCGAGGATCCGCGAGATCCGCTTGAACACGGCGAAGGTCAGCCAGTTACTCGGGCGCAGGCGTGACCCGGTCCGGACGACGCCGATGTCGTTGCCGACGAACAGCCCCGTGAGCACGAGGTCGGGCTCGAGCAGGCGCCCCTCGTCGTTGAGCACGAACAGGTAGTCGATCGGCGAGGTGCCCGAGATCCCGAGGTTGCACACCTCGACCGGGACCCCGACCCGCGCGGTGAGGTCCGCCTCGAGGAGCGTGAGGAAGTTCTGCGCGTAGGGGACGACGCCGAAGTGGAAGCTGTCGCCCAGGGCCACGATCCGGAACGTCCCCTCCGGCTTCGGCGTCACCCAGTCCGTGTCGTTGAACCCCCACGCGTTCGTCTTGCCGCCCAGGTAGGGGGCGTAGGGGGCGAAGCGGTAGTCGCGCACGCGCTCGGCCGACTTCGCGTTGGGCGCCGTGAGCAGCGGGCTCTTCACCGCCCGGCTGGCCAGCGTGAGCGCGCCCTCGAGGCACAGGACCACCAGGGCCGCGTTCCACAGGGCGAGGTCGAGGGCGCGGACCGCGCGGCTGCCGTCGAGCGCCGCGCGGACGCCCGGGCCGGCGAGGCGCTGCAAGCACACCCCGACCGCCAGCGCGGCGACGAGCCCCGCGCCGAGGACGGCCTCGGCGGCCTCGTCGGGCGCCAGGGCGGCGGCCACGAACGGGAGGATCACCACGTGCGCCCAGCGGCGCAGGCGGGTCAACCGCGCGCGGCGGCGCGCGCGCGCCGCCATCCGGGCGTCGTCGGTCATCGGGGACGGGACCTCGGCATGGGGGACCGAGGCTACGGGCGACCGCGGGCGCCGACAAGCGCCGGGCTCGGGGGCAGCCGCGGCAGGAGGTCGGCCAGCAACTCGGCGATCACCTCGTTGCCGGCGGGCGAGAGGTGGCCCCCGGCCTGGCGTGGGAGGTTCACGGGGTCGCGAACGTTCCGGGCCCGCAGCGCCTCGGTCACCGAGAGGAACGGCATGCCCAGCGCGGCCGCCCGGCGCTCGCAGAGGCCCTCGAGCGCGTCGTACTTCGACGCGCCCTCCTCGACCGCCGTGCGCATGGGGATCAGCATCCAGACCGGCGTCGCCCCCGCGGCCAGGACCTCGGCCGCGAAGCGCTCCATGAGGCGGGAGAGCACCAGCCAGCCCTCGGCCTCCTCGCTCACCCGCTCGCTCGCCACCTCGCGCCAGCGGCTGACGGCGTACCCCGCGGTCCACCAGCGGAGCCCCTGCCCGACCGCCCGCTCGCCGGCGCGGTACTTCGCCAGCACGTCCTCGGGCGCGAGCACGGGCACGTTCGTGAGCCGGAGGCCGTCGCCCTCGAGCTCGAACCGCGGCTTGGCGTAGTCGCGGAAGGTGACCAGGTTGCGCGGGTAGTCGCGCACGAAGAACCCGAGCACCACGACGTCGGGGCCGAAGCGGCGCCCGTGCTCGTGGAACATCAGCAGTTGTTGGTCGGTGCCCGAGCCGGGGATCCCCAGGTTGAGCACGTCCCAGCCGGGCAGGTGGCGGGTGGCGAGCAGGTGGCCGAAGGTGTGCTCGTCCGCGACGTTGTCGCCCCACGTGTAGCTGTCGCCCACGAGCAGCACGCGCCGCTGGCCGGGGGTCCGCGCCAGCGGGACCTCGACCGACGTGCGCATGCCGGCCGAGTTCGTCGTCACCCCGGGGAGCCGGACGAGCGGTCGCGGGCGCCAGCCGACGACCGGGTCGTGCATGAAGAGCGGCGAGAGCTCGCCGGAGGTCGCCTCGCCCTCGCGCGCGAGGTGGCTCGCGACCCACCGCCACTCGTCGTCGAGCGACAGGTCGCCCGAGCGCGGGGCGCCTCGGCGCTGGACCCGGACCCCGATCTCGATGAGCGCCAGGCAGGCGAGCCACGGGACGACGAGGAACAGGGCGCGGCGGCGACGTCGGTCCGGAGCGGGAGCGCGCATGAGCGGAGAGTACCGCCGGCGATCACGCAGAGAAGGGGACTGACAGTCAGCGGCCGAAACGGAAACGCACGATGTGGAAGAGCGCCGCGACCCCGTCGCGCCAGCCGATCTTCTTGCCCTCCTCGTAGCTGCGCCCGGCGTAGCTGACGGGGACCTCGTAGAGGCGCCAGCCGCCGCGGGCGAGCTTGGCCGTGATCTCGGGCTCGATCCCGAAGCGCTCGCTGGTCAGGTCGAGCGACAGCGCCACGCTGCGGCGCATGGCCTTGTAGCAGACCTCCATGTCCGTGAGGTTGTAGTTAGTGAAGACGTTGCTGAGCAGCGTCAGGACCTTGTTGCCCACGGAGTGCCAGAAGTAGAGGACGCGGTGCGGGCCGCCCAGGAAGCGCGAGCCGAAGACGGCGTCCGCCCGCCCGTCGAGGAGCGGCTGGAGGAGCTGGGGGTAGTCCTTCGGGTCGTACTCGAGGTCGCCGTCCTGGACGATCACGAGGTCGCCCGTGGCCTGCTCGAGGGCCGTGCGCACCGCGGCGCCCTTGCCGCGGTTCTGCCCGTGCGGCACGAGCCGGATGTTCGCCTGCGGGTGCTCGCGGCGGAAGCGCTCGACCTCCTCGCGCGTGCGGTCCCGCGAGCCGTCGTCGACGACGACGACCTCCTTCTGCAGGGGCAGGGGCACGGCGGTCACGCGCCGCAGGAGCTCGTAGACCGTGGCCTCCTCGTTGTAGACGGGCACGAGCACCGACAGCGTGAGGCTCCGGGCGGGCGTGGCCGCGGGCTCCGAGGCGGTGGCCGGGGCGGCCTGGGGGTCGGGCTGCGCGTCCATGAGCACGGGTCAGGGGCCTCCGTCAGGGGCGGGGTCGAGCTGGAAGACGAGCCAATCGTAGCGCACCCCGCCCTCGCCAGCGCTGCGCACGGGGTCGCCCCGCCGCACGACCCCGAGCGGCGCCAGGGCCGCCTCGAGCGTCGGCGCGGCGCCGTCGGGCGGGGCCTGCCGCCGGCGGAGGAACACGACCAGGTGGCGGGCGCCGCGGGCCCGGAGCGCCTGCACCCCGGCCGCGGCCGGGCCCGGGACCTCGCGCACGTCCACGTAGTCGGCGCGGGCGTCGTGGGCCACGACCCGCGCGTCGTGGCCGGCGAGCACGAGCGGGCCCGGGCCGGCGAGGGCGCGCAGGGCCGGCCCCAGCGTCCGCTCGGGCGCCTTGCCCTGGAGCTGCGGCTCGAGCGCCTTGTGGACCAGGGCGAACAGGACCACGGCGGCCAGCGCCGCGTGGCGCGGCGCCCGGCGGCGAGCGCCCAGGCGCGGGCCGCGGCGCCGGCGAGCGGCGCGACCAGGACGGCGGCGGCCGACTTGGTGGAGCACCGACGTGTAGCCCCAGTTCGTCTTCAGGAGCGCGTGCACGGCGACGGGAACCCGCCGAGCGCCGCCGGCCGCCCAGCGTCCGGGTCCGCGCGCCACGAGCAGCCCGCAGGCGGCGAGGGCCAGGACCAGCGGGTGCGCGGGCGGCGGACCGCCTGCAGGGCCCGCCACCCACGCGGCCTCGCCCGGCGGCAGAGCGGTCGCCCGCGTCCGCCGCGCCGGGGCGGCCGGGTCGCCGCCCTCGGCCTCGATCACGACCAGGTCCGCCAGGCTCGGGGTCGTCGCGGCCGGCGGCGCGCCGCCATCGGGGGGCGCCGGCGTCGGCACGCGCACGACCTGATCGACGCGCTTCTTGAGCGACAGCCGCCACTCGCCCGCGTGGAGGCGCATGGCCACGAGGTACGGGCTCATGAGCAGGGCCGCGCCCAGCGCGAGGCCGAGCGCCACCGTCGCGGTCTGCCGCCAGCCGGCTCGGCCGGCGGCGACCAGCGCCACGAGCGCCAGCCCCGGGCCGGTCGCCAGGGCGTCGCTGCGGGCCAGCCAGCCGAGGCCGATCGCGGCGCCGGTCAGTCCGCCGGTCAGCAGGCCCGGGCGAGCCGCGGCGCCCACGGCGGCGAGGAGCGCCAGCGCGAGCGCCGCGTGGGCCGGGCCGTAGGCCATGACCTGGCCGCCGAGCCGCACGAGCCAGGGCTGGGCCGCGGCGAGCAGGCCGGCCAGCGCCGCCGCGCGCAGCGGCGCGGCCGGCGCCAGGCGCGCGGCCGTGAGGGCCGCGAGCGGGGCGACGAGGGAGGAGAGGAGGACCACGAGGGTCAGCGCCGCGCCCTCGGGCGGTAGGCCGGCGCGCGCGAGCGGCGCGGTCAAGGCGCCGAGGAGCGGGTGGAAGCGCGCGTCGAGCGCGTCGGCCCAGCGGCCCTCGGCCAGGGCCCGCGCGACCTCCAGCTCGACGGCGCCGTCGGGGTAGAGCGAGTCGGCGCGGGCGGCGGCGAGCGCCCGCAGGGCGAGCGCGGCGGCGTAGAGCCGCAGGCACAGGGCGCCGAGGCCGGGGCCTCGGTCGGGCGACGCGCCGGACGTGCGCCCTGCCCGCGGCGGAGCACCGGGCGCCTGCGGCGGCGCGCCGGGGTCCGTCAGGAGCGGCTCTCGGTCTTGGTCCGGCGCGTGGCGCGCGCCGAGACCGGCCGGCCGTCGGGCCCCAGCTCGCGGCCCTCGTGGTCGACGGCGCACACGACGAGGCTGCCCGACCTGGGCAGGGTCAGGCGGTCGCCGATCGACAGCTCGACGCAGCCGTCGAACGCGCGGCCGTTGAGCCGGGTGCCGTGCTCCGTGTCGAGGTCCGTCGCCTGCAGCCGCCGCTCGGCCACGACCTCGACGATCAGGTGCTCGGCGTTGACGCGGGCCGAGGGCAGGACGACGTCGCAGTGGTGCGCGCGGCCCACGAGCAGCCGGTTGCGCACGGGGAACCGCAGCGACTTGTCGCGCTGGAGCAGCCAGCGGCGGGTGCGGGCGACGTCCTGGGCGTGGAGCAGGTTCGGCACGTTGGAGAGCGCCGCCCGCAGCGTCGGCTCGTCGAGGTTCACCGCGTGGGCGCCCGGGTGCTGCACGCAGATCAGGTAGGCCTTGGTGTCGGGCAGCCGCACCATGAGCACCTGCCGATCGCCCCGGAAGTCGAGCGCGCGGCACTCGCCCGCCTTGAGCGGGGCCAGGAGCGAGGCCGTGTTGGTGAGCAGGAGCGAGGTCACGGCGGCGACGAACTCGCCCTTGCGCCCCTCGTCGTGGGTCGTCGCGAGGACCAGGCCGTCGGTGCTGGCGACCGAGAGGCTCTCGCACCCGTGGAGGAGGTTCTTGATCTTGTGCAGCTGCCCGACGAGGTCGGTGATGTGGTCCACGGGCGAAAGGCCTCCCACCCGCTGGCATTCTGACAAGGCGAGCGGCTCCGCTCCACGTCCGGGGCGAATGACTAGAATTCGGCCATGACCACCGCCGCCCCCGTGCTGCTCCTCGGCTCGAGCCTCACCGCCAAGGGCGCCGCCGCCTCCCGGGCGGTCGGCCCCTGGGCCTGCGCCGGGCTGGCCTCGGGGGCCGAGTCCATGAACGTCAAGCGCTGGGCCTGCGAGGACTCGGTGGCGCTGGTCGCGCTCGACGACGGCGGGCTCCTCGCCTGCGTGGCCGACGCCCACTTCGGCGGCAAGACGGCCGAGCTCGTCTGCCAGCACCTCCTGACCGCCTGGGGGCAGGCGCGCGCCGCCGAGCCGGCGGCCCGCCTGCGGGAGGCGCTGTTCCTCCTCGACGGCCGCCTGCTCGAGCGGGGCCGCGACGACCGCTCCGAGACGACCGCCCTCGCCGTGCACGTCAAGGACCGGGCGCTCGCCTGGGCCAACGTCGGCGACAGCCTGCTCCTCGTCGTCGGGCGCGAGGCGGCGGCCCTGAAGAACCAGCCGGTCATGAACTTCATGGGCGGCCGCCCGCTGGCCACCCTGCCCGCGCCGGTGGAGGTGGGCACGGCCACGCTCGCCCCGGGCGACGTCGTGCTCCTGGCGACCGACGGGCTCGAGTGGCAGGCCTCCGGCCTCGACCCGGAGCAGGTGGCGGCGGCCCTGCGGAAGGACGACCCCCTGCTCGCGCGGGTCGACGGCCTGCTCGACCACGCCAACCGGCGGGGGCGCGACAACCTGGGGCTGGTGGCCGTCGCGGTGTGACCTCCCCGCGTCCTCGGTCGTCCTTCGCTCAGCGCGCCCGCGCGGCCTTCAGGGCCTCGACGTCGTGGAACTGCCCGCCCGTGACCTCCGCCACCCGGCGCAGGAACGCCCCGCCGGCGCGGTCGTTGGTCACCTGGAGCGTGTGCACCTGCACGCGCTGGTAGACGTTCAGGCGCACGACGTGGCGCAGCAGCCGCTCGCGCTCGACGTAGCGCCCCTCGTTGGGGCCGCCCTCGGAGAGGAAGAACACCGTGTCGATCTCCGGGTCCTCCATGGCGAACACGAGCGGGTCGTAGATGTTCGAGCGCGAGCGGTGCCGGTCCTGCGCCTTGCGGAAGTCGGGGGTGGCGGCCTCCTTCACGAAGCCGACCAGCGCCGCGCGCGCGCGGTTGATCGGGACGAGCTGCTCGGCGTGGCGCCAGTAGTCGCTGGCGAAGAACACGACGTTCGTGCGCACGTCGTCGGGCAGGGCCTCGAGCACGCGCACCAGCTCGTCCTTGGAGAACTGGAGCTTCGAGAGCGGGCCGGCCTCCTTGTCGAGCGGGTTGTTCATCCCGCCCGACATGTCCTGCGCGAAGACCAGGCGCTTGCTGCGCACGGGGACGCCGTGGAAGCGCACCCTCGTGCGCCCGTCCTTGCCCGTCTCGGGGCGGGCCGGCGCCGCGGGCGGCGCGTCGTCGCCACATCGCCGCCCGTCGGCGGAATGCCGGGCTCGGGCGCGGGCGGCGCGGGCGGCGCCTTGTCGACGGGCTGGAACGCGTCGCGCCGCGGCGCCCACCACCCGCGCCAGATCTCCGGGTCGGCCTCGAGGCCGCCGGCCTGCGTCAGGTCGTCGAGCGTCAGGTTCACCTCGTGCTGTGGCAGCCCCTCCTCGCGGGCGAGGCGCTCGATCAGCGCGTCGACCGCGCGGACGACGAGGTCTCGCTCGGCCGCGCGGCCGGTCCACTGGCGCAGGACCTCGAGGGCGCACAGGAGCAGGCGCGGCTCCCAGGCGGCGTTCTTGCGGTCGGGCTTGGCCGCGACGACGTCGACCGCCGCGGCGGCCGCCGCGCGCGGGTCGAGCGCGCGCAGGGCCACCAGCGCGCCGATCCGCACCGGCGGGGCCGGGTCCTGCAGGGCGCCCTCGACGACCGCGCGCGCCGGCCCCGGGGCCACGGCGGCCAGGGCGATCAGCGCGTCGCCGCGGACGCGGTGCTCCTTCCGGCGCTTGAACGCGCGCTCGAGCGCCTCGAACGAGGCCGCGTCGCCGAGCGCCTCCAGCGCCCAGATCGCCTCGAGCGCCGTGACCTCGCTCCGGCTCGCCAGCCCGACCTTCTCCAGCGCCTCGCGGCCGCCGGCGAAGCGGCGCTGCGCGTAGAGCTCGGCCACACCGGCGCTGACGAACTCGTCGCGGTGCCCGAGGTGCGGCGCGAGCGCGCGCAGGAGGGCCTCGTCGTCGCGCTCGGCGAGGACCCCGAAGGCCCGGTCGCGCACCAGGCCGCTGTCGTCGGCCAGGAGCGCCGCGACGCGCGCCGGGTCGGAGGTCGTCCGGGCCTCGTCGGCCGCGGCCCGGGCGGCCTCGTTCTGGGCCTCGAGCGCGCGCTTGCGGTCGAAGAACGGCGGGCCCTCGGGCGGCGGGGCGGCGAGGGCCCCGGCGGCGACGAGCAGGGCGAGCGCGAGCGGGCGGGCGGGTCGCATCGGGCCTCCGGCCGCATTCTGCCGCCCGGCGCCGCCGCTGGCGAGCCGGACCTGCCGCGAGGAAGCGCACGCGAGCGAACAAACAACGAACATACCTGTCGGACCCCGGCGGTAGGCTGCGTCTCCGAGGGCCAGGCATGCGCACGTCGTCCGACCACCGACGTCACCAGCGCCGCGCGATCGCGCTCGTGCGGGCGGTGGTGGGCCCGCGCCTCGAGACCGAGCTCACGATCCCGGAGTCCTCGCGGGCGATCGACTGCCTGTTCCCGCCCGAGCGCGCGAGCGAGGCCTGGGGCGTGATCCAGGGCGATCTCGACGGTCGCGCGGTGCTGGTCGAGCACTTCTCGCAGCCCCCCACGCCCGTGAAGATGGCCACGGTGGTGCTCAAGACGGCGTGGCTGGTCGAGCAGTGGCTGAAGGGCCGCTGGAGGACGGCTCGCCCGCCGCTGGCGCTGGTGCTGATGGTGGGCCGGCCGGGGCAGGCCTTGGACCTGTTCGCCTTCGGAGAGCGGGGCCTGCGGGGCTGCCATGGCGCCCGCCTGGGTCCGCTGGAGGTGCTCGCGGTCGACGTCCGCGCCCTCCCGCCGGGCGCCGGGACGTCGTTCCTGCGCGCGTTCGACCACCGGGTCGAGGCGGCGGACAACCTGCGGACGCTGTACGGGGACGCCGGGCTCGCGGCGGCGACTAGAATGAAGATCGGAGAGGCCGTGATGAAGGAGCCGAGCGTCTGGGGGCCGACCGCGGTGAAGCTGACCGCGCAGGAGCTCGTGGAGCTGGGTCGAAAGGAAGGCCACAAGGAAGGCCGCGAGGAAGGCCGCGAGGAGGGCCGCGAGGAGGGGTCGCTGCGGGGAAGGCGCGCCGTGCTCGAGCTGCAGCTCGCGCGCCGGCTCGGGGCGCTGTCTCCGCGACTCAGGGCGGCGCTGGCGGGCTGCGCCGACGTGAACCGGCTGGAGCGGGCCGCGGCGCTGGTCCTCGAGGCGCTCGACGCGGCGACGCTCGAGCGCAAGGTGTGCGCGGTCCTGAGCGACGGGAAGCGTCCGCGCGGACGGGGCGCCCGCCGGGGTCGCTGACCGCGCTCACCCTCGATTGCGAGCGAAGCGAGCAGATCGAGCGGTGGCGCCGTCCCCGAGCGGAGGCCGCGTAGCGGCCGGAGCGAGGGCGACAGGCGCCTCACCGCGGATCGGAGCAAGGGTCCCGCGCCCGGACGTGGACATCAGAACAGCGACGGCCGCTGTGAGCTCCAGCCCGCGGCCAGGGCTCCCGGGCCCGTGCTCGTCAGGGTCGGCGGAGGAGCAGGTCCGTCACCTGGAACCGTCGTCGCAGGCCCTGGCCCGGCCCGGGCGCGCCCTCGCGGCGCAGGCGGGTGAGCAGGCGGCTCTCGCGGAACATGCGCCCGACCTCGCTCCGCTCGAGTTGCTCGAGGGCGCCGCTGCGCGCGGCCAGCGCCCGGGCGCGCTCGAGCGCGCCGGGCAGGACGGCTGCGGCGCCGGTGGCCGCCGCGGCCGCGGCGCCCGCCTGCAGGAGGCCGAGCGGCCCGAGCGGGCGGCAGCCGAAGAACTGGCTCAGCCCCGGCGTCTCGACGACGGTCAGCAGCGCGCCGAGCGACCCCAGGCCGGCGACGAGCACGCGCGGGTCGCGGCCCCCGACGACGAGGGTCTGGCCGAGCTGCGCCCCGACGAGGCCGACGAGGCCGACCGTGTCGGCGCTCGCGCGCGGGCCCATGAGGCGGGCGGGCAGCCACGCCCCCCAGGCGGCCAGCGCCGTGACGACGGCGCGCCAGGTGATGTCGCGCGTGAGCGCCTCGCCGAGCGAGGCCTCGGGCCCCTCGCCCATGAGCTCCTCGGGCGACACGCGGGCGGGCGGGCTCACGGCCACGGCCAGCGCCGGGACGGCGTCGGTGAGCAGGTTGACGAGCAGGAGCTGGCGCGTGTTGAGCGGCGGCTGCCCGCTCGTCAGGCCGCCCAGGACCGTGAAGCCGATCTCGCCCAGGTTGCCGCCGACGAGGATCGACACGGCCTCGCGCACCGAGCGCCAGAGCGCGCGCCCCTCGAGCACGGCGTCGACGAGGGTCTCGATGCGCTCGTCGGTCACGACGAGGTCGGCGGCCGCGCGCGCCGCCCCGGTGCTGGCCGCGCCGATCGCGATCCCCACGTCGGCCGCCCGGATCGCGGGCGCGTCGTTGGCGCCGTCGCCGGCCATGGCCACGACGCGCCCCGCCCGGCGCAGGGCGGCCACGACCCGCGCCTTGTGGGCCGGCGCGGCGCGGGCGAGCACGGTCACGCGGCCGAGGCGCGCGGCCAGCGCGTCGTCGTCGAGCGCGTCCAGCTCGGGCCCGGTCAGCAGCTCGCCGCCGTCGCCGTCGCCGAACACGCCCAGCTCGGCCGCGATCGCCTCGGCCGTGCTCGGGTGGTCGCCCGTGGCCATGAGCAGCGTCACCCCCGCCCGGCGCAGGTCGGCGACGGCCTGACGGGCCGCGGCGCGCACCGGGTCGGCGAAGCCGACGAAGCCGCGGAGGACGAGGCCGTGGATCGCGCCCTCGTCGCCGGCGCGCCAACCGTTCGCCGGCCCCTCGGCCACGGCGAGCAGGCGCAGGCCGCGCCGGGCGAGCCGATCGATCCGCTCGCCCAGCCGCTGGCGGGCGCGCTCGTCGAGCGGCGCCTCGCCGCCGCGCCAGCGGTCGCAGCGCTCGAGGACCGCCTCCGGCGCGCCCTTGAGGCACAGGACCTCGCCGCCTCCGCGCGCCCGCCCGACGACGACGTGGAAGCCGCGCCCCGGCTCGAACGGCAGCTCGTCGACGCGGGTCCAGCCCTCGAGCCCGTCGTGCGGCTCGACGCCGGCCGCCCGCGCCCCGTCGACGAGCGCGCGGTCGGTGACGTGCGCCAGCGGCTGGCCCTCGGCGGCCGGCGGGCAGGCGCGCAGCCCCGCCGCGAGCACGCGCCGCTGCGATGGCCCGAGCGCGTCGAGCGGCGCGTCGGCCTCGCCGTCGTCGACCAGCGCCAGGGCGATCCGGCCGTGCGTGAGGGTCCCGGTCTTGTCGGCGCAGAGGACGTCGACGCGGCCGAGCGCCTCGATCGCGCGCGGGTCGCGCACGAGGACGCCGCGGGCGGAGAGGCGCCGCGCGGCCGAGAGCTGCGCCAGCGTCGCCAGGAGCGGCAGCCCCTCGGGCACGGCGGCCACGCCGAGGCTCACGGCCGAGCCGAGGGCCTGCCGGGTCGAGCCGCCGCGCAGGAGCGTCGAGCCGAGGAGCGCCACGCCGCCGCCCGCGGCGACCGGCACGGTCAGCGCCGTGAGCTCGTCCAGCCGCGCCTCGACGCCGCTGCGCCGCGCCGGGCGCTCCGCGAGGCCGCGCCGGGCCTCGGTGTCGTCGCCCACGGCGACGACGACCGCGGAGGCCTCGCCGGCGGCCAGCGACGTGCCCTCGTGCAGCATGGACGCCCGCTCGGCGACCGCCGTGGCCGCGCTCGGGGCCGGGGCCTTGGCCACGGGGAGCGACTCGCCCGTGAGCGCCGACTCGTCGACCTCGAGGCCGGCGGCCTCGACGAGCCGGCAGTCGGCCGGGACGACGTCGCCCGCGACCAGGCGCACGACGTCGCCCGGGACGAGGTCGTCGGCCGCCAGGTCGACCTCGCGGCCGCCGCGGCGGGCCCGGACGGCGCGCCGCTCGCTCAGGTCGAGCCGCGCCAGGAGCGCCTCGACGCGCAGGCGCTGCCCGGCGCCGACGAGCGCGTTGACGCCGACCACCGCGCCGACGAGGGCCGCGTCCGTCGCGGAGCCCACGGCGGCGGCGATCGCGGCCGCGCCGCCGAGGATCATGTGAGCCGTCAGTTCCAGCTCGCCCGCGGGGAGGCATGCCTCCAGAAACGCCTCGGCCCGGCCGGGCCGCGCCGCGAAGCCGCGCCGCGGGCGGCGGCCTCGGCCTGGGTCAGCCCGTCGGGCCCGCTCCGCAGGCGCTCGAGCACCTCGCCGGCCGTCAGCGCGTGCCAGCGGGGCGTCGCGCGCGCCACGGCCTGGCCCCGGTCAGGGACCTTCCGGGCGAGCCGCACGCCGTTGAGCAGGGCCAGGAGCGAGGCCGCGTCGGCGAGGAGCATGAGCCGCCGGATGGCCCGCGGCTCGAGGTCGGTGAGCGACAGGAGGAGGCCCATGCCCGCCTCGGCGGCGGCCAGGCTCACGCTCTGGTGCGACGCCGCGCGGGCGGCGCGCGCGGCCTCGACCAGGAGCAGCGCGGCGCCCAGGCCGTCGCGCGCCAGGAGGTCGGCCTCCCACGGGGGGGCCGCGCCCGGCCGCGCCACCCCCAGGCCGACGTCGGCCACGGCGAGGCCGCTGCATGACGACGACGTGACGACGAGGACCCCGGACCCGTCGGCCTGGAGCGACTGCACGGCCAGGTCCGGGTCGACGCGACCCGGCAGGCGCGCGTCCGCGGCCGCCCACGTGGCCGGCGGCCCGTCGCCCCCGAGGAGGGCCAGGCGCAGCCCCGCCCGGCGGGCGGCGGTGACGAGGGCCCGCGCCAGCGGGTCCACCGCCGGCTCGGCCAGGATCAGCGCCGCCGGGGCGCCGTGGCGCGTGAGGAGGAGGGCCTGGCCGCCCTCGTCGCGCGCCAGGGCCGCGCCGCGGCGGGCAAGGTCCTCGCGCCCGGGCGCGAGCGAGGCCACGGGGCCGAGCGCCCACGGCGCCGCGCGCTGCACCTCGTCGGGTCGCGCCGGATCGAGGAGGGCCGCCGCGCGGGCGAGGGCCTCGTCGCGGTCGAGCCCGCCCAGCGGCGAGGCGTCGCCCACGAGCAGGCGCCGGGGCGCGAGGAGGTCCTCCTCGACGGCCAGCCAGTCGACCCGGTCGAGGCGGCGCAGGGCGCGCGGGCGCAGGACGACGACCTCGCGGCGGGCAAGCCGCGCCCCGAGCCAGGCGCCGAACGCCTCGCGCCCGACGCGCGCAGGCCGCGGCACGCCGCTCACGAGCGACGCCGAGGCCGACTCCATGCGCTGGGTCGTGGCCAGGCCGAAGCCGAAGCCGCCCAGCGTGGCCACCTGCGCCCCCTCGGCGTAGCGCTCGATCGGCCCCTCGCGCAGGGGCGCCGGCCGCTCGCGGCGCGCCGGCGCGGCGCAGCCCTGGTGCTCGGGGTCGGCGCCGAGCGTGGGCTCGAGGCGCTGCCAGCAGTCGCGCCGGGCGAGCAGCTCGCGCAGGTGCAGGCTGCGCGCCAGCGCGTCGACGATCGGCCCCGACCACCCGCGCACGAGCCCGGACGTCAGCGGCGCGAGGAGGCCGAGCGACAGGTCGGCGACGGCGCTGCCGAGGCGCCGCTCGACGGCGGCGCGGGCGCGGGGGAGGTGCTGGAGCGCGGCCGTCAGCGCGGCCAGGTCGACCTCGATCGGCTCGGGGCGGCTGCGCACGACGCGCAGCGCCAGGCCGAGGCCCAGGCCCAGGGCGTCGGCCCCGAGCGTGACCGCGCCGCGGACGAACGGCTCGACGTCGCCCGGATGCTCGGGCGGGTCGGGCGCGAACGGGTGATCGAGGAGGCCCAGCCGCTCCTCGACCTCCTCGACGCGGCGCACGAGCTCGAGCGGGTCGGGCCAGCGCGCCTCGTCGTAGGCCACGACGAGGCGGCCCAGCGGCGCGTTGACCCGCGCCCACTCGATCCCGTCGAGGGCCTCGAGGGCGTCCTGCGCGGCGGCGGCGAAGCGGCGCCGCTCGTCGGTGGCGAGCTCGCGCAGCTCGAGGTAGGCGCGCCCGCCGCGAGACCATACGCGCCGGCGCCGAAGGCGCAGGTCGCGCCAGAAGCCGTGCAGGCGCGCTCGCGCCGCCGTGCTCGCCCCGGCCAGCGCGCCGATCGGCGCCGCAAGCAGTGTCCCGGTCAGCCGCTGGATCACGCGCCCACGCTCCTGGAGGCCCGGCCGGCGAATGCGCCCTGAGCCTTGCCCTGGACGGGTCGGTCGGCCGACCCAGGCCGGAGGTCCCCACGCTCGCCGTCCGCGAGCGCTCGGAGCGCCCGGAAGCGGCGGCCGAGCGCCCGGATCTCCCGGCATCAGCGATGAGGCAGGAGGCGCGCACGGGTCGTGCCGGCCGGCGGGCCCGCGACGCGCGGCGCGACGCGCCGCCGCCGCGCGGAGCGGGGGACGAGCCTCGCCGGCCGTCGGGACACGCGTGACCCTGCCCGGCGACGCGCGTAGAGTGTCGTCGTAGGAGGTCCCCCATGACCCGCGCGCGGCCGACCCGTCGCCTGCTCCTCGCCCCGCTCGCCCTCGCCCTCGGCCTGGCCCTCGGGCACCACGTCGGCGCCCAGCAGCCGCCTGCCTCGCCCGACCTCTCGGGCGAGTGGCAGCTCGCCGGCTGGAACATGGGTCAGGACCCCTCGGGGGACCCCTCCTACCGCGGCACCGTGACGATGGAGGCGCGGGGCAAGGACACCTACGTGGTCACGTGGAGCGTGGGCGGCCGCCAGAACCGCGGCGTGGGCCTCTACGACCCGCGCACCGGCACGTTCGCGGCCGGCTACGCGATCTCGAACCAGCCGGGGGTGGCGATCTGGCGCATCTCCGAGGACCGGCGCGCCATGGACTGCGTCGGCACCTTCATGGGCAAGGTGGGCGACGTGGCCCACGAGGCCTGGCGCCGCGAGTAGGCGCCGAGACCAGGAGCGAGCGTCGGCCGCGGCGGATACACTCTGCCCCCCTCAGGAGGTATCCCCCATGGCGAAGATCAACCTGTCCGAGGTCGAGGCGCTGTGCACGGCCGCCGAGACGTCGCTCATCAAGCAGACGCTCACCCCGGCGCTGGAGCGGCTCTCGGCCGCCGAGCTCAAGGCCCGGATCGGGCGCGCGCGGAAGCTCCGCGACAAGTTCGTCGACAAGTCGCGGCACCAGCGCCGCGAGGTCCGGGGCAAGGCCGCCCCGCGCGGCGCGCGTCCGGCGAGCGGTGACGAGCGCACCGTGCGCAAGGCCGAGCTGTTCGAGGACGCGCTCGCGCGCCTGCAGGACCGGCTCGGCCGGCTCGACGACGGCGCGCCCGCCCCGCGCGCGGCGAAGAAGAAGAAGCCCGGCAAGGTCGAGCGCGCGGCCGCCAAGCGCGCGCGCAAGGCCGCCCCGGCCGACGACGCGCCCAAGGCGAAGAAGAAGGCCAAGAAGGTGAGCGCGGCCAAGGCCCTCCTGGCCGAGAGCAAGAAGAAGAAGGCCGCCCGCTCGGCCGTCTCGCGCAAGGGCGCCGAGCGCCCCGACGACCCGACGGCGGCCCGGGGCGCCAAGCGCGCGGCGGCGTCGTCCGGGAGCAAGGCCAAGCGCGAGGAGCAGCGCCTGGCCGACACCTCGCAGAAGAAGATCCTCGCCCACGTGTCGTCCGCCGGGCGCCGGAGCCAGGCCAAGCGTGATTCGCGCTGACACGGGTGGTGTGATCGCGGCTCCGGGCGAGGATGGTGGTGTGATCGCGGCTGCGGGCGAGGATGGCGGGCGCTGCGGCGCTCAGGCTCGCTCGGCGGCCAGGAGGCCGCCGTCGCTCGCCTTCGCGCCGCATCGCCTCGCCCTCCTCGCCCTCGCCTGAGGCTCTGGCTGCGAAAGCCCGGCATGGTGTGCTCGGGGGCGGTCCGGCCGTGCTCTGGAGGGTCAAGACCTGGTCGGCCGCTGTCACGGAGCGGCGGCGTCGCCAGCCCCGGGGCAGGCGACGCCGGAGCGGCGTCCCCGACCCTGGGGCGGCGTCGCCGACCCCGGGGTGGCGTCGCCGAGGCGGCGACGTCCCCGGGACGTCGTCGCCTCGCCGAAGTGGTGGCGCCGGAGCGGTGGCGGGTGGTGCCGGAGCGCGACATCGTCGCCGGCGCCGCCTCGTGACGAAGCGGCCTCGTCGCTGGGCAAGGCGTCGTCCCGGAACGACGTCGTGGTTGGGGCGGCGTCGTCACCGGAGCCGCGACGTCACCGGAGCCGCGACGTCACCAGGGCGGCGTCTTGCCCGAGCGGCGACGCCAGGACTCCCGTCGTCATGACGGGTACGGGACCGCCCTCGCCCCCGCGTCGCAGCGACCTCGCCCCCCTCCGCAGGGCGGCCGACCAGCGGAACCGGCCACGAGCGTCGCGCAGCAGCACGTCAGGCGAGGCCGCGGAGGGCGAGGCGATGCGGCGCGCGCGCGGGTCGTATCGATCGACTGATCCTACGACCCGCGCGCGCGGCTGTCGCCCTACTCGACCCGCCAGAGCGAGCGATGGGGACGGGCGGAGCGGGACCGTTCATGCCAGTCCGGGACGTGCGCCGATCGCCCGCCCCTCGCGAGCGCATCACGCATCGCAGGCCGTAGCCGTCAAAGTACTCCACGGATCATGTGCATGGTCCCGGAGACGATCTTGCGCCACCAGCCGAGCTTCTCCTCGACGACGCGGTCGCTGTTGGGGATGTCGGCGTCGAAGACGCGGCGGATCATCGTCGACGAGAAGCCGCGGTCGGGCACGAAGAGGTTGACCTCGGCGTTCCACTTCATGGCCATGGCGTCGAGGTTGGTCGTGCCGATCGTGGCCAGCTTGCGGTCGAAGACGGCCACCTTGCCGTGCGACATGCGGTCGCGGTACTTGTAGAGCTCGATCCCCGAGCGCAGGACGTCGTTCTGCACCCACAGGAAGGCGTCGCGGGCCAGCGCCTCGTCGTTGAGGTCGTTGCTGGGGAGGATCGCGACGACGCGCACGCCGTCGCGGGCGCGGCGCTGCAGGCCGTGCACGACGGGGTCGTAGAGCATGTAGGCGTTCTCGATCAGGATCTCGCTCTTCGCGGCGTCGATCTCGCGCAGGTAGCGCGTGGTCACGTCCAGGCGGATCCCGGGCAGGTTCTCGAGCACCTCGACGGGCATGCGGCCGGCCGCCGGGCGCGGACCCTCGAGGGGCAGCGCCGCGCCCCGACCGCCGGCGGCGCCCCAGCGCTCGAAGAACATGGCCTCGAGCGGCCCCACGGCCGAGCCCTCGACCCGGCAGTGCAGGTCGTGCCACGTCTTCCCCGACAGGTACTTGTCGCCGATGTTCATGCCGCCGGTGAAGGCCACCAGGCCGTCGACCACGATGAGCTTGCGATGGTCGTGGTTGAGGATCCCCCGCTGCTCGCGCGGCGGCGCCGGCGGCTTGCGCGTGAAGAGCCCCGAGACCGCGCCCCACAAGCCGCGCCCGAGCGACTTGATCGAGTTCTTCACGCCCTCGGTCATCGTGTGGTGGATGATCACCTCGACGCCGTTGTCGCGCAGGTGCTTGCCGGTCTTCCAGCCGATCCCGCCCTTCTGCGGGAAGGCCTCGACCAGGCAGCGCACCTCGACGCCCTCGCGGCGCTTGGCGATGAGGATGTCGGCCATCTCGCGGCCGGCCGCGTCGTCGAACCACGAGAAGGTCTGCAGGCAGATCTGGCGGCGCGCCCCGCGCAGCGCCTGGTAGATCGCCGGGAACGCCTCGGGCCCGTCGATCAGCAGGCGCACGTCGTTGTCGGCGTCGCGCCGGCGCAGGTGCTCGGTGCCGGCCCGCAGGGTCGAGCCATCGAAGCGGCCCTCGAGCACGTGCGGGCCGGCCTGGCCCACGCGATAGACCGCGCGCCGCGGCGCCGACTGCGCGCCGGGGCCGGCCAGCGACTCGATGAGGTTCAGCTCGCCCCGGGACTCCTGGGCGTAGAGGAAGCCGCCGCGCACGCGCGCGTCGCCGCGCTCGAGGGCGCCGTCGTGCGGCTTGCCGCCGCGCGACGTCACCTGCCGCGTGTAGGTGAGCCGGCCGCCGTCGGAGCGGAACTCCATGACGGCCGAGAAGGGCGCGTGCTCCGCGTCGGTGCCCTCGACCCACCACGAACCGACGAGGTTCGTCGGCGGCTCACGGTCCTCGTTGGGGAGGGCCGGGGCCGGCAGGGAGAGGACGATGGCCTGCGAGCAGGCGATCAGGGAAGCGGTGAGGAGGGCAGTTCGTCTCATGGGTGTGGTGAGCGCCCGTGTGCGCAAGCACGGGGCCAACAGGTCACCACAACGTCCGGGGGCTTGCCTAGCAGAGGTTTGAGTTCGGCCTGTGCCGGATGCGTTTCAATTCGGGGTCGTCGCGTCTCCGCGATCCACCGCAGGTTGAACGGTTCTCCTGCTCCCCCATGGAGATCGACGCCGGCCGGGGGCTAGCAGGTCGTGCGGGTCGAGGAGCGCGTGCTGTTCCTCGACCGCGGGACGCACGGGCTGGCCGTCGCCGACCCTCGTGGCCCTCGTGGCCGGCAGCCTGAGCGGCATGGCGTCATTGCCGAGGGGCGCCCTCCCAGCGCCCTCGACGCCGCGCGTGCGCGCGCATGGTCGGCCTGACGGTGACCGTGCTCTCCGGCCGGACGGCCGCCGCGAGGCTCGCGGGCGGCGGCCTGGCCGGGCCGCGCAGGACGCTGATTCGGGGCGTTTCAGCGCAGGTGCAGCTTGCCGCCGCCCGGGCCGCCGAGGCCGCCCGGGCCGCCGAGGCCGCCCAGGGCGCCCGCGTCGGGAATGACGAGGCCCGACGCCGACTCGCGCCGGATCGCCGCCAGCTCCTCCAGCGTCTCGCGCACGGCGTCCTCGGCGGCGGCCGCGAAGTGCTGCACGGCCTCGGCGAGCGACGTGGCGTCGATCTCGAAGGTCAGCGGCAGGGCGCCGGCGGGCGTGAGGAGCTGGGTCGAGCCGACGAACACGACCGGCCGGGCGGGGTCGGCCTCGCCCTGGGCCGTCACGGGGGTCAGCCGGCGGATCGTCCCCACGGCGCGGTCCGTGAACAGGTCCTCGCGGTAGAGGTCGGCCCCGTTCATGCTCGGGATCTGGTGGCGGTCGTCGGCCATGGCGCGCTCCTTCGTCGGGCCGCGGGGGCCCACCATCGAGGCTAGCCGATGGCGGCCCATCGCGGGGCTCAGCGCGGGGCGCCCGCCGGCACGAGGCGGACGTGCACGTCGGGCGGCCAGCCGCGCGAGCCCATGATCAAGGCCTGGCGGCGCTCGAGGCGCAGCTCGTGCGGCTCGTGCCCGGGGAGCTCGAGGCGGAGGTCGTAGCCGCCGACGAACCGCGAGCGCACGGCGTGGATCGTGATCGGCGTGCGGCCCACCGGCTCGCCGTCGACGAGGAGCAGGGCGCCCTGGGGCGTCGAGTCGACGAGCACCGGGCTGGTGCATCCGACGACCGTCAGCGCGGCCGCGAGCAGCGCGCCCCGGAGCGACCGCCTCACGCGTCGGCCCTGCGCTCGAGCACGCACAGCCCGTCGAGCGGGGCGTCGGGCGCGTCGGTGCGCGCGGCGCGACAGACGGCGAGGAGCAGGTCGGCGGCGGCGGCCTCGTCCTCGTGGTGGAGCGCGAGCGCGTAGAGGGCGCTCGCCTTCCCGCCGGGCCACAGCCCGGCGAGGGTGTCGAGGTGCTGGGCGCGCTCCTTGACCGGGAGGCCCCCGTAGAAGAGCAGCCGCCCGCCGTCCTTGGGCCAGTGCTCGCCGCCCTCGTCGAACTGCTGGCCCGAGCCCCCGCGCTGCCCGCGCGGCAGGAGGTCGAGCGGGGCGCGCCAGCCGCGGGTGAAGAAGGCCACCTTGCCGTGCTCGTCGCCGAGCCACAGGACGAGCGCCCGCACCCGCGGGTCGTCGTCGAGCCCGGCGGCCGCGAGCCCGCGCCGGCCGGCCGCGCGCGGGTTGTCGTTGTCGCCGGTGGTCCCGCCGAGGACCTCGAGCGCGGCCGCGGTCACGCGATCGCCGAGCTCGGCCTCGGCCAGCCCCTCGAGCCACACGAGGACGGTCGCCCGGCGGCGGCCGTCGAGCGGGCGCCAGGCGAGGTAGGCGCCCGGCGCGGGCGCGAGGGCCAGGGCGAAGCGCTCGGTCTCGAACGTGCGCGGCGCGGGGAGGTCGACCGTGACCGCGCCGCGCAGCTCGGCGTTGCTCTTGACGGTGACGGCTACCACGAACAGGTCGCCGCAGGGGGCCTCGTGGGCGGCCGAGGCGGTCTCGCGCCCGGCCCAGAAGCCGTCGAGGACGCCGCGGGCCAGGGCCCCGGGCGCGCCGCCGGGCCAGCCGGCGCGCAGGGCCTCGTGGACGCAGCGCGCGCCCCCGCCCCAGCCGCGGCCGTCGCCGGCCACGCCGGCCGAGACGACGACCACGGCGTCGCCCGCCGCCAGCGAGACCTCGCGGCCGTTGGCGAAGGCGGCCGGGTCGCCCTGGAGCAGCACGCGCTCGAGGAGGCGGCCCTCGTTCGTGACGTCGATCGTGCGCCGCTCCTCGATGCTCGCGTGGACGAGGGGGCCCCGGCAGCCGGCGTTGTACGTGGTGACGACGCTGCGCTCGGCGTCGAAGACCGCGACGAAGCACTCGAGCGCTCCGGGCTGGCCCGAGTCGGCAAGCGCGCGGAGGGCCGCCTTGGCGGCCAGGCCCGGGTCGCGGCGCTGCCGCAGGCTGTCGGTCGCGGCGCGCGCCAGGGCGTCGAGGAGGGCGGGGTCGTCGACGGGGACGCGCGCGCTCCCGCGCGCGCCCGGGTCGACGACGCGCAGGAGGAACAGCCCGGCGCGGGCGGCGTCGATCGGCACCCAGCGCATGGTCTCGCGCGGCGCGGCGTGGATCGGCTGGCGCAGCACCGCCAGGCCGAAGCGCCCGAAGGCGTCCTCGCGCACGGTGGCCGGCGTCGTGGGCACGAACGGCGGCGGCCGGTCCGGCCGCGCCCGGGCCTGCGGGCGCGGCGCGGGGGCGCCCTGGACCGCGATCGGCACGTCGCAGTAGGCGCAGCGGGTGGTCCCGTGGCGCGCCTCGACGTCGCCGCCGCACTGCGGGCAGCGCAGGGCCACGACGCGGACCTCCGGCGCGGGCGGCGGCGCCGGGTCGGGCGGAACGGGCGGGGGCGGCGGCGTCGGCACCGGCGTCGGCAGGTGGCAGGGAGCGGCGGCGTGGGCAGGGGCGGCGGCGTCGGCAGCGACGTCGGCAGGGGTGGCGGCGCCGCCGCCGGCGGGCGCGCGGTGAGGCGCGCGACGGTCAGGGTGGCCAGGGCGCCGACCACGGCGCCCACGAGCAGCGTCAGCGGGTCCACGGGTCCGACGATACCCCCGCGGCCGTCGGGGTGCCCGGGTATCGTCGGGCGCCACCGGAGGTGTCCCGTGCTCCGTCCCGTGTGCGCGCTCGCGCTGGTCGCGCTGCTCCTCGGCCCGGCTGTGGCCCCCGGCCGGGCCGACGACGAGAGCCCGCCGGAGGCCGCGCCGCGCCGCCAGGCGCGCGAGGTGCGCTTCGACCCGGCCCCCGACGGGTGGCGCAAGGTCGAGCCGGAGGGCCGGCGGCGCTTCCTCCTCGAGTTCGCCCTCCCGGGGGCCGGGGACGGGGCCGAGGGGCCGAGGGTCACGGTGATGGCGATGAGCGCGCGCGAGTTCGCCGACTACCGCGGGCGCCTCAAGGCCGGGTGGTCGCGCGCGGACGGGGCGCCGCTGTCGGACGCCGACCAGGTGGTCGAGATCCGGCGCGCCGCCGACCCCGAGGTGCGGATCGTCGAGCAGCAGGGGACGAGCGGCCCGAGGGACGCGCGCCGCGCGGGCATGAAGCTCGTCGCCGCCTACGTGCGGCAGGGCGACGACCGCTGGTCGGTGTGGCTGCTGGGGACGGTCGATGAGGTCGACCGCCATCGGGAGGCCTTCCTCCGCTGGGTCGAGACCGCCCGCCCAGCCGGGTCGCCGGCGCAGGGCGACCGCACGGGGCCGTTCTAGGTAGGGATCGGGGCGCTACCAGCTCGCGCCCCCGCCGCCGCCCCGGGAGGCGCCGCCGCCGAACGAGGACCCACCGCCGCGAGAGGACGACGCGCCGCTCGAGCCGCCACGCCCAGAGGAGCGCGGGCGGGCCGGGATCGAGTAGGCCTCGACGCGGTGATGGTCGCAGCCGCGGCACTGCTCCGTCCGTTCGCCGACGCCGGCGGCGTCGTGGGTCTCCTCGACGAGCGTGCGGGAGGTGACCGACACGAAGTGGTTGCAGCGGCGGCAGACGCGCGTCGTGAGCCAGCCGGCGGCCGCGGCCGCCGCCATCGTGAAGAGCGCGATGTAGGCGTCCACGCCGACGATGCTGCTGTAGCGGGGGAGGGAGCGGGCGTACGGAAGGACCGCGAGGATCAGGACGGGGCCGGTCGCCACCGCCGTGTAGAGGCCCGCCCGGCCGAGGGCCAGCGTCCCCGCGCGGAACGCGCGCTCGAAGAGGAGCGCGACGCCCCCGACCCAGGCGAGGAGCACGAGGACCAGGAGGAAGCGGACGAGGCCCCCCCACCTGGCCGCCGCCACCGCGGGATGCGCGCCGCGACGCGGGGGGGCCGCCTCGGACGGCGAGGCCGGCGCTGCTGCCGGCGCCTCCGGCGCTGCTGCGCCGGCGACGCCTCCGGCGCCTCAGGCAGCAGGTTGGAGGGCGCGCCGCCGAACGCGACCGGCTCGGTCCGCCCCGGCGGGCGCGCGGGACCACCCGCGGCGCGCTCGCGCTCGTGCTCTCGCACGCGGGCGGCCACCGCGCGCGCACCGGCGAGGACGGCCTCGCCGGGCTGCCCGGCGCGCATGCGCGAGACCACCGCCTCCTGCAGGAGCGCCGACGATGCCGCCGGCGTGAACAGGGCCTCGTAACCGGTCCCGGCGATCAGCTCGACCCGCCGGTCCTGCATCGCGACCAGGAGGAGCACGCCGTTGTCCAGCCCGCGCTTGCCCACGCCCCAGGCGTTGAAGACGCGGAGGCCGAAGGCGCGCGGGTCCTCGCCGCCGGCGCTCCCGACGATCAGCACGCCCAGCTCGGCGCCGGTGTCCCGCTCCAGGTCGACGCACACCCGGCGGACGGCGGCGGCGGTCGCGGCGTCGAGCGCCCCGGCGTCGTCGCGCAGCGGGAAGACCGCCGGAGGGACGTCCCGGGCGGCGGCGAGCGGCGCCGCGGCGAGCGCGAGGGTCAGCGCGCCGCGAGCGAGGCGGGTCACCAGCTCGCGCCTCCGCCGCCGCCCCGCGAGGCGCCGCCGCCGAACGAGGAGGAGCTCGACGAGCCGCCGCCGTAGGAGCGGCTCGAGGAGGACGTGGACGACGAGGACGTCGACTGCGTCTTGCGCGGGATCCGGTAGGTGTAGACGTGGTGGTAGCGGCAGTGCCGGCAGTGCTCGGTGCGCTCTCCCGTGCCGCTCGAGTAGTAGGTCGCGTAGACGAGCGTCCTCGAGCGGATGCTCATCCAGCGGTTGCACCGGGGGCAGATGTGCCGGGCGACCGCGCAGGCGATGATCCCCGCGAGGAGCCCGCCCCCGCCGACGCCGAAGTCGACGTGGGCGTCGTGGGCGTGGTGCGACGTCGCGTAGGCGGCGAGCCCTCCGCCGACCGCCAGCGGGACGACCAGCGCCACGGCGTAGAGCGCGCCCTGACCGAGCACGGGCTTCCCGCTGGAGAAGGTCTGGTTCAGCGCGTAGACGAGGAACCCGCCCCAGCCGAGGAGCGCCACCACGGCCAGGAAGCGCAGGAAGCCGTGCGCGCGCGAGCCGCCGGTGACGCCGGTCCGGAAGGGCGGGCTCGGCGTCGGCGTCGACGCGCTCGCGGGCGGCGGGGGCGGCGCGGCGACGTCGGCCAGGCGGCTCGCGAGGGCGCCGCCGCCGAAGCCGACCGGCTCGGGGCGCTCCGGGAGGAGGTCGAAGCGGCGCAGCCGCTGCTCGTGCTCCCGCATCCGATAGGCGACGGCGCGGACACCGGTCAAGACGGCGTCCGCGGGCTGACCGGCGCGCATGCGCGGCACGACCGTCTCCTGGAGGAGCGACGACGACGCCGCGGGCGTGAACAGGTCCTCGTAGCCGAGCCCGGCGATGAGCTCGATGCGGCGGTCCTCCATGGCGAAGAGGAGCAGCACGCCGTTGTCCACGCCGCGCTTGCCAACGCCCCAGGCGTTGAACACGCGCAGGCCGAAGGCGCGGGGGTCCTCGCCGCCGGCGCTCCGGACGATGAGCACCCCGAGCTCGGCGCCGGTGTCGCGCTCGAGCTCGACGCACAGTCGGCGGACGGCCGAGTGCATGCTGCCGTCGAGGAGGCCGGCGTCGTCGCGCAGGGGGAACCGGGCCGGCGGGACGTCCCGGGCATGGGCCCCCACCGCCAGGAGGAGGGCGAACGCGGCCGCCAGGGCCGGGGCCCCCCTCATGCCCACGCCTTCCGCGGGGCATGCTCGACGAGCTGCGCGAGCACGTCGACCGCCTGGTAGAGCCCCTCGCCGAAGCTGCCCAGGGCGAAGAACGGCACGGCGTGCGCCTCGAGCAGGGCGCCGCTGGCCGCGTCCGAGATGATGTCTTCGAGCGCCACTCCCACCTCCGACTCCACCCGCCGCTCGGCGAGCGACAGGAGCACCAGGATCCCCGCGTGGGCGGGGCCGCCCACCTCCCAGCGGTTGAACAGCCAGAACGCGTGCTCGGACGGCTTGCGCGGCGCGCTCGAGGCCGCCGTGACCACGACGAGCTCGGCGCCGGTCCGCGCCCTCAGGTCGGCGCAGCGCCGGACCAGGCGCTCGCGCTCGTCGCCCGTCAGCACACCGGCCCGGTCGAGGACGTCCCCCTGCCGCTCGGGCGGCGCGCCCAGCTCTCCGTCGAGGTCGGAGATGTGGAACTTGCACTCCGGGCAGGCCGGGTGGTCGTCGTTGAGGTCCTTGTCGCAGTGGGGGCAGTGCACGGACGACAACGTAGCCAGCGGGGGTCCGGGGCACAACGTCGCGTCAGGGGAGCGGGGTGAGCAGGAGCGCCTGACCCGTCGGGTCGAACCCGACGAGGAGGTCGGCCTCCTCGGCGACGAGGACGAGCGCGTCGTGGAGAGGGACGTCACGCACGCGCAGCGTGAGCTGCCGGCCAGCAGCCCCCGGCTCGAGGACGAGGTTCAGGCCCGTGATGTCCTGGAGGAACGACACGACCTCGTCGAGCGGGACGTCCACGAAGTTGAGCGTGGTCCTCCGGGTCTCGAGCGCTTCGACGTAGCCCTGCAAGAAGGGCGGTGCGCCAGGCGGTCCCGCCGTCAGCGCCGGATGCAGGCGCCAGTGAGGTTGGCGGGACGATCGCTTGTGGACGACGACCTCCTGCGGGCTGGGCTCGTAAGGGAGGTTCACGTCCTCCGGCGTCCAAGAGGTTGGCCCCCGCGCCCACTCGGGGAGGTTCGCCAGGTGCTCGGCCTCGTCGATCAGCCGCCGCAGCGTGGGCGCGTCCTCGTGTCCCAATCGGTGCGCCCGGTCGACCTCCAGGCGCGCCTTGGGCCAGCGCTGGAGCGTCGCCGCGTCCAGCGCCCGCCGGGCTGCCGTGTCGGCGGCCTCCTCGCGCGTGGCCGCGCCGCAGCCCTGCGCCGTCCACGCGAGCGCGGCGAGCAGGAGGAGCCTCTGGCAGCAGGCGGCCGGGGTCACGCCGCGAGCGTCGGCGCGGGACGTCACGTCGGGGTCACGGACCCGTCAGTCTGGGGCCAGCGGCCACGCGTCCGCGAAGCGCCGCCGGAAGAGCCGTCGGCCCAGGGACGAGAGCGCGACCGGGTCGCGGCGCACGAGGGAGAGGAGGCCCTCGCCCTGCGTCGCGGCGCCGGGGGCGAGCACGCCCTCCTCCGCGGCCCAGGCGAGGACGTCGTCGCCCTCCGCCGGCGTGAGGGTCAACGCCTCGCCGCCGTCGACCTCGGCGGAGAGGGAGAGCGCGGCGTCGAGGCGGCCGCGCGCGAGCGGCGGGTAGGTGGACAGCACCTCCCAGGTCCCGCCGCGCACGAGGCCGCAGCAGCGCAGGGCCACGCCGTCGGCGGCGCTCGGCGAGGCGGCGATCAGCTCGAGGGCCGCGCCCTCGGGGAGCGTCGTCGCGAGCTGCGCCGCGGCCTCGTTCAGGCGCGGCGTGAGGTCGAGCTCCCAGGCTGCGTCGGTCGTCGAGGCGAAGGTCACCCGCAGGGCGCCGTCCGGCAGCAGGTCGGCGACGTACGAGTGCGACGACGGGAGCGGCGTCAGGGCGCCGCCCACCGGCGGCTCGACGCGGAGCTCCGGCCGGGCCTCGCCGTCGGCGAACCACGCCAGGCGCGCCGCGCGGGCGAGCTGCGCCACGGGGAGGCGCGCCGCGCCGCCCAGGAGCAGCTTGGGCGTCAGCCCGACGACCTCGGGGTACAGCGACCCCGACGGCGCGGCCGCCGGGGGCGCGAGCGGGGCCTGCATGGCGTCGGCGACCTGCCGGGCCGCGGTCGGCCGAGGCGTCCTCCGCGTCTCGACCTGCGGCGACATGAGGGTCGCGGCGGTCTTCTTCTTCGCGCGGGGCTTCGCGGCTGTGGCCTTCCTCTTCGCGCCGGCCCTCTTCGTCGCGCCGGCCTTCGGGTCCGTGGCCTTCTTCTTGGCGCCGGCCTTCTTCTTGGCGCCGGCCTTCTTCTTCGCGCCGGCCTTCTTCTTCGCGCCAGCCTTCTTCTTCGCGCCGGCCTTCGGGGCCGTGGCCTTCTTCTTTGCGCCGGCCTTCTTCTTCGCGCGTCCCTTCGCCATGGACTCCCCCGGGGCGACGATCCTACGCGCTCGCACCGACGGCCGTGGGGCACCCCGGTACATGGCGCGGCGGGTCCACGCGCCGCGCGGACCCGCCGCCTCCCGTCAACGCGAGGCGCTCAGCGCCGGACGAAAGACGCCGACACCCACAGCTCGCCCGTCGGCGCGCCGGTCCAGGTGACGCGCAGCCAGCCGCTGCGCTCCTCGAGGATCGTGACGACGGCGTTCTGGCTCAGCGTCGTGACGATCGCGAAGGTCGTCCCCGGGCCGCGGCGCACGTTGAGCGTCGTCGCGGTGATCGTGCCGGTGCTCGTCGTCGTCGCGGGCGGCGGGGTCACCGTCGGCGTGGTCGGCGTGGCCGTGACGGTCAGGTCGTAGCCGGCGCGCGCGCCGCGGTAGCCGTAGACGCGCACGAAGTAGTCCCCGGCGGGCTGGCGCTCGAGGCGGATCAGCTCGCCGTCGGCCGACGACGTGCTCGAGCGCAGGACCGTCCCGGCCGCGTTGCTCACCGACAGGTCGAGGTCGCCCTCGGCGTGGCGGAAGGCGATCCGCACCTCGAGGGTCGCCTCGGCCCCGAGCGTGACCTTGAACCAGTCGTCGTCGTTGCAGACGAGGCCCGGGTAGCTGCCGGCGGCGATCGCCGCGGCCGCGGCCCGCGTGTTGTTCGGCTCGAAGCGGTCGTCCGCCGGACCGGTCGGCGCCGCCGGCGTCGTGGCGACCGTCAGCGTGTAGCGGGCGCGGGCGCCCTGGTAGCCGAACACGCGGACCAGGTAGGTGCCGGCCGGGACGCTGGCCACCTCGACGCGCTCGCGGTCGCCCGTGCTCTCGCTGCGGCCGACGCGGCCCGACGGGCCGTCGACGTGCAGGTCGAGGTCGCCCTCGGCGTGGCGGAAGTCGATCGTCACCGACAGGCTGCCCGGGCTCGTGAGCACGACCGAGAACCAGTCGTCGTCGTTGCACACCAGGTCGCGGTAGACGCCCGGCGCGACCCGCGCCGCCGTGGCGGCCGTGTTGTTCGGCTCGTAGACGTCGTCCGTCGGCCGCGGCGCCGGCGCGGCGCCCACGTCGAGCGTGACCTCGTCGACGCCGAGCAGGCGCCCCGTGGCGTCGTAGGCGTAGGCCAGGACCATGCGCTTGCCGGTCGCCAGCCGCGCGGTGACCTCGAACCGGGGGCCGGTCGTCGACTCGCCGAGCGCCACGAGCGGGTCGCGGCGCACGGTCGGGTGGGCGCCCGACGTGTTCAGCCGCTGCTCGTGGTAGGTCACGCGCGTCACGGCCTGCCCGGCGCGCACGCGCACGGCCAGCGTCGCGTCGCCCTGCACGGCGAGCGGCTGCTCCCAGGTGGTCGTGTTGCCGGCCGCGCGCCGGCTGCTCGCCGCCACGCCGTGCGCCTCGAGGTCGAACGCGCGGGCCGTCGTCGCCAGGTGATCGACGGCCAGGAGCTCCGTCACCTGTCCGAACGGCATGCGCGGGTTCTCGCTCGAGTCGGCGCTGGCCGAGTTGAACGTCGGCAGCCAGGCGAAGTCCGGGTGGTCGTCGACGCTGGCGCCGGTCCACGCGCCGCCGATCGGCTTGCCGGCGGCGTCCGTGATCAGCGTGTAGGTGTAGGTGCGCGTGAACGCCTCGACGCCCAGGATCGACTCCGACACGCCGTCGGTCGCGTAGGTCACGACCGTCCGCGCGCGCCACTCGGTGCGCTGGGCGTTGCCCTCGGTGAACGTGCGCACGCGCTCGATCGACGAGCTGTAGGCGTAGGCCGGGTGGTTCCACACCTCGGCGCCCGCGTCGATGTCGAACACGAGCGACAGGCGGCGCTGGCCGATCACCGCCTCGAGGATCTGGTGGAACACGTGCGGCGCGAGGTCGGCGTATGCCGCATCGAAGCGGTCGGCGCACCAGGTCTCGTAGTACTCGAGCTGCGCCTTGAAGTCGCTCGGGCGGATCGACTGGCGCACCGTGGGCGAGAGCGTCGTCGAGTAGGCCTTCTCGTACCAGGCGACGTACTCCGCCACCGGCGCCGGCTGGTTGCCGTTCAGCGCGGCGAGCAGGCGCTTGCCGGTCTCGCGCGAGTCGCGCACGGCGGCCGACGGCGCGTCGTAGCGGCGGCCGGTGAAGTCGCTCTCGACGCCGTAGTGGCACTCGCTGAGGATCCCCTTGAGGTCGGCGACCTCGAAGCGCACGCCGCGCGCCTCGACCGGGCCGATCGGCTCCTTCTCGAGGATGGCCGCCGCGCACCAGCCGTTGCAGTGGCCCCACCACGAGTAGGAGACCCCCTCGCGGTCGAGGCGCTCCTTCTCGTCGCCGTGGACGTGGTGGCGGAAGCTGCCCTGGCCGTGCAGCTCGACGAGCGCCGAGCCCGGGTCGGTGCCGGTGACGAGGCGGCGCCACTCGTCGAACTTGAGGAAGGGCGACAGGTCGCCGGCCGGCTTCTGCGTGGCCGCCCGGCGGTACTGCTTCGTGGCCGGGTCGTAGGTGAAGTCGTTGCCCGTGCCGTTCCAGCCGAGCGCCAGCTTGCCCGAGGACATGGGCCACCACTGGCCGGACCACGGCGTGATCGCCGCGCGGCCCTCGCGATCGCCGGGCGCGGTGATGCGCACGTCGCCGAGGTCGATCTCGCGGCCGGCGGCGGCGGCGGAGAAGAGGATCGTCAGGGCCAGCCCGGCCACGCCGGGGGTGATCAGTCGCTTCATGGTCGTTCTCTTGTGGCGAACTTCTTGGTCAGCGCCGGAGCGAGAGCGTCGTCTCCGTGCGGGAGACCACGGGCCAGCGCAGGTCCCCGGGGGCCCAGCGCTGGCGGACGGTCGTGCCGTCGAGCGGGTCTCGGAACTCGATGTCCAGGGTGGGGCCGTCGGCGCGGAGGTGCGCGGCGGCCTCGGGCGGCGCGGCGCCCAGGAGGTCGAACGGCAGGCCGGCCGGCGCGTGCCGGGCGGCGGCGCCCGGCGGCGGCAGGCGCACGGGCGCCGACGTGAGCGGCGCGCGGCTGGCCTCGGGCGTCTCGCCGCGCGGAATCACGTGGAGGGCGCGCTGGCTCTTGCCCTGCTGGGTGACGGTCGTCTCGACGCCGGCGAGGTGGCCGCCGCGGGCGATCCACAGCGTGACCGGCGGGACCTGCGGCTCGTCGGCGCGGGTGACGGTGACCTCGAGGCAGGGCTCGTCGCGGAACCCGACCTCGCGCTCGACGCGGAAGCGCCACACCGCCGGCCCGATCCACTCGTCGCCGTGCGCCTGCGCCTGGAGGTACCAGGTCTCGACGACCCACTCGTCGCCGACGTCCCAGCGCGGCGTGAGCGGCGCGGGCTGCCCGTGCTCGGGCAGGCGCGCGGCAAGGAGCTCCATGCCGGGCTCGCCGGCGGCGAGGCGGGCGCGGATCTCGTCGTGGCTCAGGTCGAGGCCGGCCCCGTCGTCGGCCCCGGCCGGGTCGACCGCGCCGGCGGGCTGCCGGTTGGTGAGCGCCGCGCCGTCCTGGCCTCGGGCCTGGGCGGAGGGAGGGTCGAGCGGCACGACCGGCGCCTCGGGGGTCGGGCCACCCCGGCCGCCCTGGCGCGGGTCGGCCTTGCCGTCGCCGTCACCCAGGAGCAGGCCGAGCCCGACCACGCCGACCACGAGGGCCAGGGTGACCACAAGCCAACCACCGACGGTGTTACGGGATGGACTCATCCGCCGCTCGCCTCTTCCGGGCGACCCACCTGCAACGGCCGAGCCATCGCCTTGGATCGGCGCAAGTGCTTGCGTGCCAAACGGTCGGCCGGCAGGTGTCGTTCACACGCTTTTCAACTTCCCGGAGTCGGCGGATCGTCGAGTCCGAGGCGGCGAGCCGCGGCGCGGTCGGCCAGCGGGTAGACGCGCTCGCGCGGGGTCACGAACTGGGCCACGACTCACCGCGTCCCGCGGGAGCCAGCCGTTCCAGTCCGCGACCTCACGCCGACCGGCCCAAGCGAGCGATGGGGACGGGCGGAGCGGGACAGCTCACGCCAGCCCGGGACATCTCCAATCGCCCGCCCCTCGCGAGCGCATCACGCAGCGTTGGTACCTCCTGGTCCGGCTTGGTGCCCCAGCCCGAGCGGTAGGCCATCCACAGGAAGTTGGGCTTGATCCAGCTCATGCGACCGAGGCTGAAGCCGCCGCCACCGAGGCGACCGTCCACGGCCGCCGCGCGGCCGATCGACGGGCGATAGGCCTGGTAGACGACGACGGACTGCTCGTCGAACTGCGCCAGGATGTGGCGCCCCGCCCGGGGCCAGGCGTCGACCTGCTGCAGGTAGGGCTCGGTCGCGAGGTTCATCATCAGGCACCTTCAAGCACGGATGGATGACAGCGCGAGCGCCTCGACCCGTCACCGGCCACCCGTTCCACCCTGGCGGGGAGGGCTGAGCCGTGCGCATCCTGGCCGTCGACCCGACCCCCTTCGACGCCCTGCCGGTCCTCAACGCGGCCGGGCGCGGGCGGATCGAGGCGATCAGCTACCCGGTGCACCGGGCCGCGGTCGACCGGCTCCCCGAGGGCCTCGACGCGATCGTCGCCGCGGCCGACCTCCAGGCGCTCGAGGTCCCGGTGGGTCCCTACCCGCCGCGCCTGGCCGGCGAGGCGCTCGCCGAGCGGCTGGTCGGCCTCGCCGAGCGGGGCGACCTGCCGCGGCCCGAGCGGACCGGTGTCCTCCTGGCGGGCGACCTCTACACGGTGCCCGACCTGAAGCGCCGCGGCGGCGCGGGCGACGTCGCGGCGGTCTGGGCGGCCTTCGCCGGGCGCTTCCGCTGGGTCGCCGGGGTCCTCGGCAACCACGACGTGCTCGCCCCCCGGGACCGCGTCGGCGTCCACGTGCTCGACGGCGAGGCGCACGCCCTCGACGGCCTGCGCGTCGGCGGGGTCGCCGGGATCGTCGGCAACCCCGACCGCCTCAACCGGCAGGACGCGGCCACGTTCCTGGGCAAGGTCGAGGCGCTGCTGCTCGAGGATGTCGACGTCCTGGTCCTCCACGAGGGCCCGGACGCGGCCGGGCCCGACGGCGCTCACCTGCGCGGCAACCCCGACGTGCGCGGCGCCCTCGTGGGCGCGGGCGTCCCCCGCCCGCCGCTCGTCGTGTGCGGGCACACGTGGTGGCCCGCGCCGCTGGTCGAGCTCGCGGGCGGCGTACAGGTGCTCAAGGTCGACGCGCGGGTGGTCGTGCTGCAGCGGGATCAGATCCCGCCCAGCGCCTTCCGCACGGCGCCCACGCCGTAGCCGACGGCGCCGACGGCGTTGCGCACGACGAGCACCGGCGGCAGGAGCAGGGCCGCCGGGTCGCGGCGCTCCAGGGCGAAGCGCACGGCGCGCGGCACCTGGAGCAGGGCCGCGAGCGCCAGCAGCGCCGGGCCGGCGAGGACGAGCGCGGCGAAGGGCGGCGGCAGGAGCCAGAAGAGCGGGGTCAGCGCCAGGGCCATGGCGCCCAGGGCGGCGAGCGCCACGTGGGCGGCGAGGGCGCGGTCGGCCGGGTAGAGGTCGAGCGCGTCGTTGTGCACGCGGTAGCGCGCGTAGGCCCAGTGGCGGCGCAGGAAGCCCAGGAGCGTGGTCTTGTAGTGGTGCCGCGCGCGCGCCCTGGGCTCGTGGACGAGGCGCTTGCCCGCGCGCACGAGGCGCGCGTTGAACACCGAGTCGAGGCTGGCGTTGACCAGGCGCTCGTCGAACGGGCCGGCGAGGTCGAAGGCCGCGCGCCGGTAGACGACGTTGGCCGAGGTCAGGTGCCGCGCGTCCCGCGGCGCCGTCGCCAGCTTGTGCTCGACCTCGTAGCCGGCCAGGCGCGCGATCCACGGGTCCTCCCGCGGCGTCTCGAGGTAGCCGCCCGCGCCCCACGCGTCGGGCTCGCGCTCGAGGACGCCCAGGCAGATCTCCAGCCAGTCGGGCGACGGCTCGACGTCGGCCTCGACGATCGCCACGTAGTCGCCCCGCGCCTCGCGCCAGCCGACGTTGAGCGCGCTGGCCTCGCCGCCGTTGGCCTTGCCGATCACGCGCACGCGCTCGTCGCGCGCGGCCCAGGCGCGGGCGACCTCGAGCGAGCCGTCGGGCGAGCCGTCGTCGACGACGATCACCTCGAGCGCGCGCGCCGTGCGCTGGCCGAGGACGCAGGCGAGCGTCGCCGGCAGCGTGCGCTCGGCGGCGTAGCAGGGGGTGATCACGCTCACCTGGGGCATGGCGATCGATCGTAGCCAGGACTACGCTCGCCCGTGTGGAGCCCCGCCCGACCTCGCAGGTCCGCTGCGCCTACTGCCACGCCCCGGCGGGCGCCGACGCGCGGACGTGCGCGGGCTGCCGCACCGTCGTGCACGCCGAGTGCCTCGCGACCCACGGCGGCTGCCCGACGCTGGCCTGCCGCAAGGCGCCGGTGCGCGTGGTCGTGCGGGCACGCGGGCCGTCTCCGCCTGTTGGACGGCCTGCGCTCCCGCTCGCCCGGCCGCTGGGGACCGCCGCGCTCGTGGCCCTCGCCGGCCTCGCCTGCGGGCTCCAGGGGTCAGGCGCGGTCTCCGACGCGGGCTGGGCGGCGTTCGTCCTCGGCGCGCTGGGCCTGATCGGCCTGGCCTTCGGCTGGGAGCTCCGGCGAGAGCTCCAGACCGTGGCGACGGAGGGGGCTCCTTCGCTGCTCCTGTGCGGGCTGGGCCTCGTCCTCGTCCTGCTCCCCCGCCCCGACCTCCCGCTCCTCTCCGCCCTCGGCGTGGGCGTCCTGGCCGTGGGCCTGGTCGGGCTCTTCTTCACGGTCCCCTGGTCCCGGCTGGTCGCCGCGGAGGACCCTCCGGCACCGACGAGGGTCGCGCCGCCGGCCGCCGCTCGAGGGGTCGCGCCGCCGAGCGCGCCGCGGGCTCCGGGCCGCTGGGCGCTCGCGTGGCGCGTCGGCCTGGGGCTGCTCGCGGCCCTCGTGGCCGCGCTGGGGCCCGCACCCGAGGCGCTCTACGTGAGCCTGGGGCTCGCCGTCTTCGCGGTCCTGTCGCTCACGGCTCTTCCGCGGTCGAGCCCGCGCGTCGAGCTGGCCGCCTGGGTCCCCGAGCTCGCGCCCGGCGACGACCTCCCCGTGCAGCTCGACCTCGCCGACGGCTGGCTCGAGCCGTCCCGACACCAGGTCACGCCCGCGGCCCTCGCCCAGGCCACGCACGACCCGGCCGTGCGCCTGGCGGTGGCGCTCGCGCACGAGGCGCGCGGCGAGGGGCTCGAGGCCGACCTGCACCTCCGCGCCGTTCTCGAGCCTGACCGCGAGGGTCCTGTTGCTGGCTCGCACGTCCGCGCCCTGGCCCACGCGGCGCGCGAGGCGTGGCCCGACGCGCTGGCCGCCCTCACGGGCGACGAGAGCGCCGAGGCCTGGACCCTCCGGGCGCGCGTCCGCCGCTGCCAGGGCGACCTGGCCCGCGCGCTCGAGGCCGCCGAGCGCGCCGTCCGCGCGGCGCCTCTCGCCGTGTGGCCGCGCGAGGTCCGCGGGCGCCTGCGCGTCCTCGCGGGCGACCTGGCCGGCGGTCTGGCCGACCTCGACCTGGCCGTCGACCGCGCTGATGGCGAGGTCGGCGCGCACCTCGCGCGCGGCGTCCACCGCGCGCTCGCGGGCGAGGTCGTGGACGGCTGCCGCGACCTGCACGTGGCCCTCGGCCGCGCGCCTGCGTGGCCGCTGCCGCGGCTGTGGCTCACGGCGCTGGGCGAAGAGGCCAACGTCGATCGCCTGGAGGGCTTCGAGGCCGACCTGGCGCGCGTGCTCCTCGGCCAGGCGCCGGCCGGGCCGCTCCTCGACGCGGCGCGCGCCGGGCCCTGGGGCGAGCGCTCGGTGCGTCGTCGGCTGCGCCTGGCGCACGGCCTCCTGGCGGTCGCCGCGGAGGTGCAGGGCGACGCCGCGCGCGCGGCCGAGCACCGGGGGGCCCTGCTCGCGCTGACCGACGACGGGTCGCTCGTGCGGGACTGGGCCATGGTGCGGTCGGCTCCGCGCGGAGCCGCTCGTTAGCTCTCGGCCGGGTGGCCGACCGTCTCGCACCGTGCGCTCCTCTTCCAGTTCCGGGTGACACGCTCTCCGGCCTTGCTCGACTTGTGATCGGCACGCGCCTCGCACTACGGGCCCCCGTCGAGCGACGCGCAGCAGCCACGAACCCGAGCCAAGGAGCACCAGACGGCGGCCGCGCGAGAGCTCAAACGAGACTCCCTTCCTCCTTCCTTCCGCGCGCGACCCCGCCTCACCCAGGCGGGGTCGTCGTGCTTCCGGAGGACCAGGCGGAGCCCTCGTCGCAGCGTCTCGCGACCCTCTTCAAGTTCCGGGTGACACGCGCGCACGCCCTCGACGAACGCGCGCGACTTGCGCCGGGCACGCGCCTCGCACTGTCGGTTCCCCGTCGAGCGACGCGCAGCAGCCACGAACCCGAGCCAAGGAGCACCCCCACCGGCAGCCGCGCGAGAGCTCAAACGAGACTCCCTTCCTCCTTCCTTCCGCGCGCGACCCCGCCTCACCCAGGCGGGGTCGTCGTGCTTCCGGACGGCCTGGTCGGACCCTCGTCGCAGCGTCTCGCGACCCTCTTCCAGTTCCGGTGACACGCGCGCCGGGCCTCGACGAACTCGCGCGACTTCCAACCGGCACGCGCCTCGCACTGGAGGTTCCCCGTCGAGCGACGCGCAGCAGCCACGAACCCGAGCCAAGGAGCACCCACCGGCCGCCGCGCGAGAGCTCAAACGAGACTCCCTTCCTCCCTTCCTTCCGCGCGCGACCCCGCCTCACCAGGCGGGGTCGCAGTGCTTCCGGACGGCCTGGTCGGACCCTCGTCGCAGCGTCTCGCGACCGTCTTCCAGTTCCGGGTGACACGCGCGCCGGGATCGACGAACTCGCGTGACTTGCGCCTGGCACTCGCCTCGCACTGGAGGTTCCCCGTCGAGCGACGCGCAGCAGCCACGAACCCGAGCCAAGGAGCACCAGACGGCGGCCGCGCGAGAGCTCAATCGAGACTCCCTTCCTCCCTTCCTTCCGCGCGCGACCCCGCCTCACCCAGGCGGGGTCGCTGTGCTTCCGGACGACCTACTGCCCGCGACGCGCGAGCCGCACCAGGTCGAGGAACTCCGAGCGCTGGCCGTGCGGGTCGCGGCCGAGCGCGCCGCCGGCCAGGTCCTCGACGAGCGCCAGCGTGCTCGCGCCGCGGTGCGGCGACTCGCGCAGCACCATGCCGAATGCCGCGACCGCGGCCGCGAAGCGCAGGTCCGCCGAGGCCCGGTCAAACGCGCGGCCGTCGTCGGCGAAGGCCGCCTCGAGCAGCCGGCTCGCCTGGCCCTCGGGCTCCTTGTAGCGCAGGCGCAGGGTGAGGAGCGGGCCCGGCGCCGCGCCGGGCGCCGGCTCGACCTCGTAGAGCGCCGTCACCGCGTGACCGGCCCCGAGCTCGCCCGCGTCCTTGCGGTCGTCGTCGAAGTCGCGCGCGGCCAGGAGGCGGTTCTCGTAGCCGATCAGCCGCCAGGCCGTCACGCGCGCCGGGTCGAACGCCACCTGGACCTTCACGTCCTTGGCGATCGTCACCAGCGTCCCCTGCAGCTGGTCGACGAGGACCCGCCGCGCCTCGGCCAGGGTGTCGACGTAGGCGTAGTGGCCGTTGCCCCGATCCGCGAGCCGCTCGAGCGTCGCGTCGCGGTAGCCGCCCATCCCGAAGCCCAGGACGGTGAGGAACACGTTGCCGCGCGCCTTCTCGGCGATCAGCGCCTCGAGGTCGGCGGGGCGCTGGACGCCCACGTTCCAGTCGCCGTCGCTGCACAGGACGACGCGGTTCACGCCGCCCTCGACGAAGTGCCGCGCGGCCACGTCGTACGCGAGCTGGATCCCGGCCCCGCCGTTGGTCGAGCCGCCCGCCTCGAGCCGCTCGAGGGCGGCCAACACCTCGGCCCGGCGCGAGAGCGGCGTCGAGTCGAGCACGAGGCCCGACGCCCCGGCGTAGACCACGATCGCCACGCGGTCGTCGGGGCGGAGCTGGGCCACGAGCAGCGCCAGCGCCTGCTTCACGAGCGGCAGCCGGTCCGCGGGCGCCATGGAGCCCGACACGTCGATCAGGAACACCAGGTTCGCCCGGGGTCGGCGGTCCAGGTCGACGTCGCGCCCCTTGAGCGCCACGCGCACGAGCCGGCGTCCCGGCGCCCAGGGGCAGCCCGCCGCCTCGACGTGCGCCGCGAACGGGTGTTCGCCCGTCGGCGGCGCCAGGTCGTAGACGAAGGCGTTCAGCAGCTCCTCGATGCGGACGACGTCCGGCGGCGGGAGCGCGCCCTGGCGCCGGAGATGGCGGCGCACGAGCGAGTAGGAGGCCGTGTCCACGTCGATGGCGAAGGTCGACAGCGGCTGGTCGGCCGCCGGCACGAAGGTGTTGTCGTTCGCGCGGGCGTGCTCGCCGCGAGGCGTCGGCGGTCCCGTCAGCGCGTTCAGGCGCACGAACGACGGATCGTTGCGGCGAAGTCCTTGGTCCCGGCTCTCGCCGGAGAACTCCACATCGAGGAGCTCCCGGATCCGCTGGCTTCTGGGGTCGGCGATCGTCGTGAAGTGATCGAGGCGCACCTCGTCGTCTGGACGTCCATGAACGAGGAGGCGGGCGGTCTTCTCTTCCTCGGTGAGGAACGTCGGGACGTAGCGTTCCCGCGGCCGCTCGTCGCCGCCGATCTTGCTCGTGATGCGCGTCTCGATCTCGTCGGTGCCGGCGTCGAAGGCGCCCTCGAGCCCGCTCCGGAACCGCTGATGGATCGAGCTCGCCCCGAGGACGGCGACGAGGGCGGCGACCCACGCGAGCCGTCCTGGCGAGCGCGACGCCCCGCTCGCCGCGGCGGCCCGCGCCACCCGTCCGCGCTGCACCTCCGACAGGCGCGGCCGCTCGACCGTGGCCAGCCGGCCGGCGAGCGCGGCGCCGAGGTCGCGGATCGCCTCGACCTCCGCCCGGGCGGCGGGGTCGTAGTTCAGGAGCGCCTCGAAGGCGGCGCGCTCGGTCGGCGCCAGCTCGCCCAGCGCGTAGGCGGTCAGCCGCGGGTCGTCGTGGTCGATCATGGCGCGCACCCCTCCACCTGCTCGGTCGCCTGCGCGCGCGCGCGCAGCCCCTTGAGCGCCGTGTGCAGCAGGAAGCCCACGTTGCCCACGGAGTGGCCGGTCACGGCGGCGATCTCCTTGTAGGAGAGGCCCTCCTGGAACCTCAGGCGCACGACCTCGGCCTGCCCGGGTGGCAGGCCGTCGACGAGCGCCAGGAGGTCGCGTCCCTCGGCCACGGCCGTCGGCGCGGGCTCGGCGCTGGCGGCTGCGGCCAGCGTCGCGGGTGGGAGCTCGGTCATCCGTCCCTCCTTCCGCCGGAGGTCGAGGGCCCGGTGGCGGCACACGGTGAACAGCCACTCCGCGACGCGGGCTTCGACCCGCTCCCGCGGCTGCGCGCACAGGCGCAGGAACGCGTCCTGCACCACGTCGCGCGCGGTCTCCAGGTCGCCCGTGATCGAGCGCGTGTAGCGGAGGAGCGGCCCCTCCCAGCGCTCGAGGACGTCGTGGATCCAGGGCTGCTCGCCGCTCATGTCCCGCTCACCCGGCCCCCTCGCGGCGTCGCGGGGGGGAACGCCCGACGCGGCCGGTTTCTTGGGTCGGACCGGCCGGCGTCTGCGCCACAAGAGGTTAGCGCGCCTGGTCGGACGAAAACGAGCCCGTCTTCAGGTTCCGGGTGACACGCGAGACCGGGGCCAACGTGCGGTCGCGACTTGCGACCGGCACGCCCCTCGCACTGGGAGTTCCCCGTCGAGCGACGCGCAGCAGCCACGAACCCGAGCCAAAGGAGCACCCACCGGCCGCCGCGCGAGAGCTCAAACGAGACTCCCTTCCTCCTTCCTTCCGCGCGCGACCCCGCCTCACGAGGCGGGGTCGCTGTGCTTCCGGACGGCCTGGTCGGCCCCCTCGTCGCAGCGTCTCGCGACCCTCCTCCAGTTCCGGTGACACGCGCGCCGGGCCTCGACGATCTCGCGTGACTTCCGACCGGCACGCGCCTCGCACTGGAGGTTCCCCGTCGAGCGACGCGCAGCAGCCACGAACCCGAGCCAAGGAGCACCCACCCGCCGCCGCGCGAGAGCTCAAACGAGACTCCCTTCCTCCTTCCTTCCGCGCGCGACCCCGCCTCACCCAGGCGGGGTCGTCGTGCTTCCGGACGGCCAGGCCGAGCCCTCGACGCAGCGTCTCGCGACCCTCTTCCAGTTCCGGGTGACACGCGCGCGGCCCTCGACGAACGCGCGCGACTTGCGCCGGGCACGCGACTCGCACTGGAGGTTCCCCCGTCGAGCGACGCGCAGCAGCCACGAACCCGAGCCAAGGAGCACCCACCGGCCGCGGCGCGAGAGCTCAAACGAGACTCCCTTCCTCCCTTCCTTCCGCGCGCGACCCTGGCCTTGCTGGCCGGGGTCGCTGCGCTTCCGGACGGCATCGCCGCAGGTGACCAGCGCTCTCACGTGCCGGCTGTGGCCGCTGCGCGTTGGGTGCGCTCGATGAAATCGACCATGAGCGACGCGGCCTCGGCCGCGTGCGTCTCGAGCAGCATGTGACCGCCGTCGAGGATGTGGGCTTCCATCCTCGGCAGGTCCTCCAGCCATGACAGGATCTCTGCGAGCTCGAAGAATGGCTCGTGCCGCCCCCAGATCATCAGGGCAGGCGGTTGTCGGCGCTCGAGATAGTCGGCGACGGCGTCGAACCGCCCGACGTAGCGCGCATAGTCCGCAATGAGCGCTCGCTCCTTGTCCATGCGCCCGGGCAACTGCATCACCCGCCAGTCGTCCTCCCAGCTCTCCGCCGGGATGCGCGCAGCCACGTCCGACGGAACACCGCGGAGATACGTGTCGCGCATGCCCTCGAAGGTCAGATGCGCGGTGGCCGCCGCCTCGTTCTCCGGGTTCGGCTGGGACCCATGAGCCAGCACGGGGCCCCATTGCGGCCCCAACCCCGTTCGATGCGCGTTGCCGTTCTGGACGATCAGGCCCAGAACTCGTTCTGGCGCCTGCATGGCAATGTGGAGACCCACCGGAGCGCCGAAATCATGCAGGTAGATGTAGCGGGGCCCGATCGCGAGCCGGTCCAGCAGCTCCGAAATGGCCTGGCCGTAGGCAGGAAACGACGCCGTCCGCAAGACCTCGGACTCGCCAAAGCCAGGCAGATCGGGCGCCACCACGTGGGCGGCTCGCGCCAGCTACGGTACGACGTCTCGAAAGTATCGCGCTGACTGCGGGGTTCCATGGAGGAGCAGCACGGCGGGCCTGGACGCCTCGCCTGCCGTGAGAAAGGACAACTCGGTGCCTCCGGACAGGCGCAGTCTTTGCCGGGTCGCAGGGCTCATCTGGATGGTCCTCTCTCCATCTTGATCGAGAACGACGCGTTTACTCGCGTCAGCTCGCCGCCACGAGGACGTTGATCTGCATGGCGGCGAAGCCGCGAGGCCTCCCGGGCGGAGGGCGCTGGGCTTCCGGGCGGCCGGGCCGAGCCCTCGTCGCAGCGTCTCGCGACCCTCTTCCAGTTCCGGGTGACACGCGCGCCGGGCTCGACGAACGCGCGCGACTTGCGCCGGGCACGCGCCTCGCACTGTCGGTTCCCCGTCGAGCGACGCGCAGCAGCCACGAACCCGAGCCAAGGAGCACCCCCACCGGCAGCCGCGCGAGAGCTCAAACGAGACTCCCTTCCTCCTTCCTTCCGCGCGCGACCCCGCCTCACCCAGGCGGGGTCGTCGTGCTTCCGGACGGCCAGAGCCGAGCCCTCGTCGCAGCGTCTCGCGACCCTCTTCCAGTTCCGGGTGACACGCGCGCCGGGCTCGACGAACTCGCGTGACTTGCGACCGGCACGCCCCTCGCACTGGAGGTTCCCCGTCGAGCGACGCGCGGCAGCCACGAACCCGAGCCAAGGAGCACCAGCCGGCAGCCGCGCGAGAGCTCAAACGAGACTCCCTTCCTCCTTCCTTCCGCGCGCGACCCCGCCTCACCCAGGCGGGGTCGTCGTGCTTCCGGACGGCCAGCTCGGACCCTCGTCGCAGCGTCTCGCGACCCTCTTCCAGTTCCGGGTGACACGCGCGCCGGGCTCGACGAACGCGCGCGACTTGCGCCGGGCACGCGACTCGCACTGGAGGTTCCCCGTCGAGCGACGCGCAGCAGCCACGAACCCGAGCCAAGGAGCACCCACCGGCCGCCGCGCGAGAGTTCAAACGAGACTCCCTTCCTCCTTCCTTCCGCGCGCGACCCCGCCTCACCCAGGCGGGGTCGCTGTGCTTCCTGAGGACAAGGCCGAGCCCTCGTCGCAGCGTCTCGCGACCCTCTTCCAGTTCCGGGTGACACGCGCGCCGGGCTCGACGAACTCGCGCGACTTGCGTCGGGCACGCGCCTCGCACTGGAGGTTCCCCGTCGAGCGACGCGCAGCAGCCACGAACCCGAGCCAAGGAGCACCCACCGGCCGCCGCGCGAGAGCTCAAACGAGACTCCCTTCCTCCTTCCTTCCGCGCGCGACCCCGCCTCACCCAGGCGGGGTCGCTGCGCTTCCGGAGGAGCTACCGCAGCGCGTCCAGCCGCCCCATGAGCGCCACGAGGCGCCGCGCGCGCGCCGCGTCGCCGCCGAACGTGGGGTCGCGGCGGCGCAGGTCGTCGAGGAACCGGCGGGCCTGCGGGACGTCGCCCTTCTCCACGTAGGTGTGCGCGATCGCCTCGACCGCCTCCCACCAGGGGGCCGGGCGCGCGCCGTCGAGGGCGCGGACGACCTCCTGGTAGCGGGTCAGGGCGAGGTCGTGCTGCCCGCGCGCGCGCAGGACGGCGCAGCGGGCCAGGCGCACGTCGACGCGGTCGCTCAGCCCGTCGCGCTCGAGCGCGGTGACGTCGCCCTCGGCCGCATCGACGTCGCCCGAGGCCAGGGCCGCGCGGGCGCGCAGGAGCCGCGCGCGCGCCGCGTCCTCGGGCGAGCCGGCCGCCTCGAGGGCGCGCGCCGCGCAGCCGGCCGCCTCGGCCGCGCGGCCGCGCGCGAGGACCAGCTCGCCCACGGCCAGCCAGGCCGAGGCCCGCTCGCCCTCGGCCGCCGTCAGGGGCCCCGCCAGGACCAGGTCGACGAGCCGCGCCTCCTCCTCGGGCCGGGCCTCGCCCGCCTGGAGGAGCCACACGAGCGACGAGCGCTCGAGCGCCTCGGCCGCCGCCGCCGGGAGCGCAGGCCGCAGGCGCTCGAGCTCGGCGAGCACGTCGCGGTGCCGGCCGAGGGCCTGGAGCGCGCCCAGCCGGTGCAGCTCGGCCCGGCGCGCGGCCTCGACCAGCCGCCGGCGCTCGTCGGGCGCGAGGCGCTCGCCGGCGACGCGGCCGCGCACCCAGGCCAGGTCCCGCTCCGCCCGGTCGAGCGCCGACGGCTGCGAGCGCGCTGGCCCGGCGAAGGCGCGCTGCGCGCGCGCGACGACGGCGTGCAGGAGCAGGACCTCGTCGGCGTCCGCCGGACCGGCTGGCGCCCCCAGCCGGACCTGCGCCTCGGCGATCGCCTCGTCGGGGGAGCGGCGCAGCGTCAGCCGCTGGCGCAGGCGGCCCAGCTCGGCCGTCGCCGCGCGCACGGCCTCGGCGTGGCGGCCGGCGCGCCGCTCGGCGTCCTCGCGCAGGAGGTGCTCGAGGCCCGCGAGCTCGAGCTCGAGCCGCTCGCGCTCCGCCTCGGGCGTGGCGTCCTCGCCGGCGCGACGGGCCAGCTCGCCGGCGCGCTCGAGCGCCGCCGCCCAGCGCGCCTGGAGGACCGCCTCGTCGGGGGCGGCGCGCGCCGGGAGCGCCGCGAGGTACTCGCCCGACCGCGCCAGCGCGGCCGTCACGTCGCCCGCGCGCGCCGCCGCCAGGACCTTGGCGGCGCGCGCCCGCTCGGCGAGGTCGGCGGCCCCCTCGGCCTCGAGCGCGGCCAGGGCCTCGTCGCAGGCGGCCTCGACCGCCAGGAGCACCCCGGCCGCCCGCTCGGGCGCGGCCGCGAGCAGCTCCCCCGCTCGCGCCAGGTGGCGCTCGCCCGGCGTCTCGGGCGCGCGGCCGAGGAGCGGCCGATGCGCCGTCGAGCCGGCCGGCAGGTAGCGGTAGTAGGTCTCGAGCGTGAGCACGTTGAAGGCCGTGCTCAGCACGACGCTGTTGTAGGTCCACGGCCCGCCCCGGTCCCACGACCCGCGCTCGCAGTTCGTGCCGCCCGTCTGCGCCGCGACCGCCGCGTCGCGGACCTTCGGGTTGAACTCGCGCCAGGCCGGCCCGCCGACCTGGTACATGGCCAGGGCCGCGTAGTAGGTGGCGTAGGCGTCGTGGCGCGGACGGTCGGCGATCCGGGCGGTGAGCAGGGCCGCGGCCTCGTTGCGCGGGGTGGTCGCGGGCTCGCCCAGGGCGAGGCGGAGGAACAGGCCCGAGGCGATCATGCCGTCGCCGATCCGGTTGTAGCCGGCCATGTAGGTGGTCGTGCCGTCGTCGAGCGACACCGCCTCGACGAGCGTCTTCATCCCGGCCCAGGTCGTCGCGTCGACTCGCACCCCGACGTGCTCGGCGGCCTTGAGCCCCAGCGCCGCCCAGCAGGTCACGCTGGTGTCGGCCTTGTCGCGCGGCCGGTAGCGCCAGCCGCCGCCGACCGGGTCCTGCGCCGCCTCGAGGCAGGCCACGGCCCGGCGCAGGGCCGAGTCGACCTCGGGCGAGGGGAACCGCCCCTGCGCCTCGGCGAGGGCCAGGACGCCCACCGACTGCTCGTAGCCGCTGAACCGCCGCCCGACGGCGCCGTCGACGCCGACGTCGCGCACGAGCCAGGCGAGCCCGCGCGCGACCTGCTCCGCGAACGGGCCCTCGTGCGGCCCCTCGCCGGCGCACAGGAAGCAGAGGAGGACCAGCGCCGTGACGCCGGAGTGGCCGGTCGAGCTGATCCGGCCGCTGAGCGGGTGGTCGTTGGGGAGGTTGTTCCAGCCGCCGTCGGGCGACTGATGCCGCGCCAGCCAGTCGAGCCCGGCCCGCAGGGCGCCGTCGCTGGCGCGCGACGCCCCGCCGACGCCGTCGCGGTCGCCGCCGCGCCCGCCGCCGCCGCCGCCCGCCAGACCGAACCCCGACGAGGCCGCGTCCGTGAGGTGCCCGATCGCGTTGCCGAGCGCCTCCTGGAAGGGGTCGTTCGTGTCGACCTCGGCGTGCATGTCGAGCTCGGGCGGGGCGACGTCGTCGAGGGCGCGCGGCACGTCGTCGGCGACGACCAGCTCCACGTCCGACTGCGCGACGAGGCGCACCTCGACGGGGCGCGCGACGCGGTCGTGCACGGCCACGGCGACCGAGACGAACGACAGCAGGACCACGACCAGGAGGTGCAGGAACGCGGCGAACGCGTAGCCCGGGCTGGCCTCGAGCCAGGCGCGCGTCCGCGCCAGCCAGGCGGCGGGCCCGCGCTTGCCCGCCCAGGCCGGAGGCGCGAAGCGGTCCCGCAGGAGCCGTCGCGGCCCGCGGCGCGGCGCAGAGCGCGCGGGCGGCGGGGGGGGCTCCCCCCCGGGCAGGGCGACCGGGCTCACGGCGACCTCCTCGGTGACTCCCGAAGCGTCCACGCCTCGGGCCGGCCCGGGGTTCCGACCGACCCAAGAAGGTCGGGCCGTCGATCGTTGTGTTGGACGGAGGTCGTCCGCCGATGACTCGCCCGCCGCGCTTCGTCAGGGTGGTCGACGGCCGGGTGATCGCCCGGCGCCCCGGGCTCCCCGTCCGGCTCGACCCCGCCCAGCGCTGCCCCTACTGCCATGACGCCCTCGGCGGCCCGGCGCCGCTGGTCGCCTGCGTCTCGTGCACGGCCGTGCTCCACGCCGAGTGCGCGGGTGACGGCTGTCCGACCCTCGGCTGTGGCGCACCGCGAGTGATCGTCAGAGATGCCAAGGACCTGAACGCCGGGCGCCGGGGCCCCGCCGTCGTCGGGGCGCTGGCCGCGCTGCTCGGCGTTCTCGCCTGGTCGCGGGGCCCGGCGTCGCCGCCGATCGTCCACGCGAGGCCGCCGCTCGTCCGGCTCGAGGCGGCGCCTGCGCCGGCGCCCGGCGGAACCGTCACGCTGAGCGGCGTGGTCGAGGCCGAGGGCCCCGTCCTCCTGACGGTCGGTGACCTGAGCTGGACCGTCGACCCGGGCCCCTTCAGGGCAGCCCTCACCGTGGCGCCCGACCAGGCCGTCGTCGTCGTCCAGGCCCGCGACGGGCGTGGGCGCGAGGCGATCGCGCGGCAGCGCGTCACCGCGCGGGACTGAGCCGCCTTGGGCCCCTTCCGTTTCGCAGCGCGTCATGGCATAACGCGTCGCGTAAGGAGGAGCCATGGCGAAGTCCCGGGTGGCCATCGTGGCCGGCCTACGCACCCCGTTCTGCAAGCAGGCCTCGGCCTATCAGGACATGACGGCCCTGGACCTGGGGCGGATCGTCGTGCGCGAGCTGCTCGAGCGCAGCGGGGTCCCCCCGCACGCGGTGCAGCAGCTCGTGTTCGGGCAGGTCGTGCCGTCGGTCAACGCGCCGAACATCGCGCGCGAGATCGTCCTCGGGGCCGAGCTGCCGCGCGACATCGAGGCGTTCAGCGTCTCGCGCGCCTGCGCCACCAGCTACCAGGCGGCGGCGAGCGTCGCCGAGGCCATCCAGGTCGGCCAGATCGACTGCGGGATCGCCGGCGGCGCCGACAGCGCCAGCGTCGTGCCGATCACGGTCACGCGCCGCCTGCAGAAGGCGCTGCTCCTGGCCTCGAAGGCGCGCAGCGTCCCGGAGCGGCTCAAGGCCTTCCAGGGCCTCTCGCCCGCGGACCTCCTGCCCGAGCCGCCCTCGCCCACGGAGCCGTCGACCGGCCTGACGATGGGCGAGAGCGCCGAGAAGATGGCCAAGGAGAACCGCATCTCCCGCGAGGACCAGGACGCGATCGCGCACCGCAGCCACGCCCGGGCGGCCGCCGCCTGGGCCGACGGCCGCTTCGCCGAGGAGGTCACGCCGGTCTACGTGCCGCCGAAGTACGACGCCGTCGTCGAGGACAACGTGATCCGGCGCGACTCGGACCCGTCGAGCTACGGCAAGCTCAAGCCGGCGTTCGACCGGCGCCACGGGACGATCACGGCGGGCAACAGCTCGCCCCTCACCGACGGCGCGGCCGCCGTGCTCCTCATGTCGGAGGAGAAGGCCCGCGCCGAGGGGCTCGAGGTGCTCGGCACGATCCGCAGCTTCGCCTTCGCGGCCCTCGACCCCGACGGGCAGATGCTCATGGGGCCGGCCTACGCGACGCCGAAGGCGCTCGATCGCGCCGGGGTCAAGCTGAAGGACCTGACCCTCGTCGACATGCACGAGGCCTTCGCCGCGCAGGTGCTGTCGAACCTGCAGGCCTTCGGGAGCAAGAGGTTCGCCGAGGAGAAGCTCGGGCGCGCGGCCCCGCTGGGCGAGGTCGACATGGAGCGGTTCAACGTCAGCGGCGGCTCGATCGCGATCGGGCACCCGTTCGCGGCCACCGGCGCGCGGCAGCTCACGCAGACCCTGCGCGAGCTGAAGCGGCGCGGCGGCGGGCTGGCCCTGTGCACCGCCTGCGCGGCGGGCGGGCTCGGGTCGGCGTTCGTCCTGGAGGCGGCGCGATGAGCACGACGATGATGGAGGAGCAGGTGGCCGCGGAGGCGCTGACGGTCGAGGTGCGCGACGACGGCGTGGCCGTCGTGCGGATGGACGTGCCGGGCGAGCCGGTGAACACGCTCAAGGCCGACTTCGAGGAGACGTTCGCGCGCACGTTCGAGGCGCTCGACCGCGACCCGCGCGTCAAGGCGGTCGTGTTCGCCTCGGGCAAGCCCGACTCGTTCGTGGCCGGCGCCGACATCGGCATGCTCGAGGGGGCGAAGACGGCCGCCGCCGCCGCGGCGCTCTCGCGCAAGGGCCAGGCGGCCATGGACAAGCTCGAGGGCTTCCGCGCGCCGATCGTGGCCGCGATCCACGGGGCCTGCCTCGGCGGTGGGCTCGAGCTGGCGCTGGCCTGCCGCGAGCGCGTCGCCAGCGACGACCGGCGGACGAAGCTCGGCCTGCCCGAGGTGCAGCTGGGCCTGCTCCCCGGCGCCGGCGGCACGCAGCGGCTGCCGCGGCTGGTCGGCGTCGCCTCGTCGCTCGACCTCATGCTCACGGGCCGCCAGCTCGACGGGCGGCGCGCGCTCAAGCTGGGCCTCGTCGACGAGGTCGTGCCGGCGGCGATCGTCGTCGACGTGGCGATCGCGCGGGCGAAGAAGCTGATCTCGGGCGAGGGCCGCAAGGCGAGCAAGCCGGGCTTCGGCGCGCGGCTGCGCGAGCTCTTCTCGGCCGAGGGGCTCACGGAGCTCGGCCTGGAGAAGAACCCGCTCGGGCGCAAGGTCCTCTTCGACCGCGCCCGCGAGGAGACGCTGAAGAAGACGCGCGGCAACTACCCGGCCGCCGAGCGGATCCTCGACGTCGTGCGCGTCGGGCTCGAGCGCGGGCTGCGCGCCGGCCTCGAGGCCGAGGCCGAGGCCTTCGGGCAGCTCGTCGTCAGCCCCGAGGCGCGCCAGCTCATGGGGATCTACTTCGCCACGCAGGCGCTGAAGAAGGACAAGGGCACCGACGAGCCCGTCGAGCCGCGCCCCGTGGCCAAGGTCGGCGTCCTCGGCTGCGGCCTCATGGGCCAGGGGATCGCGTGCGTCACGGCGCAGCAGGCGAAGCTGCAGGTGCGCCTGCGCGACCGCGACCACCAGGCGGTCGGCCGGGGCCTGGCGAAGGTGCGCGCGCTGTTCGACGGGCAGCTCAAGCGCCGCCGGATCACGGTGCTCGAGCGCGACCGGCTCATGGCGCGCGTCTCGGGCACGACGACCTACCACGGGTTCAAGAACGCCGACGTGGTGATCGAGGCGGTGTTCGAGGACCTCGAGCTCAAGCGCCGGATCGTGCGCGAGGTCGAGGCCGTCGCCGGGGCCACGACCGTGTTCGCCTCGAACACGTCGTCGCTGCCGATCGCGAAGATCGCCGAGGCCAGCGCGCACCCGGAGACGGTGCTCGGCATGCACTACTTCTCGCCGGTCGAGAAGATGCCGCTCCTCGAGATCATCGTCACCGACAAGACCGCCCCCTGGGCCACGGCGACCTGCGTCGAGCTGGGCAAGAAGCAGGGCAAGACGGTGATCGTCGTCATGGACGGCCCGGGCTTCTACACGACGCGGATCCTGGCCCCCTACATGAACGAGGCCTCGCGCCTCCTCTCGGAGGGCTACGCGATCGAGGCGATCGACGAGGCCCTGCTCGACTTCGGCTTCCCGGTCGGCCCGATCACGCTCATGGACGAGGTCGGGATCGACGTCGGCGAGAAGGTCGGCCACATCCTGCACGAGGCGTTCGGCGAGCGCATGGCGCCGGTCACGGGCGCCGAGCGGCTGATCAAGGACGGGCGGCTCGGGCGCAAGAGCGGCAAGGGCTTCTACCGCTACGACGTCGACAAGGGCAAGGGCGACAAGCGGCCCGTCGACCCGACCGTCTACGACCTGTTCGGGGCGAAGCCCGACAAGCACCACGCGGGCGAGGACGTGGCCTGGCGCTGCACGCTGCTGCTCGTCAACGAGGCCGTGCGCTGCTTCGAGGAGGGGATCCTGCGCAGCGCCCGCGACGGCGACATCGGCGCGATCTTCGGCCTGGGCTTCCCGCCCTTCCGCGGCGGGCCGTTCCGCGTCGTCGACGCGCTCGGCGCGCGCGAGGTCGTGAGCCGGCTCGAGCGGCTCGAGGCGCAGCACGGGATGCGCTTCGCGCCGGCGCCGCTCCTGCGGGAGATGGCCGCCAGCGGTGAGACGTTCCACGGGGAGCGGCGGGTGAAGCCGCGGGAGTGGCGGCCGACGGCCTGAGCCGTCAGTCGTCCTCGAACAGCTCGAGCAGGTCCCGGGCGTGCGCGCGCACGCGCTCGTCCGGGTCGCGCGCGCCGTGCCAGGTGAGCGCCGCCGTCGCTGCCGGGCGCAGGCCGGCGTGGGAGAGGGCGAGCTCGGCGAGGACCGTGAGCGCCCCCTCGCGCGCCAGCGGGCGCGGATCGTCGAGCACGGCGCGCGCGGGCTCGAACGCCGCCGGGCCCGCGGCGCGGCCGAGGATGTTGGCCGCGTCCTCCCCGACCTCCGCGTCGTCGTCGCCGAGCGCTCGCGCCAGGGCGGCGATCGTGGTCGCCGGCAGGTGGACGAGCGCGTAGGTCGCCTCGCCGTCCTCGTGCTCGGTGCGGCGGACCCAGGGCGGCGGCGGGGCCGGCTCGAGCAGGCCCAGGCCGCGCACGAGGTGCTCGAGCAGCGAGACCGTCCGCACGAGCCGCGCCGGCGGCAGCGCCGCGCGCTCCAGGGTCCGGCGGAGCGCGGGCACCCCCTGCTCCACGGCCCAGCAGGAGAGGGCGCTCACGGCGTCCAGCGCGCCGAGCCCCACGTCGTCGTCGGCCGCCTCGACGAGCGCCAGGAGCTCGGGCAGCGCGTCCCGGGCGACCGGGCCCAGCCGCTCGCAGGCGGCCGCCGCGCCGGCCTGCGCGGGCGCGGGGCCGGCGCGCAGGGCCTCCCGCAGCGCCGGGACGGCGGCCGGACCGTGCGCGACGAGCGCATCGATGACCAGGCGCGACTCGCCGCCCTCCGCCAGCCGGGCGCAGGCCTCCTCGAGCTCGAGCCGCGGCCGGAGCCGGACCTCGACGCGGCCGCAGAGGACGTCGGCGAGGTTGCCCGCCGCGAGCGCCTCGACCGCCGCGCCGACCGTCGTCCGGGACTCGATGCACCCGTCCAGGAACGAGATCGGCTCGTCGCTGCCCCGGAGGCCGTCGACCGCGCGGGCGAACGCGGTCGGGTCCACGGCGCGCAGGCCGGCCAGCGCGAACAGCCGCCCGGCCGGGTGCCGGGCGCGCTCGAGGACGTCGGTCAGCGCCGCGGCGGCGTCGGGGCGGGCCAGGAGTAGGCGCAGGGCGTGGACGGCGGCGGGCGTCTCGCCGCCGTCACCGACGGCCGCGGACATGAACGTGCGCGTCCGCTCGAGCACCCGGAACTCGACCGTCTCGCGATGCGGCGCCCCGACCGCCTGACCCCGGGCGACCGGGCCAGCGACGACGAGGACGACGAGGGCGATGGTGAGGCGGCGCATGGTGCCTCCGGCTCCTCACTCACGCACGGGAGGAGGCATGGGTTCCAGCCCCCCTCACAGCGGCCGTCGCTTGTTCTGATGTCCAGGTCCGGGCGCGCGGCTCGATGCTCCGATCCGCAGTGAGGCACCTGTCGCCCTCGCTCCGGCCGCTACGCGGCCTCCGCTCGGGGATGGCGCTACCGCTCGATCTGCTCGCTTCGCTCGCAGATCAAGCGGTGAGCGCGGTCAATCGCCCGCGAGCTCTGGCGCAGGTGCGCGGCGCGGGCGCCGATGGCGGGTCCATCAGCAGCCGCAGGGCCTCGACGGCGCCGAAGCCGATCGCGGTGAACGTCGTCGCGCGCTCGAGAGGCCTGTGCTCGACCGTCGCGCGGTGCTCTCACGCCTGCCCGCGCGCGAGCGGCGCCAGAGACTGGAGGATCAGGCGCCGGGCGGCGGCGCCGCCGCCCAGCGGACGACCGTGAGGAGGACCTCGCCGGGCGCGTCGGGGAGGGCCTGCGCGATGACGAGCGCCTCGCCCTCGCGCAGGACGAACCGGCCGGCCGCGCGCTGGTGGACCAAAGCCGGCAGCTCCACGTCGAGGGACCGAGTTCCGGCGACGACGCGCAGCGCCGGCCAGTCGCCCGCCGGCACCGAGCGCTCCTGCGTCCAGTCGAGCACGAGGAGCGCGCCCGCGCCGGCGAGGCTCGGCCGCGCCGTCCACACCTGGCCCAGGTGCGCCAGGGCGACGTTCGGCGGACCGTCGTGCGGCTGGGCGTCGACGTACGACCGCTCGGCGTGCGCCACGTGCGCGTGCCGGCGCTCCCCGTCCCCGGCCGTGAGCGCGCCGGTCGCGAACGGCGTCCCCGCAGCCAGCAGCTCCGCCGCCTGGCGGCCGGGGACCACCGCCGCCGCCGCCCCGCCCTCGATCCGGTCGAGCGCGTCGAACTGCAGGCTCCTCGGGCGCACGCGCGCCTGGGCGACGTCGAGCCGGACCGCGCGCCCCTGGAAGCGCGCCCGATCGTGCAGGAAGGCCGCCGCCGCGTCGACCTCCGCCGCGGGCCCGCGCACGGAGACGGCGTCGGCGCCGACCTCGACCCGCGCGCCCTGGGCGACCGCGGCGACCTCGTCCGCGTGGCGCGAGTCGGTCCAGCCCGGCACTCGCGGCGCCGCGGCCTCGCGGTCGGCCTCGCCGGCTCGCGCGTCGACGACGTACGGGTCCGCCGCCGGCGACCGCGTGACCACCGTGCGGGGCGCCGCGCACCCGGCGAGGGCCAGCGCGGCCGCGCTCAGCATGATCTTCCTCGACCCCATGTCGCTCTCCTCCACGTGAGCTCAGCGGACCTCGTCGCGGCGACCCCACCGGCGGTGGTCGCGGTCGCTCGCGCCGCTACTCGTCGCCCGAGTCGTCTCTCGCGGCCGGCCGCTCGCCCGTGAGGGCCTCGAGCGCCTCCTCGGAGAAGACACGCACCATCTCGTCCTCGTCACGCTCGAGCAGGCGGCGGAGCGCGTCCACGACGGGCGGCCGGTCGTCGGGGCGCCGGCCGACCACGCCCAGGACCTGGACGATCCGCCGCCGGGTGACCTGGGGCGAGTCCTCGAGCGCCCGGAGGAGGGCCTCGATCGCGGGCGCGCCCTCGGCCCAGCGCTCGAGCGCGTCACGCACGGCGTCACGCACGTGGTCCTCGGGGTCGCCGAGCGCGCGCGCCAGGACCTCGACCGCCTTCGGGGGGATCCCGGCCAGCGCGTAGCGCGGGCTCATCTCGAACAGGTCGTCCTCGTCCTCGGCGGCTTCGTCGTCCTCGCCCTCCCGCGCGGGAGCGACGGGGCGCACGAAGGCCGGCAGCCGGTCCGGCTCGAGGAGGCAGTGGGCGCGGACGAGGTCGTGGAGCCGCCACAGGGCGCGCACCAGGCGGCGCGGCGGGAGCGCGGCGCGCGCGACGACGGCGTGCAGCGCCGCAGCGTGGTCGACGAGCCACGGGCCGAGGTGGCCGAGGGCGTCGAGCGCGTGGCTCGCGACCGCGTCGTCGGGGTCCTCGAGGCAGGTGACGAGCTCGGGCAAGGCGGCCACGGCGTGGTGGCCGAGGCCCTCGAACGCCCACGCCGCCGCGGCGCGACGGCGAGGCGACGGGTCGCGGAGCGCCTCGCGGAGGGGCGGGACGGCCGTGGCGCCGTGGGCGGCGAGGGCGCGGACCGCGTCGAGCTGCCCCGCGCCCTCGCCCAGGAGGAGGGCGCAGGCGGCGTCGACGGTCAGCGTGGGGGTCGGTCGCTCGGGTCGGCAGAGGGCCCGCGCCAGCGCGCCCTGCTCCAGCGCGTCGACGCACGCCTCGACGGAGGCCGAGGTCCCGAAGCAGCCCTGGATCGAGCGCACCTCGCCGCCCGCCCGGCGGATCGCCTTGGCCTCGCGGCCGAACGCCACGGGGTCGACCACCCGCAGCCCCGCGAGCGCGAAGAGCCGCCCGGCGGGGTGGCGAGCGGCGCGGGCGAGGTCGAGGAGGACCGCGCGCGCGTCCGGCCGGCCGACGAGCAGGCGCAGCGCGTGGACGGTCGCGGGCGTGTCGCCGCCATAGCCGACCGCGTCCGAGGTGAAGACCGTCGCGCGCTCGAGCAGGCGGAACTCGATCGTGGCCCGGTGCTCGGGGGCGACCTCCGCGCGGGCGGTCGGCGTGAGGGCCAGGAGGAGGAGGATCAGGAACGGGCAGGCGCGACGCATCTGGGGGCTCCTCCCGGCACACGCCGGCACGGGGCCGAAGGTTCCCCCCGCCTCACCCGGACGGGGTAACCTCGGAGTGTGACAGACGCCGCGCCCCACGTGGGGATCATCATGGGCAGCACGTCCGACTGGGAGACGATGCGCCACGCCGACGAGACCCTCGCGCGCTTCGACGTGCCGCGCGAGACGCGGGTGGTCTCGGCCCACCGGACGCCGCTGTGGCTGGCGGAGTACGCCCAGCAGGCCGAGGCGCGCGGGCTCCAGGTGATCATCGCCGGCGCCGGCGGCGCGGCGCACCTGCCCGGCATGGTGTCGGCCCACACGGTCCTGCCGGTCCTCGGCGTGCCCGTGCAGAGCCAGGCCCTGAGCGGCCTCGACTCGCTCCTGTCGATCGTGCAGATGCCCGCCGGCGTGCCCGTGGGCACGCTGGCGATCGGACGGGCCGGCGCGGTCAACGCGGCGCTCCTCGCCGTGAGCATCCTGGGCGCGCAGCGGCCCGCCCTGCGCGAGGCCCTGCGCCGCTGGCGGGCGGCGGAGACCGAGCGGGTCCTCGGCGAGACGCTGCCGCCGCCGGGGCGGACGCCGTGAGCCCGCCGATCCTCCCCGGCGCGACCGTCGGCGTCCTCGGCAGCGGCCAGCTCGGGCGCATGTTCGCGATCGCGGCGCGGCGCATGGGCTACCGGGTGCATACGCTCTCGCCCGACGACGACACGCCGACGGGGCAGGTGGCCGACCTGGAGGTCAAGGCGCCCTACGAGGACCTCGAGGCCGTGGCCCGCTTCGCGCGGCAGGTGAGCGTCGTCACCTTCGAGTTCGAGAACGTCCCCGCGCGCACGGCGCAGGTGGCCGCCGAGCACGCGCCCGTGCGCCCGAGCGGCGCGGTGCTGCACACGACGCAGCACCGCGGGCGCGAGAAGGAGTTCCTCAGCGAGGCCGGCCTGCCGCTGGCGCCCTGGGCGCGCGTCCGGAGCCTGGCCGACCTCGAGGCGGCGCTGGCGACCCTGGGCTGCCCGGCCGTGCTCAAGACGGCGGGCTGGGGCTACGACGGCAAGGGCCAGGTGAAGGTCGCGCGCCCCGAGGACGCGGCCGCCGCCTGGGAGCGGCTCGGCGTCGAGGACGCGGTGCTCGAGGCGTTCGTCGACTTCGAGCGCGAGGTGTCCGTGGTCGCCGCGCGCGGCGTCGGCGGCGCGTTCGCGCACTACGGGGTGATCGCCAACGACCACGCCAACCACATCCTCGACGTCTCGGTGGCGCCCGCGCCCGTGAGCGCGGCGCTGGTCGACGAGGCCGTGGCGCTGGCCCGCACGGTCCTCGAGCTCCTCGACGTCGTGGGCGTCCTGTGCGTCGAGCTGTTCGTCACGCGCGACGGGCGCCTGCTCGTCAACGAGCTGGCCCCGCGCCCGCACAACTCGGGGCACCTGACCTTCGACGCCTGCGTGACCAGCCAGTTCGAGCAGCAGCTGCGCGCGATCTGCGGCCTGCCGCTCGGCTCGACCGAGCTCCTGCGCCCGGCCGCCATGGCCAACCTCCTCGGCGACGCCTGGCAGCCGGGCGAGCCCGACTGGGCGGCCGCCCTGGCCCTGCCCGAGGTGAAGCTGCACCTCTACGGCAAGCTCGTCCCGCGCCCCGGGCGCAAGATGGGCCACCTGACCGCGCTCGGCGCGACGCCCGAGGAGGCGCGCGCGCGGGTGGTCGAGGCGCGGGCGCGGCTCGCGCCTACCTCGCCGGGGCGGACAGGAGGCTGACCCCCGCGCTCCCCGCGCGCTCGATGCGGGCGCCCGGGGAGGGGCCCTCCTCGCGGTAGACCCAGCGCGCGTCGGGCTGCTCGAGCGTGGCGCCGGCCGCCGAGAGGCGCAGCAGGGCGCCTGGCCCGGCGAGCCACTCGCCGCGCGGGGCGCGCTCGTCCTCGAGGAGCTCGACGCGCACGCGGACCGTATCGTCTGGCTCGCGGCCGAGGTAGCGGTAGACGAGGCCCCGCTCGTGGTCGCCCCAGCGGTCGCCGGGGGCGAGCGCGCGCCCCCGGGGGACCGCGTGGAACGGCTCGCGGGCGGCCATGAGCAGGCCCGCGGCCGCGGCGCCCAGGCCCGCGCCCGTGAGCGCCGCCTCCTTCCCGAAGCAGCGCTCGATCACCGGTCCGTGCAGGCTGACCGGCTCCGGCGCGCCGCGGGCATCGAGCAGGAGCAGGAACGAGTGGCCGACGAGCGCCGCCAGGCCCTCGAGCGGCTCGGCCTCCGGTCCGGCCTGCTCCAGGTGCGAGAGGGTGACGCGCAGCCGCGTCACGGCGTCGCCCGCCTCCGTGACCTCGTAGTCGAAGCGGCACCTCCGGACGAGCGTGGGGGGCGCGACGCCCGGCGCGGCGTCCGCGTCGACGACTCGACCGCCCTCCTGGGCGCGCACCTCGTAGGCGAACCGCTGCCCCTTCGTCCACGTGCCCGGCGGGCAGGACCAGGGCCGCGGGTCGAGGCCCTGGAGCGCCGACGCGGGGACGTCGTCCAGCGTGCCTGAGACCGGCTCGCCCGTGCGGGGCGGCGGCGGGGGCGCGGAGGAGCAGCCGACGGCGAGGAGGACCAGGGCGGCGGTCGGTTGGAGCTTCATGGCGCGCACGATAGGGCCCCGTGCGCCCTCACGCCACGGCCTGGACCCAGCTCGCCGCGAGGCGGCCGACGACCGGCAGGTGGTCGGACGCGACGAGCGCCAGCGGGCTCATGTGCGCCCACACCGCCTCGAGCGCCGCGCGCGGGCGCACCCACACGCGGTCGAGCGACAGGAGCGGCCAGCGGCTGGGGAAGCTGCGCACGGCGGCCGAGGCGCCGAGCGCGCCGTCGAGGACGCGCACGGTCCGGTTGATGAACGACCACTCGTTGAAGTCGCCGACGACGGCCAGCGGGGCCGCGCGGCCCTGCTCGACCAGCGACAGGATCCCGCGCACCTGCTCGCGCCGCTCGGCCCCGCGCAGGCCGAAGTGGGTGACGATCACGCGCACCGGCGCGCCCTCGCAGTCGAGCTCCACGTCGAGCGCGCCGCGCTTCTCGCGCCTCGCCCAGCTCAGGTCGACGTGGCGCGCGTCGAGCACCGGGTGACGGGTGAGCAGGGCGTTGCCGTAGTAGCCGCGGTGGTTGGTGAGCGTGGGGCCGGCCACGGCGGTCATCCCGGTGGCCTCCTGCAGGTACTCGATCTGGTCGAGGTCGTTCTCGAGGTGGTAGCGCGCGTCGACCTCCTGCAGGCCCACGACGTCGGCGTCGAGCTCGCGGATCACGGCGGCGACGCGGTCGGCGTCGTAGCGCCCGTCGGCGCCGATGCACCGGTGCACGTTGTAGGTCGCGATGCGGACCATGACCCCCTGGCTAGCTGGCGGCGGCGTGGTGCACGGCGGGCGCCTGCTCGGGCTCGCGCGCCGGTGACTCGACCTCCTCGTCGGGCTCCTCGTCGCCGGGGGCGAGCTTGCGCTTCACCCAGCGCCCCGCCAGGACGAGCACGAGCAGGAGCCCCACGGCCGCGCCGATCGTCACGGGCGAAGGGCGCTCGACGGCCGACGCGACCCGGTGCGCGACGAACGACATGGCGAGCAGGCCCGGCGCCATGGCCACGAGCGTGCCGAGCATGAAGTCGCGCAGCCGCAGGTGCGACGAGCCCGCGACCAGGTTCACGACCGTGAACGGCGCCACCGGCACCAGGCGCACCGTGGCCACGGTGATGAAGCCGTGCTCGGAGAGCTTCTTCGACAGCCGGTCCAGGCGCGGGCCGGTGAGCCAGCGCACGGAGTCGCGCCAGACGACGCGCCCGATCCCGAAGCCGGCCGCGGCGCTGGCCAGGCAGGCGAGCAGGGAGCACACCCAGCCGGTCCACGGGCCGAAGAGGAGGGCCATGGCGACCGTCATGGCCGTGATCGGCACGAGCACGAGGCTCGCCAGCGTGAAGGCGACCGCGGCCAGCGGCGGCCCCCACACGCTGGCCCTGAGCGGGCGGGCCCACGCCAGGATCCGCTCCGGATCGGCCAGGTCGCGCAGCGGCGTCCACTGCCAGGCGATCCCGAGGGCCAGGAGCGCGGCCAGGACGGCGACCGCCCGCGCCACCGGGCGGCGGGCCACGGGGGCCGCCTGGTCGGAGACCAGGTGGTCGACCAGCTTGCCCGCCTCGTAGGGCCCGGTCGGGTCCAGGAGCGCCTGGTCGGGGAGCATCTCGTCGACCCAGGGCTCGAGGTGGTCGGGGATGGGCACGAGCGTGCGCTCGCGGCCGCCCAGGCGCTCGAGCACGGCCAGGAGCGACCCGGTCTCGCGCCGGACGGCCGCGACCTCCTCGACGGACGCGCCCAGGTGCTCGGCGAGGAGGCCGTCGCGGAGGCGCGCGATCGCCGGGCGCGCGTGCGGGTCGTCGGCCGCGTCGAGGGCCAGGTCGCACTCGGTGTCGAGGCCCATGCCGCGGTTGTTGAGGTTCGCCGAGCCGACGTGGGCGTGGTCGTCGTCGACGACGAGCACCTTGGCGTGGACCTGCACCGGCACGCGCTCGCCGTCCTCCGGCGCGGGCACGACCGGGAACAGCGCGCGCAGCCGCCCGTGGACGTCGGCGGCCCGCAGGCGCCGGAGGAGGCGCGCGCGCAGGACGCCCAGCGCGGTCTCCTCGAGCCAGTGCGGGCACGAGCACGGGGCGACGATGATCACCTCGGGCCCCTCCGCCTCCTGGAGGCGGCGGGCCAGGGCGTCGCCGACGGCGTCGGAGCTGAAGTACTGCTGCTCGATGTAGATCCAGCGGCGCGCCGACGCGACCGCGGCGAGGAACAGGCGCTCGATCTCGTGCACGGCCGGCCGCCCCCGCCAGGGCGGCTCCGTGCGGGCGATCGCCACGTGGACGTCGGTGACGTCAGGCACCACGTCGGCCGGCCACGGGTCACCGCCGCCGCGGCGGCGCGGGCGCGCCACCCGCTCGCCCGTCGCCCGGCGCCAGCGCTCGCGCGCCTGGTCGCCCAGGGCGGCGGCCGCCGGGCCGTCGACCATCACCTGCACGTCGTGGAACGGCCCGTAGGGCTTGCCGGCCGGGTCGACGCGGCACGGGTCGACGGCGGCGTGCTCGCGCGTGTCCCAGCGGCGGATCGTCAGGTCGAGGCCGCCGCAGAAGGCCACGGCGTCGTCGATCACGACGATCTTCTGGTGGTGGGAGGCCCCGGTGGGGTGGTCGCCGTCGAGGTGGCGGCGCATGCGGCGCCGCCGGTACCAGTCGAGCTGCAGCCGCGGCAGCGGCTCGCGCTCGAGCACGTAGAGCATGGCGAAGTCCCAGTCGAGGACGAGCACCTCGAGCGCGGGGCGGCGCTCGACGACCTCGCGCAGGACCTGCGCCAGCTCGCGCTCGCCGGCGGCCCCCGGGGCGTCGGGCGTCAGCCGCGTCTGGCGGTGGAAGTCCCAGCCGAGGATCAGCACCTGCCGCTCGGCCTGCTGCAGGGCCGCCTCGAAGGCGCGGTAGTACGCCTGCCCGTCGACGAGGAAGCTCACGCGGCGCGCCGGCGGCCGGCGCCAGCAGCTCTGCCCCTCGACCGCGATCGGCGCTCGCGACTCGGCGCTGCTGCTGCTGCTCTCCTCGGCGCGCACCGGCTCCTCCGTGCCCCCATGGGGGCAGCCGGGAGGCTTGCGAACGGGCTGCCGTCACAACCCCCGCGAGGGGGGGCGCGATGGGACGGCCGTGTCCCGTGGGTCGGGCGGGCCGGTCACCGGGCGCTCCTGGTGCGACGTGGCATCAAGCCCGCTTGCGAGGGAGGACCTCGAGGGACGGAGCCAGTGGATCGTCTTCGGCTGGCGCCCGGAGCATGGTGCCGGGGCTGGACGTCGGCCCGGAGTCCGTCGACGAAGGTCGCGGCACGCGTCGGGGTCTGCGCGACCGATCAGCCGGTCGGCACCCCCAGGCGGCGGCGCGCCAGGGCGCCGGCGAGGACCCGGGTGACCTCGTCCGGCGGGAAGAGCATGGTCTCGTGCGACCCCGCGACCACGTGACGCTCGAGTCGATCGCAGAAGGGCTCCCACCCGAGCGACGGGTCCGGGTCGCCGAACGCGCCGAGCCCCTCCATCGCCACGTCGTCACGGGCGGCCACGAGCACGACGGGTGCGCGCACGCGCTTGGTGACGTGGCCTCGCATCAGGTGACCGATCGACTGGACCTCGGCCGTGAAGCGCTGGAGCCACGCGAGGCCGGTGTCGCGAGGCAGCGCGTCCTGGGCCAGGCAGGCACGGCAGGCGCGCTCGAACATTGCGGCGTCGTCCTCGCGGGAGAGGTCCCCGAGCGAGAGGCCGAGCGGGCGTCCGGACATGCGTTCGACGACCCGCAGGACCAGCGCGAGCGCCGCCGCCCGCTCGTCCTCGAGCCGCGCCGCGAGCCGCTGCTGACCCGCGCTCGAGAACGGTCGGCTGTCGAGCAGCCCCACGAGCTCCACCTCCAGCCCCGCGGCCTCGAGCTGCGCGGCCATCTCGAACGCGATCGTCCCGCCGGCGGACCAGCCTCCGAGCCTGTAGGGACCACGCGGGTGGGCGCGGATCAGCTCCGCGACGTACCGCGCCGCGAGGTCCTCCATGGTCCGAGGCTCGTCGCCGCCGGGCCACTCGATCCCGACCACCGGCGTCCCGGCGCGCGCGAGCTGCCGCGCGAGGTCGCGGTAGCAGAGCACGGTGCGGATCGCGGGGTGGACGAGGAAGATCGGCGCTCCGGCGCCGTCCGAGAGCGGGAGGAGCGCGGTCCTCGGCCCCTCCTCGATCCGCGCGGCGAGGCGCTCCACCGAGCCGCCCTCTCGCAGCGCCGCCATGCCGAGCCGCGCGCCGAAGCGGCGCTCCAGGCGGAGGAGGAGGTCGAGCGCGCGGAGCGAGTCGCCGCCGAGGTCGAGGAAGGCCTCGGTGACGCTCGCCGGCTCGCGCCCGAGCACCTCGGCCATGACGCTCGCCACCGCGTGCTCCAGCGCCGAGCGCGGCGGACGCGTCGTGAGCGGGCGCCCGGCGTGGCGCGCCGCGAGCGCGGCGTGGAGCTCGCGCCGCGCGAGCTTGCCGCTCACGTCGAACGGGAGCGCGTCGAGGGAGAAGATGGCGCCAGGCCGGAGCGCAGCGGGCAGCTCGCGCGCGGCGTACGCGGCGACCGAGGCGACGTCGACGTCGTCACCCGTGACCGCGGCGAGGAGCGTCGCCTCGTGGACGACCACCCCGGCGGCCCGTACGCCCGGCGCGCGCGCGAGCGCGGCCTCGACCTCGCCGAGCTCGATCCTGATCCCCCGGACCTTGACCTGGGCGTCGCGGCGGCCCAGGAAGTCGAGCTGTCCGCCCTCGCGCCAGCGCACGAGGTCGCCCGTGCGGTAGGCCCGCTCCCCCGACCACGGATCGCGGACGAAGGCGGCCGAGGTCCTCGTCGGGTCGCCGACGTAGCCGCGCGCGACGCCCGCGCCGCCGATCCACAGCTCTCCGGGGACGCCGGGCGCCGCGAGCTCGAGCAGCTCCGTCACCACGCGGATGCGCACCCCAGGGAGCGGCGCGCCTATCGACGGCTCGCCACCGTCCGGGCGGACACGGCCGACGGTCGCGCAGATCGTGCCCTCGGTGGGCCCATAGCAGTTCCAGACCTCGCGACCGCGCGCGAGCCAGGTGTCGGCGAGCGCGCGAGGGAACGCCTCGCCGGCCACGTGCAGGAGGCGCAGCGCCGGGAAGTCGGCAGGGTCGAGGACCGAGAGGAGCGAGGGGGTGATGGTGATCGACGTCACCCCCTCGGGCGGCCGCGCCTCTCGCGGCCAGATGAGGAGCGCCCCCCCGGCCGCGAGCGGCAGGAGCAGCTCGCAGCAGAACCCGTCGAAGCGCGGGGAGAAGGAGGAGAGCTGACGATCGTCCTCGCCGACGCTCCAGGTGTCGGACGTCGCGGCCAGGAACCACGCCGCGTTCGCGCGCGTGACGGCGACGCCCTTGGGAGCGCCCGAGGAGCCGGAGGTGAAGATGATCCAGGCGGTGGCCTCGGGGTCGTAGCCCGTCGGCGGAGGACCGCTCGCAGGGCGCGCGCCGAGGTCCTCGATGAAGGCGGCCGGCACGCCGTCGGCGAGGGGCGCGTGCGCCGGCGAGGTGATCGCGAGCTCGACGTTCGCGTCCGCCAGGAGGCGCTTCACGCGCTCGACCGGCTCGTCGGGGTCGATCGGGACGAACGCCGCCCCCGCGTCGAGCGCCCCGAGGATCGCCACGACCGCCGCGATCGAGCGCTCCAGGAGCACCGCCACCACGCGCGCGCCTCGCGCTCGGAGCCCCTCGCTGACGGCGGCGACCTCGGCGGCGAGCTCCGCGTGCGTGAGCGACCTGCCGGGCTCGGCGAGCGCGAGCGCCGAGGGGCTGCGGGCCGCGGCGCTCCTCAGGCGGAGCGACACGTCGGTGAGCGCGCGAGACGGCGGGGGCCCCTCGGCCCACGAGCGCGCCACGAGGGCGCGCTCGTGCTCGTCGAGGAGCGACGCCGTCACGATCGAGCCCGCCGCCGGGAGCGCCTCGAGCGCGCGCCGGTAGCGGTCGCCGACACGGACGATCGCCGGCTCGTCGAAGCGCTCGGCGTTGCCGTAGACGCGCAGCACCAGCCGTCCGGTCGGATCGACCATGAAGTAGGGCGCGAGGGCGAGCTCGTTCGCCTCGAAGTACGCGCTCTCCGTCCAGCTCACCAGGCGCTCGCGCTCGAGGGCCGCGAGGGGGTGGAACTCGACGAAGTTGAAGACCGAGTCGAAGACGCTCCCACCGGACAGCTCGCGGATGCGAGCGAGCGGGAACCACCGCTCCGAGAGCACGTCGCGCGTCGCCTCGGCGCAGGCGGCGGCGAGCTCCTCCCAGGTCTGCGCGGGCGCGAGGGCGACGTCGACCGGGAGCGCGTTCAGGAACAGGCCGGCGACCCTGTCGGCCCCCGCGACCTCGGGGCGTCCGTTCGTGACGACCCCGGTGCGCACGCGTCGGCGCCCGGTGAGGACGGAGAGGACCCGCACGTGCGCCGCCAGGAGCAGCGCGTGGAGCGGGACGCGCCAGGCGCTCGCGAGCGAGCGGAGCCCCGCGCCGAGCTCGTCCGGCAGGTCGACCTCGCAGACGCGCACCGGCGGATCGGTCACCAGCGACGAGGTCGAGGAGCCGACCGTGCACAGATGGGCGAGCGCCCGGCGGGGCGGACGCGGGACGCCGCCGCCGGACGCGGTGGCGTCCGGCGGCGGGAGCAGCCCCTCGTGATCGCGAGCGAGGCGCGCGCGCCAGGAGTCGATCGCTCGAGCGTCGCGCGCGGCGGCGAGCTCGAGCGCGACGTAGTCCGCGAACCTCGTCGTCGGCAACGCCCATGGGGGCGGCGGACCCCCGGCGAGCAGGGCGCGATAGGTCGACACGAGCTCGCACGTCAGGCTCGCGAGGCTCCACCCGTCGAGGATCGCGTGGTGGAAGGCGAGCTGGAGCTGCGAACGCTCCGCCTCGAGCGCGAAGAGCGTCACGGCGAGGAGGCACGGGTGGTCGTGCGCTCGCCAGTCGACCGTGCGCCGCAGCGCCGCGGCCTCGAGGACCGCGGCCTCCCGCGTCGGCGGCTCCAGGTCGCGCAGGTCGACGAACGAGAGCGGCGCGGCCGCGGCCCGGTGGACGACCTGGAGCGGCTCCGTGAAGCCGGAGAGGTGGAACGACGTGCGGAGGACCTCGTGGCGCTCGACGAGCAGCGCCAGGGCGCGCGCGAGGACGTCCTGGTCCGCCGGCAGGTTCAGTCGGAACGAGTAGACGTCGTGGTAGGTCCCGCGCCCGGGCGTCCGCGTCGCCTCGTAGAACATCCCGCGCTGCAGGGCCGTGAGCGGGTAGGCGTCGGACGCGCCCTCCGGCAGCCTCGCCCGATCCTCGGGCCGCAGCGCCGCGAACGGTGCGATCGAGGCCCTCGCGCCGGCGTCGCGCGGTCGCAGCTTCGCAGCCAGGGCCCGCGGGGTCGGCGCCTCGTAGACGGCGGCGACGCTCGCGGCGAACCCCGCGAGCGAGAGCGCGCCGATGACGTCGAGGACGCGGATCGAGTCGCCCCCGAGGTCGAAGTACCCCTCGTCGAGGCCCACTCGCTCGAGGCCGAGCTGCTCGGCGAAGACGCGGGCCACGAGCGCCTCGAGCTCGCTCGCGCCCTCGTCGGGGACGGGGAGCCGCGAGGCCACGAGGCGCTCGAGCGCGGCGGTGTCGGCCTTCCCGTTCGTCGTGAGCGGGAGCGCGGGGAGGGCGACGAGCCGCGGGACCATGTAAGGCGGCAAGCGCCGGCGCGCGTGGGCGGCGACGGAGGCTTCGTCCGTGGGGACGGGCGCGATCCACGCGACCAGCTGCTCGCCGACCTTCCGCGCGGTGGCCTGCCGGACCTCGGGGTGCTCCAGCAACGCTGCCTCGAGCTCTCCGAGCTCGATCCGGAAGCCCCGCAGCTTGACCTGGGCGTCGTTCCGCTCGAGATACTCGATCCGACCGTCCTCGCCGAGGCGGCACACGTCGCCCGTGCGATAGAGCCGTCCCTCGCCGAATGGGCTCGCGATGAAGCGCTGGGTCGTGAGCTCGGGCCGGTTCAGGTAGCCGCGCGCGACGCCGGCCCCGCCCACGTACAGCTCGCCCGCCTCGCCGGGCCCGACCGGTCGCTGCGCCTCGTCGAGGAGATGCAGGGCGAGGTCGGGGATCGGCTCGCCGATGAGGCTGCGGCGACCCTCGCGGACGTCGTCGGCCGAGATGCGGTGGTAGGTGACGTGCACCGTCGTCTCGGTGATGCCGTACATGTTGATGAGCTGCGGCGCGCTGGCGCCGTACTTCTCGACCCAGGGCCGCAGCTTGAAGAAGGGCAGCTTCTCGCCGCCGAAGACGACGCACCGGAGCGCCTCGAGGCGCTGCTCGCGCCGCCCGTCCTCCTGGGCGAGGGCGAAGAACGCCGAGGGTGTCTGGTTGAGCACCGTCACCCGCTCCCGGCGCAGCAGCTCCCACAGCGCGGCGGGATCGCGCCGCGTGGCCTCGGGGACCACCACGAGGCGGCCGCCGTGCAGGAGGGCCGAGAAGACCTCCCAGACGGAGAAGTCGAAGGAGATCGAGTGGAAGAGGGGCACGACGTCGTCCGCGTCGAAGCGGAACCAGTGCGCGGTGCTCGAGAAGAGCCGCACGACGTTCCTGTGCGTGACGGAGACTCCCTTGGGCACCCCCGTCGAACCAGAGGTGTAGATGACGTAAGCGCAGCCCTCCCCGTCGGTTCCGCGGCCCGCTCCGACGCCGCGCGAGAGCTGCTCGAGCGTGGCGACCGCGGGCGCGCCTGCCTCGCGTGCGAGCTCGACACGAGCCGCGCTCGCGATGACGAGCGCGGGGGTCGCGTCACCGAGGATCAGCGCGAGGCGCGCGCGGGGGCTCGACAGGTCGAGGGGGACGTACGCCGCACCGGCGCGCAGCACGGCGACGAGCGCGACCAGGAGGTCGATCCCGGGCTCGAGGAGGAGCGCCACACGCGGCTCGTCGTCGCCGAGCCCTCGCTCGAGCAGGCCGGCGGCGACGGCTCGCGATCTCTCGCCGAGCTCCCGGTACGTGAGCTCGGCACCCCCCGAGCTCACGGCCACCCGTTCCGCGTTCTCGGCGATGGAGCGCTCCAGGAGCGTTCCGAGAGAGTCCCCGTGCGCGGCCATGCCTGCGTCCCCCCGCGCGGAGGCATAGCATGCAAAACTATGAACAGCGAGGTCACGAGATCATTTCGCGCGGATCCTTTCGGCTACGGCCGCGGCTGGCGTCCTCCCTGACCAACCGAGCGCCCGAGGCGACCTGCTCGACCCCGCGCCCGATCAGGCCGTCGCCGACGATCCGCAGCGCCTCCGCCGTCAGCGCCTCGACCGGACTGGTCCTCGCCTCGCGCACGAGCTCGCGGCCTCGGTCTTCGTGCACTTCAGGCCCACGAGCGCCAGCACGGCGATGCGCGGCGGCTCGTCCTCCTCGTGCGCCGCGCTCCGCTGCCCGACCGCGCCCGGGGACGCCGCCTCGACCGGCGCGGCCCCGTCCCGTCCGCTTCTTCCTCGCCGACGGGTCGGCGCTCACGGGCCGGCGTGGATGGTGGCGCGATCACACCAGGAAGGTCGCCGTGTCCGGCGGCAGGACGACGCCCTCGTCCCCGACCTCCACCCCGGACTCCCGCGACGACAGCACCACCCGGCGCTCGCCGCGCCCGAGCGGGACCCTGGCGATCGCGGCGCCGAGGTTCACGGCGAGCGTCGTCGCCGGGCGCTCGACCACCAGCCAGCCGGCCGCCTCGTCGAAGCGCGCCCTCGTGGCGCCGGGGCGGCCGTCGCGCAGGTCGGGGCGGTCGCGGCGTAGCCGCAGCAGCGCCCGGTACCAGGCGAGGACCTCGGCGTGCGGCGCGCGGGCGCGCTCGGCCCAGTCGAGCCTGGCCGCGCGGAACGTCGCGGGGTCCTGCGGGTCGGGGACGTCCTCGGGGCGCCAGCCGAAGGCGGCGAACTCGCGCCGGCGCCCCTCGCGCACGGCCGCGGCGAGCGCCGGGTCCTGGTGGTCGCAAAAGTAGGGGAAGGGCGCGGACGCCGCCCACTCCTCGCCCTGGAACAGGAGCGGCGTGAACGGCCCGGCGAGCAGCAGCGCCGCGCCGACCTTCAGGCGGTCGGGCGAGAGGCCGTGGCCCAGGCGGTCGCCGCGGGCGCGGTTGCCCACCTGGTCGTGGTTCTGCAGGCAGGTGACGAAGCGCCAGCCGGGCAAGCCCGTGGGCGGCTGCCCGTGGCGCCGGTCGCGATGCAGGCTGTAGTCGCCCGCGTAGACGAACGTCCCCTCGAGCGCGCGGGCGACGTGCTCGAGGCGGCCGAAGTCCTCGTAGTAGCCGGTGCGCTCGCCCGTGAGCGCCGCGTGCAGGGCGTGGTGCAGGTCGTCCGACCACTGCGCCGGCAGGCCGAAGCCGCCCGCCTCGGGCGGCCGCAGGAGCCGCGGGTCGTTCTGGTCGCTCTCGGCGACGAGCGTCAGGTGCCGACCGAGGCGCGCCTCGAGCGCCGCGACCTCGGCCGCCAGCTCCTCGAGGACGTGCCGCGCCGAGAGGTCGAACAGCGCGTGGACCGCGTCGAGCCGCAGGCCGTCGAGGTGGTAGTCGCGCAGCCAGCCGAGCGCGTTGTCGATGATGTAGCGGCGGACCTCGTCGCTGCCCGGGCCGTCGAGGTTCACCGCCTGCCCCCAGGGCGTCCGGTAGCGGTCGGTGAAGTAGGGCCCGAACCGGCCCAGGTAGTTGCCGTCCGGGCCGAGGTGGTTGTAGACGACGTCGAGCAGCACGGCGAGGCCGCGGCCGTGGCAGGCGTCGACGAGGCGCTTGAGCCCGTCAGGCCCGCCGTAGGGGGCGTGCACCGCGAACGACGCCACGCCGTCGTAGCCCCAGCCGTGCGCGCCGGGGAAGGCGGCCACCGGCATGAGCTCGACGTGCGTCACGCCGAGGTCCACGAGGTCGGGGAGGCGCGCGATCGCCGCGTCGAACGTCCCCTCGGGCGTGAACGTGCCCACGTGCAGCTCGTAGACCGCGCCGCCGGCGAGCGGCGGCGGCTGCCAGCCGGCGTCGGTCCAGCGGAACGCCGCGTGGGCGACCACACGCGAGGGGCCGTGCACGCCGTCGGGCTGCCAGGCGGAGCGGGGGTCGGGGAAGGGGCCCTCGCCGTCGACCACGAAGCCGTAGTCGGTCCCGGGCGCGAGGTCGTCGGCCCCGACCCACCAGCCCTTGTCGCTCCGGGCGAGCGCCGCGCGCCCGCGCCCGGGCCGGTCGAGCTCCACCCGCGCGGCGGCGGGCGCCCACACGCGCGGCCTCACGCGTCCTCCCGGGCGAGGATCGCCACAGGGAAGCGCGCCAGGAGCTGCTCCAGCCGCACGGCGGCGCCGCCCTTGTGCCGCGCGTCGGTGAGGACGTCGCGCCAGGCGCCGGGCGGCAGGCGCAGGGCCGTGTCGCCCCAGCCGTCGCGAGCCACGGCCACGTGCAGGCGCGGCGCGCAGGTGATCACGCGCCCGGCCCGCGCGAAGACGACCGCGCGGGCGGCGTGGGCGCCCTCGAGCTCGAGGGGCGCGTAGCCGGCGGCGCCGTCGAACCACTCCGGGCGCCGGGCGCGCAGGGCCAGCCCGCGCGTGAGCAGCCACAGCTTCGGCGCTCCCTCCTCCATGCGCGCCATGACGGCCTCGACGGACAGGCGCGGCAGCTCGGCGGCCAGGCGCCGGCGGCGCTCGAAGTCGACCGGCCGGCGGTTGTCGGGGTCGACGAGGCTGTAGTCCCACACCTCGTTGCCCTGGTAGACGTCGGGCACCCCGGGCGCGGTGAGCTTGATCGCCAGCGCCGAGAGCGACGTGGCGTAGGCCGGCAGGCGCAGCGACTCGACGAAGCGCTCCACCTCGGCCGTGATCTCCGGGTCCGTCGCCACGCCGTGGGCGAAGGCCTTGAGGGCGGCCTCGTACTCGGGCGACTGGTTGGTCCAGGAGGTGTGGACCTTCGCCTCGCGCGCGGCCTTCTCCACGTACGCGGCCAGCCGCTCGCCCGAGAGCGGCCACGCGCCGAAGAAGGTCTGCCAGAGCAGGTACTCCATGGCGCGGTCGGGCCACCCGCCCTGGCGGTGCCGCTCGGCCAGCTCGGACCAGCGGCGCACGGCCGCCTCCCAGGCGCGCGGGACCTCGCTGAGGAGCGCGAGCCGCGCGCGCACGTCCTCGCTGCGCTTGGTGTCGTGCGTCGAGGTCCCGAGCATGGTCGTCGGCCAGCGCTGCTGCACGCGCTGGCACCAGGCGTGGAAGTCGGCCGGCGCCTCGCCGAAGCGGCCCGGGTCGCCGCCGACCTCGTTCAGGGCCACGAGCCGGTGGTGGCAGTAGAGCGCGGTGTCCTCGAAGCCCTTGGCCATGACCGCGCCGGAGAGCTGCTGCGCGCGCAGGACGAGCTCCTGCTCCAGCTCGCCCTGGATCCAGCCGCAGAGGATGTTGCGCAGGAACGACATCAGGTCGGGGTCGAGCGCGGGCCGCTCCTCGCGCGCGGCCTCGACGGCGCGCTGGATGATCGACACGTCGCGCTCGGTCGCCGGCTCGCCCGGGCGCACGTAGGTGCGGTAGACCGGCAGGCAGGCCAGGACCTCCTCGAGCGCCTCGCGCATCTCGGGCCGGGTGTAGTCGCGGTAGCGGCGGTGGCGCTCGCACACCTGCACGAGCACGTTCACGAGCCGGCCCAGGTCGGCCGAGAACAGCTCGCGGATGACCATGCGCTTCTTGCGCCGCAGGAGCGCCGTGACGTCGTGGGGGACGTCGCCCACGAACGAGGCCCAGGTCTCGGTCAGGGCCGGCTCGCCCTCGGGGTCGACGAACAGCCCGGTGACGCGGTTGGCGAACTCGTAGCCCGTCGTGCCGTCGATCGGCCACGTCTCCGGCAGCGGCTCGTCGTGCTCGAGGATCTTCTCGGCCACGACCCAGGCCCGCGGCGCCGCCTGGCGCAGCCGGCGGAAGTAGCCCTCCGGGTCGCGCAGCCCGTCGGGGTGGTCGATGCGCAGGCCGTCGATCACGCCCTCCTGCACCCAGGAGATCACCAGCGCGTGCGTGTCCTTGAACACGCGCTCCTCCGCCATGCGCAGCCCGGCGAGCGTGTTGATGTCGAAGAACCGCCGATAGTCGAGGTCGTGGCGCGCGGCGCGCCAGAAGGCCAGGCGGTAGTTCTGCTGCTCGAGCAGCGCGTCGAGCTGCTCGGGGTCGGCGTTCAGCTCGGCGATCACCTCGTCGACCGCGCGGGCGACCTCGGGCTCCTCCCGGAAGAGGCGCGCCAGGAGGTCGGCGATCACGGCCTTGTCGCGGTGGCGGCGCAGCATGCTCTCGCCGTCGGTCAGATGCGGCTCGGGCAGGCTGGTGATCGCGTCGACGAGGAAGGCCAGGGCGTTCGAGCCGGCGCGCGTCGCCGCCCGTCCGAGCGGCTCGGCGAGCGACCCGAGCGCCACGGGCAGGAGCTTGTCGTAGACGCGCACGGTGAACTCGCCGTCCTCGCGCACGACGCGCAGGGCGCCGCCGTCGAGCAGCCGCCCGTAGCGGTCGCCCAGCACCGGCAGGAGCACCTTGTTGCGCATGCGCTCCTCGACCGGGTTCCAGTCCACGTCGAAGTAGCCGGCGTAGCGGCTGACGGGCCCGTTCTCGAGGACGTCCCACCACCAGCGGTTGAGGTGGGTCGCGACCGACATGTGGTTGGGCACGATGTCGATCACCTGCCCGAGGCCGGCCTCCCCCATGGCGGCGCACATGCGCGCGTGGGCCGCGGCGCCGCCCAGCTCCTCGTTGACGCGCCCGTGGTCCACGACGTCGTAGCCGTGCGTGCTCCCGGGCGCCGCCTGGAGGATCGGCGACAGGTAGACGTGGCTGACGCCCAGGTCGCGCAGGTACGGGGCCAGCGCGGCCACCTCGTCGAGGCCGAACCCGGGGCGGACCTGCAGGCGGTAGGTCGCCCGCGGGGCGACGCGGTCGCTACTCGCCACGGCGCAGCACCTGCACGCTGCGATCGGCGACGATGAAGTCGATCCCGACCTCGACCTGCTCGGCCTCCTCCTCGCGCCGCAGCGGCCGCTCGTCCGACGTGTCGATGAGGCGCTGCCAGGGCCGTTCGCCGAGGCCCTCGTGCAGGCGGAAGGTCAGCGGCTCCCAGTGCGCGTTGAAGAGCACCAGGAACGAGTCGTCGGTGATGCGCTGCCCGCGGCGGTCGGTGCTGGGGATCCCCAGGCCGTTGAGGAACACGGCCAGCGACTTGGCGAAGGACGCCTCGGCCCAGTCGTCGTCGGTCATGGGCTCCCCGGTGGGCTTGAACCAGGCGATGTCCGTCAGGCCGCCCGAGCCGCGGACGCTCTGGCCGTGGAAGAACCGCCGCCGACGGAGGATCGGATGCGCCTGGCGCAGGGCGATGAGCCCGCGCACGAAGCCGAGCAGGTCCTCGTCGATCGACGTCCAGTCGACCCAGGTCAGCGGGCCGTCCTGGCAGTAGCCGTTGTTGTTGCCCCCTTGCGTCCGGCCCAGCTCGTCGCCGTGCAGGAGCATGGGGACGCCCTGCGACAGGAGCAGGGTGACGAGGAAGTTCCGCTGCTGCCGCCCGCGCAGGGCCAGGATGCCGGGGTCGTCGGTCTCGCCCTCGGCGCCGCAGTTCCAGGAGCGGTTGTGCGACTCGCCGTCGCGGTTCCCCTCGCCGTTGTGCTCGTTGTGCTTGTCGTTGTAGGAGACGAGGTCGCGCAGGGTGAAGCCGTCGTGCGCCGTGACGAAGTTGATGCTCGAGAACGGCCGCCGGCCGGTCGTCTCGTAGAGGTCGGAGCTGCCGGTGAAGCGGTAGGCGAACTCCGCCATGGTCTCGTCCTGCCCGCGCCAGAAGTCGCGCACGCAGTCGCGGTACTTCCCGTTCCACTCCGACCACTGCGGCGGGAAGTTGCCCACCTGGTAGCCGCCCTGGCCGATGTCCCAGGGCTCCGCGATGAGCTTCACCCGCGAGACGACCGGGTCCTGCTGGATCAGGTCGAAGAAGGCCGAGAGGCGGTCGACCTCGTGCAGCTCGCGGGCGAGGGTGGCCGCGAGGTCGAAGCGGAACCCGTCGACGTGCATCTCCTCGACCCAGTAGCGCAGCGAGTCCATGATGAGCTGCAGCACGTGCGGGTGGCGCATGTTCAGGCTGTTGCCGCAGCCCGTGTAGTCCATGTAGTGCTGCGGGTCCTGCGCCATGAGCCGGTAGTAGGCCTGGTTGTCGATCCCCTTGAACGAGAGCATGGGGCCGAGGTGGTTGCCCTCGGCCGTGTGGTTGTAGACCACGTCGAGGATCACCTCGAGCCCGGCCTCGTGCAGGCTCTTGACCATGCTCTTGAACTCGTTGACCTGCGCGCCACGGCGCCCCGACTGCGAGACCTTCGAGTACTCGTCGTGCGGCGCCAGGTAGCCGATCGAGTTGTAGCCCCAGTAGTTGCGCAGCCCGCGCTCGAGCAGGTGCTGGTCGTGCACGAAGTGATGCACGGGCATGAGCTCGACCGCCGTGACGCCGAGGTCCTTGAGGTACTCGATCACCGCCGGGTGGGCGAGGCCCATGTAGGTGCCGCGCAGGTCCTCGGGCAGCCCGGGGAAGCTGGCGGTGAAGCCCTTGACGTGGACCTCGTAGACGATCGTCTCGTGCAAGGGGGTGCGCAGCGGCCGGTCGGCGCCCCAGTCGAAGAAGGGGGTCACGACGACGGAGCGCGGCATGAAGGGGGCGCTGTCGCGGTCGTCGCGCCGCAAGGGCTGACCGAGGACGTAGGGGAAGACGGCGGGGTCCCAGCTCACCGGGCCGTCGATCGCCTTGGCGTAGGGGTCGATCAGGAGCTTGTGGCCGTTGAAGCGCAGCCCGCGCCGCGGCTCCCACGGTCCGTGCACGCGGTAGCCGTAGCGCTGCCCCGGGCCGACCTCGGGGAGGTAGCCGTGCCACACGAACGCATCCACCTCGGGGAGCGGGACGCGCCGCTCCTCGCCGTCGCCGTCCCCGTCGAACAGGCACAGCTCGACGCGCTCGGCGTGCTCCGAGAAGATCGCGAAGTTGGTCCCCGTCCCGTCGAAGGTCGCCCCCAGCGGGTAGGGGTCTCCGGGCCAGATCTCCATGTGAACCCGTACCCCTGCTCTACGCCTGGTGTGGTCGCCAGGCGGCAGGCTACGGGACGAGCATCGGGCGAACCACCCCGCGGCGGTGCGATGGGGTCGATGCGAAACGGGTTGCGCGCCGCGCCATGGAGGAGGACTCCCCGCGACGCGGAGTCTTCCCCTGCGTCTACTCGGCGCGCTTGAAGAGGTCGAGGAAGCGGTCCTCGTACTTCTTGAACGCGCCGTGGCGGTCGAGCTCCGCCTTGAGCTCGAGGGCGGCCTGCCGGTCGGTGCGGGCGCGCTCGAACAGCGCCTCGATGCGCGCGCGCGCCTCGCGTGGGAGGGCGCCGGCCTCGGCAGCCCCCGCCCCGGCAGCCCCCGCCTCGGCACCCCCCGCCTCGGCGCCGTCGGCCGGCTGCTCCGCGCCCTCGTCCTCGTCCACCAGCTCCTCGTCATCCGGGGGCGGCGGCGCCCGCAGGCGCTCGGTCTCCTCGCCGCCGGCCTCCTGCTCGAGGCGCTCGAGCAGCTCGATGAGCCCCTCCTCGACCTCGGCGACCTGCGCGTCGAGCGCCGCGAGGTCGACGGTCAGGCCGGCGAGGCGGGAGAACGACTCGACGACCGCGCGCGACGCCTTGGGGTTGGGCAGCGACGTGGCGAAGTAGGGGAACTCGCCCAGGAGCCCGACCCCGGCGATGCCCTGGGCCGCCGCGGCGGCCAGTAGGACGCCGTTGAGCCCGCCGATCTCGCCCTCGTCCAGCACCGGCACGCCGGCGCCGGCGAGCTCCCCCTGCAGCGCGCCCTCGTCGGGGGTGGTCACGGCGAGCACGCGGGGCTCGGCGCGCGGGTCGATCACCGCCGCCATGGCGGCGAAGGTCACGACGCGCTCGATGCCGAGGTCGCGCGCGGTGCGCAGGACCTCCTCGCAGTACTCGTAGCCGTGGGCCTGGGGCTGCGCCTCGCCCAGGAGCACGAGCAGGTCGCGCCGGCCGGCCGGGTCGCGCCAGGCGTGGAACACGGTCCGGGGCAGCCGGACGCGCTGGAGCACGCCCTTGCTCACCTGGACCCGCTCGAGCTCGAAGTAGCCGTGGGGGTCCACCTCGGCCACCGGCCGCGCGCCCAGCGCGTTGACCAGGTGCGCGGCCGCCCCGAACCCGACCACGCCCATGCCGGGCCAGGCCGCGACGAGCCAGGGATGACGCAGTCCTTCCATTCGCCGCTTCCACGCGTTCCCCCCTCGGTCACCGCTTCCAGCACGCGCCATGCCCCCCCACGGGCCCGCCGGGCCCGCGGCCGCTCATGGGCTCACGGCCGCTCACGACGGCGCGGGCGCGCGCGGGCTCCCGAGCCCGCGCGCGCGCCCGATCGCGCCGGCTCGGTCAGACCTTGACCTCGCGGGCCTCGCGAGCCGTGACGCTGCGCAGGGTCTTGCCCGCCTTCCTGGACCGCTCGTGCTGCGCGATGTCCGACAGGCTGATCACGCCGACGAGGCGCTCGTCCGCGTCGCAGATCATGATGCGCGACTTGCGGTGCGAGGCCATCTTGGCCTCGCAGTCCGACAGGTCGTCGTCGGGCAGACAGCACACGACCTCGCGGGACATGATGTCCTCGCAGGTCGTCGACTGGAGCGGTCGGTTGTCCGCGACCGCGCGGATCACGATGTCCCGGTCCGTGATCGTGCCGAGGACCTTCCGGTCCTCGTCGCACACGGGCAGGAAGCCGATCCCCCGGTCGCGCATCAGCCGCGCGGCCTCATGGATCGAGTCCTGCGGGCGGACGCACTCCGGGTCCCGCTTCATCAGCTCTTCGCAACGCACGCTTCACCTCCTCTGGCTGCGTCGAAGTCCTCAGGACGACACGCGGCACAGCGCGTGCCGCGTGGCCGTGGCCGACGCGCCGGCAGGGCGGGACGGCGGTGTCCCGTCCGCGCCCCGGCGCCGGCCGGCGGGGAGACGACGAGTTCTCTCGACCGGCGGTCCGCCGCGGCGGGCGAAGGCGCGGCGCCCCCCTTGCTTCGGGGAGGGGCATGAAGACTGCACTGCTCGTCGCGCGGGGACCCTGCGTCAGCAGCGCCGTGTGCGACGTGATCACGCCGGGTGGGGTGCGGATCGTGTGCGCGCGGGACTGCGCCCGGGCGCGCCACGACCTGGAGGGCTCCCGGCTGCGGCCGCGCGCCGTCTTCGTCGACCTCCCCCGGGCGGGCGCCGGCGCGCGGGACCTCCTGGGCTTCCTGCGCGCGCACCCGCGCCTGCGGCGCACCCCGGTCGTGGTCCTCTCCGACCGGCCCGCCGACCGCGACGTGGTGGACCTCGTCCTGGAGTACGGCGCGCTCGGCGCCCTCCCCGACGACCTCGAGGAGTGGCGCCTGGTGCAGGTCGTGGACCGGCTGTGCTCGGGCCGCCGGACCTCCCTGGTCTGAGCCGGTCTGAGCCTGGTCCGAGCGAGGGTCCGAGCGCGTGGACCGGGTCACAGGGGCCTCGCTCCCGGTCCTCGCCGGGCCGCAGGCAGGCGCACGGCGCTCGCGGCGAAGCGCGCCGCCTGCCGCGACAGGCGTCCGAGCAGGACGTCGTCCGCGCGGTCGACCCAGGTCGTGAGCTGCCGGCGCTCCGGGCCGACGACGCGGCGACGAGGTCGATCGGGGCAGCTCACGGGCGGGCCCGCTGGGGCGCGGGCACCTCGAGGTCGAGCCGCTCGCCGCGGGCGAGGGTCACGATCCGGTCGCCGAAGCCCGCCGCGCGCGCGGCCTCGAGGAAGTCGTCGAGCGACGACGTGAACACGTCGTAGTCGTCGGTGTGGATCGGCAGGGCGCGCCGCGGCTGCACGCGCCTGAGCGCCTCGACCCCCTGGGCCGCGTCCATCGTCACGAGGACCCCGAGCACGCGCGTGCCGCCGAGGTGCAGGAGCGCGAGGTCGATCCCCGCCCAGCGGCGCGGGAGCTCGTGCAGGGTGTCGGTCACGAGCGTGTCCCCCGAGATCCACAGGCGCAGGGCCGGCCGCGCCGTGATCGGCCCCAGCTCGAGGACGCTGCCCATGACGGGCGGCAGGAGCCAGGCGGCCGGCCGGGGGCCGTGCCGGCCCGGCGTCGCCGTGATCGCCAGCCGCGCCGGGGGCTTGAGCACGGTGAGGCGCTCCCAGGGGCGCAGGGCGATCGTGCGCCTGAAGCCACGTCGGGCCAGCCGCCGGGCGGCGTGCGGCGTGGTGACGATCGGGACGTCGCGGTCGAGTCGCGCCTCGGCGGCCTGGTCGAAGTGGTCCCCGTGCAGGTGCGACAGCAGCACCAGGTCGAGCGGCGGCAGGTCCTCGAGCTCCAGCGCCGGGTCGAGCAGCCGCTTCGTGCGGAGGCCGTAGCCGAGGTGCACGTGGTCGCCGGCGTGCACGAAGCTCGGGTCCGTGAGCACCGTGAGCCCCGCGTAGCGGAGCACCACGGTCGCGTTGCCGACGAACTGGATGCTCGCGCGCCCGGGGTCGACGTCGGCCTGCGCGGCCGGCAAGCGCAGCTCGGTCATCTCTCACGCTCCGTCCAAGCAACCCCCGGGCGCGCACCTCGGGGCTCCCCCCGGGCGGCACCGCAGAGAAGCAGAGGAGGCGCAGGGTTCGCAGGATGGGGGGCCTCGGACGCCACCTCCCCTGCGAGCTCCGCGCCTCCTCCTGTCAGCTCGACCCGAGGGATGCGCCCTCACACCACCTTGGCGGCCGCCGACGTGTGCGCCGCCAACCAGCCGCCGACCATGCGCGTGTGCTCGTGCTCCTGCGCGTCCGCCTTGCGGAACCGCTCGACGAGCTGGGTCTGGCCGAGGTCCTGGGCCAGCGCGATCAGGAGCTCCCAGCCGGCCTTGTCGGCCACCTCCGCCACGAGCAGCGCGTGCAGACCCTGAGCGAGCGTCGTGCGCGGGTCACCCAGCACCTGCCCGAGCCCCATGCCCTCGACCCCGGCGAGGTCGGCCGACGGCGTCATGACGGTCGGGTCCGCGCCCAGCTCCTCGAGCGTCTTCTTGAGCATGACGAAGTGCTCGAACTCCTCGTCGCGGATGTGCTTGAGGTCCTCGGCCGACGGGCCGCCGTCGAAGCTCCCCAGCACCTCGTGCTTGGTGAGGATCGCCTCGTACAGGCGCGTCCCCGTGCGCTCGAACGCCATGCGCTCGGCCACCTTGTCGATCAGGACCGTCGCCTTGGTGCCGGTGAGCGCCTCCTTCACGGTCTTGGCCGCGCCCTTGACCGTCGTGGGGGGCGGCATGGTGCCGATCGCGTCCGACTCCTCCAGGTAGAAGCGCCGCATCGACGTGGCCTTCTTCCCGTCGACCGGCGCGGCCTCGTCGGCGACGGCGGCCTCGACCATCTTCTTGCCGTCCTTCGGGGATGCGCCGATCCCCGTCCGGTTCATCTGCTGCCCGACGGACACGCCCTCGGGCTTCTTCTTCTGGATCACGTGGCTCCTCCTCAGGCTGTGCTCGTTCGTGGTGCGCTCGCTCACCGCCGCGCGGCGAGCTCGGTCCCCGGCTGCCAGACGTAGCCGGCGGCGATCGCCTCCGACGGCGCGCCCTCCGAGTTCATGTGCTGGCGGTAGGCGGTCGTGGCCGCCGAGTCCTGGAGCTGCCCGATCTCCTCCTTCACGGCGCGGAACGGCACCTCGGCCAGGGTCGCGCGCACGAAGTCGCGCTGGCTGACGTACGGGATCGGGTCGGGCAGCGTCTGCGGGAGCACCTCCGCCGGGTCGCGGCGCTCGACCTGCTTGAACAGGTCGGCCACGAAGTGGAGCTGCCCGAGCTCGTAGTCGAGCATGCGCTGCCAGATGCGCTGGATCCGCGGGTCGTCCTCGGACTCGACGCAGCTCCAGTAGTTCCACACCTCGTTGCACTCGCGCAGGAGCCACTTCTCGAGCCACGTCTCGTCGGGGTCGATGATCGACTCGTACTGCGTGACGTGCTGCTCCTCGATCGAGGCGATCTCGGCGTAGAGCTGCCGCGCGATCGGGTCGGCGAAGGTCGGGCCCACGGTCATGTAGTAGTCGTGGGTCTGGTTCTCGCCCGCCATGATCGTGAGCGCGTTGAGCTTGGTCAGCGGCGAGGCCTTCTTGCGGTCGTACGGGCGCCGCAGGTCGTCCTCGGGCGCGCGGTGCTCCACCGCCGTCGGGCGTCCGGGGCGGATGTCCGAGTAGCTCTGGAGGATGTTGTTGGCGTCCTTGCCCTCGACGCGGTCCATGAGCGCCGAGTAGCGGTACAGGTGGTCGAAGTCCTCGAGCAGCCCGAAGCGGTAGACCTGCGCCAGGTACTCGTCGGGCTCCTTCTGGGCGACGGCCGCCGTGACCTCGATCGCGACCTGCTCGAAGCCGATCGTCGTCTCGAGCGCCGACTGGTCGGGCGGGTTGAGCCAGTTGACCAGCGTCTGCTGGTGGTGGTCGACGCGCCGCACGCGCGCCGCCGCCAGCCGCAGGTCGCGGTTCAGGCGGGCCAGGGCGTGCAGGAAGCGGTTCTGCTCGCTCTCGATCCCGTTCATCAGGATGACGCGGACGCGCGTGAACGCGTCGTCGTCGAGCTTGCTGTAGGGCGGCTGCACCAGCTCGCGCCAGGTGAAGCGCTGCTCGTCGAGCGGGACGCCGCGGTCCTTGAAGATGTCCAGCGACATGGGGCTCTCTCCTCCGGTCCTCTGGGCCCCGCGATCCGGGGCACGAAGGGGTCGGCGCAGAAGCGGGGCCAAGCGTCGGGCGAGCGCCTGCGCCGAGGGCCGGGACGGACGCCACGCGGGCAGGGCCAGGCGCGCGCGGTGACGGGACGCGCCTGGCCGGCGCCGTCGCGCGTGGACGTATCGGTACGACGCGGCGCGCGCCCGGCCTGAGGCCGGGCGCGCGCCAGTCGATCCGTGAACTCTCCCCTCCCGAGGTCGCGCGCTCGTTACCGGCGCTGCGGCTGCTGCTGCTGCTGCATGCCGTCGCGGGGCGCGCCGGCCGGCAGGGTCCCCTCGCCCTCGATCGCCTGGTTCAGGGCCTGGTTGAACCGCTGCAGCCCGACGAGCTGACCCTGCTGGTCCATGAGCTGACCGGTGTAGGCCACCTTGCCCTCCTTGTCGATGATCACGACGTAGGGCGTGTCCTGGACGCCGAACTTCTGCGCGATCCGCGCGCCGTCATCGAGCAGGATCGGGAACTCGAGGTCGAGCTGCTCCTTGGCGCGCTCGGCGTACTGGATCACCTGGTCGCGCTGCATGCGCATGATGTCCTGGCCGGTCTGGCCGTGCTGCTGCTGGCCGAGGCCGCCCTGCTGACCGTGCTGGCCCTGCTGGCCGATGCCGCCCTGCTGGCCGCCGACGCCGCCCTGCTGGCCGCCGACGCCGCCCTGCTGGCCGTGCTGGCCCTGCTGGCCGATGCCGCCCTGCTGGCCGTGCTGGCCCGGCTGGCCGACGCCGCCCTGCTGGCCGAAGCGACCCTGCTCCTGCTTGCCGAACGAGAGCACGCCCAGCCACTTGACGTCCTGGTCCTCGTAGCGGTCGTAGAGCTGGCGGAGCTGGCCGCCATCGCGGTGCTTCTGCATCCACTGCGGGTCGGTCGGGTCGATCCACTCGAGCACGATGACCTCGCCCTCGAGGTCCTGGAGCTTGTGGGTGTTGCCGTCGAGGTCCTTGAGCTCGAACTCGGGCGCGTCCTGGCCGACGCGGACCTGCTGCTGCTGGCCGAAGCCGCCCCGCTGCTGGTCCTGGCCGAACTGACCGCCGCCCCGCTGCTGGTCCTGGCCGAACTGCCCGCCCCGCTGCTGGTCCTGCTGACCGCCCATCCCGCCGCCCTGTTGAGCCATCGCCGGCGCGAACGCCAGGGCGCCGAGCAGCGCCATCGATCCGATACCGAGCATCCCGCGGTTCACTCGTCAGCCTCACTCTCTTGGGGGTTCGTTCCCGCGCAGCGGCGACGGACCCACGTCCCATGACGCAGGAGACCGCCGCGCCGTGGACCGCGCGAGGACCCGGGGAGCCACGGCGCAAGCAGGGGTCCCACGGCGGAGGCCCGGGGGGAGCGGCGGGCGTGCGCCACCATCGCCCCGTCGGGTCGCTCGCGACGCGATCCGCGCGCGCTCGAGGTACCGGTCGAGCGACCTCCCCCTTTACAGGGGGCCCGCGGCGCCCCATGGTGCTGGCCCCCGGAGGGCGACGCCGAGTACGCGGGCCCTGCCGGGAGGGTGGCCTGGAGCGTGTCCAAGGCGACCGTGCGGCGCTCTTCGGTCGGCGTCGGGGGGGTGACGTGAGCGGAGACGCCGTCCTGGTCCTGGCCCTCCTCGGCCTCAGCCTGGTCCTCTTCATCACCGAGCGCCTCGCGCTGGAGGTCGTGGCCCTGGGCGTCGTCCTGGCCCTCATGCTCGGCGGCCTGCTGTCGCCGCCGGAGGCGCTGGCCGGCTTCTCGGACCCGGTCGTCGTCACCCTCGCGGCGCTGTTCGTCGTCGGCGGCGGCGTGCAGCACACGGGCCTGGGCGCGCTGCTCGGCGAGCGCCTCGAGCGGCTCGCCGGGCCGAGCGAGCCCCGGCTCGTGGCGGCGACGATGCTCGCCGGCGCCGCCCTCTCGGCCTTCATGAGCTCGACCGGGACGGTGGCGATCCTCCTCCCGGCGGTCGTGGGCGTCGCGCGGCGGGTCGGCGTGAGCCCCTCGCGCCTCCTCCTGCCGCTGGCGTGCGGCTCGCTCCTCGGCGGCATGCTCACGCTCGTGGGCACCGCCCCGAACCTCGTCGCCAGCAACCAGCTCGTGGCGCGCGGCGAGCCCCCCTTCGCGTTCCTGGCCTTCACCCCGGTCGGCGCCGCGGTCCTCGTCGTCGGCGTCGCCTACATGGTCCTCGTCGGCCGCCACCTCCTCCCCGCCGGCGCGCAGGCGGCCGCGACCTCGGCGGCGCACGGCGAAGCGGACGACGCCAGCCGCCACCTCGGCGGCCGGCTGGCGCGGCTGCGCGTGCCCGCCGCCTCGCCGCTCGGCGGGAAGACCGTCGCGGCCGCCGCCCCGCGCAGCCGGACCGGCGTGACCGTGCTCGCGGTCGAGGCGCCGGGCGGCGGCGCGGCCGCCCTGGCCGGACCGACGACGACGCTCGCGGCGGGCGACGTGCTCGTCGTGCACGGCGACCCGGCCGCGGTGGCGCGCCTGGTGGCCGACTTGGGCCTCACGCCCGCGCCGCCGAGCCCCGAGGCGGTCGACCCCGCGGCGCAGGGCGAGGACCTGGGCACCGTCGAGGCGCTCCTGGCCCCGCGCTCGTCCCTCCTGGGCCGGACCCTCGCGGAGGTGCGCTTCCGCGAGCGCTTCGGCGTCACGGCCCTGGCCATCCTCCGCCAGGGGGCGCCCATCGACGCCGACCTGGCCCGCGCCCCGCTCGCCTTCGGCGACGCCCTGCTCCTGCACGGGGCGTGGTCGCGCCTGGCGCTCCTCGGCGACGGGCAGCGCGACCTCGTCGTCCTCGGCCCGCTCGCCCCGCGCCGCCGCCCCGCGCGGCGCCTGTGGACGGCCGCGGCGGTCGTGGCCGGCATGCTCGCCCTCATGGCCACCGGCGCCGTGCCGACGGTGGCCGCCGCGCTCCTCGCCGCGGTGGCCATGGTCCTCGGCCGGTGCGTCACGCTCGAGGACGCCTACCGCAGCGTCTCCTGGGGCAGCCTCATCCTGATCGCCGGCATGCTCCCCATGGCGACGGCGCTCGAGCGCGTCGGCCTCGTGCAGCGGGCCGTCGACGGGTTCGTCGGCGCCGTCGGCCCGCTCGGCCCCACGGCGGCGCTGGCCGGGCTGTTCCTGCTCACCAGCGTCCTCAGCCAGGTCATGTCGAACACGGCCACGGCCGTGCTCGTCGCCCCGGTGGCCTACGACGTCGCCCAGGGCCTCGGCGCCTCGCCGCGCGCCTTCCTCCTGGCCGTGGCGATCGCCGCGTCGACCGCGTTCGCCACGCCCGTGGCCTCGCCCGTGAACGCGCTGGTCCTCGGGCCGGGCGGCTACCGCTTCCGCGACTTCCTGCGCGCAGGCGTCCCCCTGCAGGCGCTGGCGCTCGTCGTGACCCTGGCCGTCCTCCGGCTCCTCCCGCCGTGAAGGCGCCTCGGCATCCCGGACGGCGGGGGCGTTGACACCCACCCGGCGCCGCGACGAGGATGCGAGCGGAGGCGACGACGATGAGCGACGACGAGGACCTCGACCTTCGCGGCGTGAGCAGCGCGGAGCGCAAGGCGTTCCTGCGCGTCCTCAGCTCGCTCGCCTGGGCCGACGGAGAGGCCGACCCGAGCGAGCTCGAGGTGCTGCACCTCGTCGCCAACGACCTGCGCGTGGCCCTCTCCGAGCGCGACCTCGAGGCGGGCGACCTCGAGGCGCTGGCCGATCGGATCACGCGCCCGGCCCTGCAGGAGCGGCTCCTCGTCGCCCTGCGCCGCCTCGCCGAGGCCGACCTGCGCGTCGACCGCGAGGAGCTCTCGACGATCAAGTTCTTCGCCGAGCGCTGGGGCTGCCGCCCCCCGCCCATGGACGGCGTCGTGTGGGACGAGGTCCCGCTGCCGGAGTAGCCCGCGTCAGAACGCGCCGCGGATGGTCCGCAGCCAGGCGCCGTGCGTGTGCGCGCCCGTGAACTTGCCCTTGGCCTCGGTCACGGCGAACGAGCGCACGACCTCGGCGACCATGCGGTCGACGTCGACCTGCGCCTTGTTGACCAGGCGGCTGCAGTTGTCGGTCACCTCGTTGAGCAGCGCCATGATCTGCTGCGAGAGCTCGAGGCACTTCTTCACCAGCTCGTCCGACTTCTTCTTCAGCCCGGCGTGGTGCTGCTTCACGTCGGTCTTCTTGCCGCCCACGACCAGGTAGGCGCCGGGCGGGAGGTTGGCCACCTCGCGCTGGAGGGAGGCGAGCTGGCCGTCGATCGCGTGCACCTGCGCCTCGATCTGCTTCTTCTGCTCGAGCAGCTTCTGCGCCTCGGCCGTGACCTCGCACTCCTTGATCTTGTACTTGACCGTCTCCTCCCGCACGCCCAGGACCCGGTGGTAGAGGAGCTTCTCCAGCTTCTGGCGCTGGATCGTGCTGGCGTTGGCGCCCGCGGAGAACATGCCGCCGCCGCGCGCCGTGTCGATCTTGCTGTCGCCGTACGACTTGGCCAGGCGCTCGGCGATGCGCTTCGAGATGCGGCCAGTGTCGGCATCCCACTGCTTCTTGGCCTTCTGCACCCAGCCGATCGCCCGCCCGATCCACTTGTCGAGCTCGTTGAGCAGCACCAGGCTGGCCGTGAAGGGGTTGGTCAGCAGCAGGCCGCCCGCCGCCACCTGCAGGCCCATGGTCGCCGTGCCGGTGGCCAGGAGGGCGGCGTCGCGCGCGTAGCCGCCGATCTCGTGGCCGACGCTCGTGACCTTGTAGGCGGTCGAGTTCGAGATCTCCTCCCAGGCCTTCTTCGCCTGCGTGAGGAGCGTGGGCTCGAACATCGCCTCGAACTCTTCGCGCAGCTGCCCGAGCTTGCGCGTCTTCTCCGCCTCCAGGGCCCGGCTCTGGGCCGTGCTGTGGCGGTCCCGCGAGGTGCGGGTCGCGCGGAACGCGTCGTCGATGGCCTTGTCGTAGACCTTCGAGATCGACCGATGACGCGCCTTGAAGGCCGCGATGCGCTGGGGGTCGATGTCGTCGAGCGGCTTGCGAGCGAAGCGCAGGTCGGCGTCGGAAGCCTGGCGGTAGAGGTCGGCCATGGACCGCAATCCTAGTGGGTGGAATCCCCTCGTGAAACCGCCTTGCGGAACCCCGTCCACCCCCGGTCCGTTCGTCTCGTTTTGGTTTCACCCACAGCGGCGGGAGCCCCAGGGCGAAGAGGTTACGGCGCGGGCAGCCATTTGCAAATCACCGCGCCATGCACCGGAACATCATCATCGTCGCGCTGCTCCTCGCCTGCGGGCCGCTCCAGGCCCAGGAGTGGCGGGACTTCGAGGTCGACGTCCCGCAGGACGCCGCCAACGAGGCGCTCGCGCGGCACCACGCCGCGGCGAGCGCGGCGGCCCGCACCGCCCCCGAGCCGCCGCCGGCGGAGTCGCTCGGCGAGGCCTGGCGGCGCCTCGAGCGGGCCCTGGCGCGCGCGGGCCGGCCCCGCGTGCGCTTCGGTGAGGACCGCCTGATCCTCGAGTCCACGGTCAGCATCTCGCTGATCATCGACAGCACCTACGTCGACATGAGCTTCGAGTTCGAGCCGCGCGTGGCGGCGCCCAACGTCATCGAGCTGCGCGCCGTCGGCGGCCGCGAGCGCTGGCGCGGGCGCGACTGGGCCGACATGACCGGGCTGTCGAGCAACCTGCGGCGGCTCGTCGACGAGATGAACGCGGCCGGCGACGACGTCGCCGCGCGCTTCGAGCGCGGCGCCCGCGGCGCCCCGGACCGGGTCGTGATCGACCTCGCCAGCGCCGGCCCGCTCGACGGGATCCAGGTCACCGGGCTCGCCCTGCGCCCCGGCGCGCTGACCCTGCGCGGCCGCACCGACCGCGAGCGGCTGACGCTGCCCCTGACGGCGGCCGACGTGAACGACGGCCTGCGCAAGCTGAGGAGCGACCCCGCCAACCACGGGCTGCGCGACGTGCTCTCGAATGACGCGTGGCTCGACGTCGGCCGCAAGCACCCGGGCCGGCTCACGCTCAGCTCGACCGCCGACCTGCCGTGGCTGCCGGCCACGAAGTACGAGGCGGTGCTGCGCCTCGAGGTCGTCGGCCCGCAGCGGCTGCGCCTCGTGCTCGAGGACGTGAAGATCGGCGGCGAGCGCATGGACGGGTTCCTGCGCGGGCGCGCCGGCGCGGGCCTGCGGCGCTGGCTCATGGACAAGTGCTACGACCGCCTCGACCAGGCGGCGCGCGCGGTGGCCGCCGCCTACGAGCGCGGGGAGACCCACGCGCGGATCTCGAGCGTGCCGGGCCAGCCGGAGGTGCGCATCATCGATCTGCGGCCGGGCTGGGCGGGCGACGTCGTCGTGCGCCCCGGCTTCGACCTCGAGGCGATCACCGTCCACCCGGGCCGGCTCGAGGTCACGACCCGCCTGGCCCCCCCGCCTGCCGCCCCGGCTGCGGCCGCGCCGCCGGCGCGGACGCCGGGGGTCGTGGGCGCCCTGCGCGGCCTCGGCGACTAGTGTGATCGACGGCTGCGGCCGCGGATGCCGGGCGAGGGGGGGCGCGCGCGGCCGATAGGATCCGGCGATCGATATCGCGCGCGCTCCCCCCTCGCCTCGGCCTCCGCGCCCTCGCCTCGCTGGTGGTTCCATTCCACCCGTGGGTTCGAGGGTGTCGGAGACGAGTTAGCGCGTTTGAGGACAGACCCTAGCTAGCTAGCAAGCTAGCTAGCTAGAGGCTGACCCTCGTCCCCCAGGCGCCACGAACAAGGGCCGCGACGACGGCGAGCGTCCCCCAGCCGAGGAGCCCCAGCGGCCGCAGCGGCGTGACGGCGAAGTGCAGGAGCGAGAGCGCGGCGAACGCCGCGAGCGCCCCGCGCGCCCACCGGTCGCCCGCGCGCCCGTCGCGCGCCACGAGGAGGAGCGCCGGCAAGAGGACGACGTGGTGGTGGTGCCAGGCCACCGGGGCGGCCAGGAGCGGGGCCGCGAGGAGCAGCGCCAGGCCCTCGGTCTGGCGGCCGCGCGCGGCCAGGACGAGGCCGGGCGCCAGGGTCGCCAGGCCGAGCACGGCGACGGCGGCGGCGCCGCCCGCCGGGGGCAGGCGGCGGATCGCCTGCGAGGCGAGCGACTGGTTCGTCGGGATGTGCGGGTCGCGCGGCCCGTCCGGGACGTCGATGCGGCCCGGATCGGCCGTCAGGCCGAGCACGACCCCTCCGGCGCCGAGGCACGCGCGCGCGGCGCCGCCCAGGCCCAGGAAGGGCGCCGGGACGAGGAGCAGGCACACGATCAGCCCGACGGCGGCCGCCGCCGTGGCGCGCCAGCGGCGCGCCAGCGGCAGGGCCAGGAGCAGGGCCCCCGGCACGACCTTGATCGCCGTCGCCAGGGCCAGGAGCGCGCCGGCGAGCCCCTCGCGCCCGCGCGCCAGGGCCAGCGCGCCGCCGGCGCACAGGGCCAGGAGCAAGGGTCCCACCTGCCCGCGCAGGAGGCCGCTCGCGGCGGGGAGCGCGATCAGAGCCGCGGCCAGGGCGTCCCAGCGGTCCCACGGCGCATCGTCGATCGCCCGCCGGGCCGCGGCCGCGCCGAGGACCAGCGCCGCCGCGCCGACGGCGAACCAGGCCGCCGCGGCCAGCGGCAGCGGCAGCGGCGTGAGCGGGACGAGCGCCGCGGCCAGGGTGGGCGGGTAGTAGTAGGGCCAGCCCCTGGCGCTCGTCGCCCCGAGCGGGTCGCGTCCGTCGAGCAGGCGGCGCGAGGCGGCCAGGTAGACGGGCAGGTCGGTGCGCTCCTTGGGACCCAGCCCGGCGCGGTAGACGGCGTCCACGCCGAGGACGAGCAGCGCCGCCCCGACCAGCCAGGGGGCGGCCCGGCGGGCGCGGGAGGGCGGAGCCGTGGGGGCGGGCGCCTCGGTCACGGGGCGCGACGATACCGCCTGCGCGCTGGAACCGTGTCGCCCCCCTCGCGTAGACTCCCCGCCAGGGGGGAAGCATGCTCAGGTCGCCTCGCCGCGTGATCATCGGCCTCGCGCTGCTCGCCTCGCTGGCCGCCGCCCCGGCGCGGGCCGACGAGGCCGACGACTTCGACACGAGCTGGATCGGCGCCCGGCTGGGGATCTTCTACCGGCCCGAGATGAACCTGCGCGCCAAGGTCGCCGGCACGAGCGTCGGCCAGCCGCTGGGCCTCCTCGGCTCGAGCCTCGACATCCGCGACGACCTCGGCGTCCGCCAGACGGTCCAGTCGGACTACATGTTCCAGAACGGGATCCTCGAGGGCGAGCTGTTCTTCGACACCCGCTGGTCGTCGGTGTCCCTCTGGGCGGTCGCGCCCTACGAGTACGAGGGCAAGGCCACGCTCTCGCGCACGATCAACTTCGGCGGCGCGCAGTTCACGGCGTCGACGCCGGTCGAGTCGCGCTTCCGCCAGTTCCACGTGGGGATCGACTTCAAGATCAACATCATCAACAACCGCTGGGTGCGCCTCTCGCCGGTCGTGGCCGCGCGCGTCCTGGCGGTCGACTGGGAGGTGAAGACGCTCGGGCTCAAGGGCGACACCTCCGACATCAAGACGCCGCTCAAGTACGACGACGCGGCGCTGATCCCCTATCCGGAGCTCGGCTTCGAGGTGCGGGCCGGCCTGCGAAAGTGGTTCGAGGTCGACCTCAAGGTCACGGGGTCCTACTTCACCTACGACCAGATCCAGGGGAGCACGATCTCGATCGACTTCGGCGTGACGGCCTACCCGATCCCGTTCCTGGGCGTGCGGCTCGGCGGGCGCTACCTGGAGTACGACATCCGCTCGAAGGACCGGCGCGACGCCAAGGACAGCTTCGACCTCGACCTCGAGTACCTGGGCGCGACGCTGTCGATCATCGTGCGCTTCGGCTAACCGCCTTCTCCGAGGATGCGCCGGTCACGCGCACCCCGCCCGCGCGGGGCGACCGTGACCGCGCCGGGGCAGGACCCGTGCGCACGCCCCGAGCGGGCGGGGTGCGCGTGGTCCAAGCCTGTGACGGGCAACCCGACCCGCCTGATCGCGCCTCCAGACCGGACCCACCCCCTGCCGATAGGACGTCGTCAGGAGGGTGAGCGTGCGCGTCATCGCCGTGGCCAACCAGAAGGGGGGCGTGGCCAAGACCACGACCTGTCAGTCGCTGGCGGCGGCCTTCGCCCAGGACGGCCGGCGGGTCCTGGCCGTCGACCTCGACCCGCAGGCGAACCTGGCGATCGGCTTCGGGCTCGACCCCGACCCGGGCCAGCCGTCCACCTACGAGGTGCTGGCCGGCCGCGGCGTCGGCCTGGCGCAGGCGGCCCTGGCGGCGGCGACGCGCGGGCTCGAGCGGCTGGCGGTCGTGCCGGCCGGGCCGCGCCTGGCGCAGGCCGAGGCCGAGCTCCTGGGGCAGGTCGGCTTCGACGAGGTCCTCGAGCGGCGGCTCGCCACGGCCGCGCCGGGGTTCGACGTGGCCCTGATCGACTGCCCGCCGTCGCTCGGCGCCCTGACGATCAACGCCCTGGTGGCCGCCGACGTGGTCGTCGTGCCCGTGCAGTGCGAGTTCTTCTCGGCGCGCGGCGTGGTCAAGCTCCTCGACCTGGTAGACCTCGTGCGCGAGCGGAGGAACCCCGGCCTGACGGTCCGCCTCGTGCCCACGCTCTACGACCAGCGCAACGGGATCTGCAAGCAGGTCCTGGGCGAGCTGCGGCGCGAGTTCGGCGACGACGTCAGCCCGGTCGCCGTCGGCGTCGACACGCGCGTGCGCGAGGCGCAGGCGCGCGGGCTGCCGGTCACGATCTACGCGCCGACGGCGCGCGCGTCGGAGGCCTACCGGGCCCTCGCGCGCGACCTCGCGGCGCTGCTCGAGCGGGAGGAGGCGGCGCATGTCCAGCAGGCGGCTTGACCAGGGGCAGCTCCAGCGCGCCTTCGCCCGCGGCCCGCGCGGCGACCTCGAGTTCCTCGTCCCCAGCCGCGCGCCGGCGACTGACGTCGCCGTCGACGTGACCGCCGACGTCATCGCCGACGTGACCGCCGAGGTCGCCGAGGCCCCGGCCCCGCGCCGGCGCGCGACGACGCGGACGAAGAAGAAGCCCGCCGAGGAGCCGCGCGAGCGTCGCACGCGCTCGCGCCGCAAGTCGGCGCCGGTCGTCGAGGCGCCGGTGGTCGTCGAGGCGCCGGTGGTCGACGCGCCGGTGGTCGACGCGCCGGTCGTCGTCGACGCGCCGGTCGTCGTCGACGCGCCGGTCGTCGTCGACGCGCCGGTCGTCGTCGACGCGCCGGTCGTCGTCGACGCGCCGGCGCGCGCGGCAGCGGACGACGAGCCCTGGTCCCCGGCCTCGCCGCCGTGGCCGCGCCCGACCCTGCGCGAGGTGGTCGCTCGTCGGTTCGAGCGCTTCGTCGTGCGCCTGCTGCTCCGCGCGGCCTGACGGTCTAAGTTCTTGCGCCGCATGTGGGCCGGCCCCTGCCGGTCACGAACGGGTGACTCCCCAGTGACCGCCGAGGGCATATAACGGTGCCCCATGAAGCGGAACCTGCTCGCGGCGGCGTTCTTCGCCGCCACCCTGACCGGCTGCCCCGGCATGGAGATCGTGGACCCCGTCCACGAGATCGAGGGCGACGAGTTCCTCGTCGTCATGCCCTTCAAGGACCCCGACTTCCCGGACCGCTGGGACTCGAACCCGCGCGGGCACGACGCGGCCAGGCTGACGACGGAGGTCCTCTCGCGCGAGGCGGACTTCGGCGTGCGGGCCTACGAGGACGTGCTGGGCCTGTACCTGGCCGAGGACGTGACGAAGCTCTCGCCGCGCGACGTGGCCGCCCTGTGCAAGGCCGACTACGTGCTCCTGTGCGACTTCGAGCGCCTCGAGCTGCGCGACCCGAAGAACATCAACATGGTTCAGGGCACCGCCCGGGTGAAGGTGCGCCTGTTCCAGGTCGAACGCCGCACGCCCGAGGAGGAGGAGAAGGAGCGCCGTCGGGCCGACGAGCAGCGCCGGGCGCGCGAGGCGGCCGGGATCGGGCCGCTCGACTGGGACCGCGGCGGCCGCTTCGTCGCCAAGGCCGAGCGGGTGATCGAGGCGCGCTACCCGTCCGACTTCATGCACCCGGGCGGCGACATCTTCCTCCCCGAGGACCAGGTGCAGGAGGGGCTCATGCGGGCCGTGGCCAACAAGGTGGCCAAGCTCTACTACCCGCACCCCAAGGAGAAGATCGAGACCGACTGAGCGCGCTCACCGCGCTTTGCCCATCCCGCCCCCGGCCGCATATCATGGCCGGGTCGAGGTGACGACCATGCAGCTCGCGTTCATCGGCGGCCTCGGGACCTGGGAGCTCCTGATCATCCTGATCATCGCGCTCCTGATCTTCGGCCGCCGCCTGCCGGAGGTCATGCGCGGGCTCGGCCGCAGCGTCACCGAGTTCAAGCGCGGCATGACCGACATCACCGACGTCGACTCGCCGCCCCCGCCGGCCAAGCCGGACCCCGCCAAGAAGGACCCCGCGCAGCCGTAGGCGGCGTTCAGCCCCGGTCGAGGACGCGCCCGGCGACGAGCAGGACGCCTGCGAGCAGGAGGCCCCCCAGCGCGGCGAAGGCGTGCTCGGGTTGGCCCCTGGCGACGAGCAGGAGGTGCCAGAGCGCCCAGCCGGCCCCGCCCAGGGCCGCGAGCTGGAAGAGCAGCCCGACGTCGGTGATCCGGCGACGCCGACGGTCGTCCTGGCGGGCGGCCCGGAACCGGCGCAGGCGCTCCTCGTGCGTCGCGCAGAGCGCCGCCCGGCGGCGCTCGCGCTCGGCGGCCTCGTCGGCCCCGGGCTGCTCGCCCTGGCGGGGGCACCCGGGGGTCGCGCAGCCGCCCAGCTCCCTCGCGCAGTCCTCGTGGTAGCGGACCCCGCAGGCCTGGCAGGCCTCGCTGGGCAGGACCTCGTCCACGAGCGCGGTCCGGCACAGCGGGCACACGGACCCCCCGTCGTCGGCGAGCCGCGCCTGGACGCGCACTACGGGCGGGCCTCGACGGCCGCGTCACGGGACGGCGCGCCAGCCGACGCCGGCGGCAGCGTCGTCCCGAGCAGCCAGTCGCACAGCGGGAACGACACGATCCCCTAGCATAACACAAGTCATTATCACGCCTCCTCGTGTCCGGGCCGTCTGATACCACGCTGCTGACGAGTTGCGACCCGGACCGGGTGACCGGGTGGGTGACCGCCAGCGGGTGAGCGATGAAGACGAAGCGCGAGCGGGGCGCCTGGCTTCTCCAGATCGACGGCGAGTGGGTGGGCCGCTGGAACGACCCCGCGACCGGCCGGCGCCGCCAGCTCGCCCTCGCTGCGCACGGGATCGACTCCGCGCCCGAGCGCGAGCGCTGGCGCCTGGCCAAGGCCGGCGAGGTGCGCGGCGCGCGGCGACTGCTTCGATCGCCGGGCGCGGCCGGCCGGAGCTCGCTCGAGGACGCGGTCGAGGTGTTCCTCGCCGACTGCCGGGGGCGCGACCTGCGGGCCTCGACGATCCGCCGCTACCGCGAGGCGCTCTCGAGCTGCGTCGAGTGGCTCCGCTACCACGGCCGACGCGCGACGAGCGAGGTGACCGGCGCCGACCTCATGGGCTACCGCGCAGCCGTGATCCGGGAGGCCGGGCAGGGCGCCACGACGAAGGGCAACCACCTCGCCCGGCTCCAGGCGGGGCTGGAGTGGCTCCGGCGCCACCGCTTCCTGCCGCAGGTCACGAGCGACGAGATCGCCGATGCCTGCGCCAAGCCCGAGCGCCGCCCCTCCGTGCCCGTGGTGCTCCGCGTCCCCGAGCTCCAGGAGCTCGTCATCGCGGCGGCCGAGCGGCGCGGCGGTGAGCTGGTCGCGGCGGCCCTCCTGAGCGGGTGCCGGATCGGCGAGCTCGAGGCGCTCCGCTGGGACTGGCTGGCGCTCGACGCCGCGCCGGCCGGGGCGATCCACCTGCCGCCCGAGGCGACGAAGACGCGCCGGCCTCGCACGATCGACCTCGCCGTCTCTCCCGCCCTGTGCGAGCTCCTGCGCGCCCTGCCCCGGCGCGGCCCCTTCGTGTTCGGCGGAGCGAAGGCGCTCAACCGGAACACGACCTGGGAGCTCAAGCTCGCGAACCGCGTGCTGCCCTGGACGTGGAAGCACCTCCGCAGCACGTGCGGGACGTTCCTCACGTGCGCGCCCGGGGTCTGGGGCGCATCGAGCGCCTACCTCACCGCGCGCCAGCTCGGCCACTCGGTGCAGATCGCCGAGCGCCACTACCTCGGCGTGCTGCGCGGGATCCCGGCGACGGCGCGCACGCTCGAGGCCGCCATGGAGATCGAGCTGCCCCTCGCGGCCCTGATCGCTCGCCTGCGCGGCTAGCTGCTGCGCTTCCGGCCCGGGCTCTTCTTCGCCTGCTCGACGTCCTGAGGCGTGAGCGGGCCGATCTTCGCCCGCGTCGTGTCGGCGGCGATCAAGAGCAGGCCCTGCCGCATGGCGACCCGGTGCAAGAACGTCGCGTTCGCCCCGGGGAACAGATCGAGGACAGCTTCGAACGCCTCCTGCTCGGCAGGGGTCTCGAAGAAGAAGCTGACCTTCTTGCCCGTCTCGCTCTTCGCCATGGCACTGCCCATGGTCGCCGACGGGGGAGACAAGTCGCAACGTGATATCACAGTAAGAAGAATCTCCCATGTCTCCGCCAGGGTAGCAGTTCCGACATGTCAGAGCAATCGGATAGAGTGCCGTTCGCCTCGGCAGGGGGAGAGTCGGTGGAGAACCAGGGGAGGAGCGGCGCAAGCCCTGGCCAGGACACCGACGGGCCGTAACTGTTCAGTGGACATTCGCTGACTGTCAGCGCATGGACCTAACGTGACCCGAACGCGGCCCGGCCGATCTGTCAGAGGCGCTGAGTAGAGTAGGGCCTCGCTGGCGCGTGAGCGGCTGTTCGCTGACGGGCCGAACCAATGAGAACGGGCCCCAGGGGTCGCCACAGCTTGGCGGCAAGACGACCCGGTGGAGCCCGTGCAGCGTCGGAGGTAACCGGCGATGCGAGATCGACGGTACGCCGTCGCTCGCACGACCGCAAGCCTCCGCTGTCGGAGGTGACACGTGCGGGTGACGTTGCCCGAGGTCGACGACCTCGAGCTCTACGACTTCGAGAAGATCGCGCACAAGGCAGGCCTCGGGGTCGCGACGGTGAAGAAGCACCGTCTGCAGCCCGCCTGCCCGCTCTACGGGGACGCCATGAGGCAGGTCCCCGGCTCGCGGAAGGCGTGCTGCGAGCCCGCCACCGTGCGGGCCTACCTCGCCTGGCTCTGGGACCGGGGCAAGGCGGTCGAGGGCGTCGACTCCGCGCCGCGGCGCGAGCGGCAGCAGGCTCGGCAGGTCGAGGCCGAGTAGCCGATGGCCAGGAAGAACGAGGTCGCCCGCCGCAAGACGGCGGACGGCGAGGCCGCGCTCGCGCGGCTCGACTCGCTCTCGCTCGACCAGCTCGCGCGACACGCGAACGCCGAGGCTCGCGAGGCCGAGAATCGCGCGCTCTACCACGCCTGCCGCGCCGGCATCTTCCTGCTTGAGGCGCGTTCGAGGTGCGAACAGAGCGGCGCAGGCTGGTACGCCTGGCTGGCCGACGAGTGGCACTACAGCCGCCGCCACGCGGACCGCTGCACCGAGCTCGCCGAGGCATGCGGCTCGGACCCCGCGCGCATCCAGCACCTCGGGGCGAAGTCGATCCGTGGCGCGCTGGCCGACCTCGGCAAGCCGGTCGACGGGAGTCGTAAGTCTGAAAGTCCTGCACGTAAGCCGCAGGAAAGCAACAACCGCGACCGGTCACGCGTGACCGCTTTCCCTGTAAGTGAAACCGGCGTCGCCGACGTCACCGACGCCGAGTTCACCGTCATCCCGCCGGCCGTGCCCCCCGCGCCCGTGGCGTCGCCTCCGCCTGCAGGGCCGCAGCTGCCCGCGGTGCGGGGTCGCGACGAGCTCGACGACGACCAGGGCGACGAGCGCCGCTTCGAGCTCGAGGAGCGCTTCGCGCCCGACTACCGGTGCGCGGGGTGCCCGTCGGACAAGCCGGCGGCGGGTAGCGCCTACATGCTCGAGTGCCACTGGGTCGACTGGCCGGACCACAGGCGAGCGGCCGAACTCCTCGCCGCCGGCTTGTCCGTCTGCCGGGTGCCGTCGCAGGCGGAGCAGGAGGAGCTCGCCCGGGAGTTCCCGGACCTCGTCCAACGAGTCGCGGCGGCGCCCGAGCGGCGCGCCGACGACACCTGCCACCCCGCCGACGAGCCCCTCGAGTGCGAGGCGTGCGGGCAGGCGCACGACTACGTCGACTGCCCGACGAACCCGACCAACGACCTCGGGCCCGACGACGACGACGGCCCGTCCGACGACTACGTCGACCCCGACCCGGTCGAGCTGGCGCGCGCCGCGCTCGAGCGGGACCCGTGCGACACGCACGCGATCGGGCAGATCGTCTTCGAGCGCGCCGCGGCGCTCGCGCTCCCCGCGCAGCGCGCGCTCGTCACGCACGAGCAGCACAGCCTGTGCTTGCTCAAGGGCGTTCACGAGCAGCTCGCGTTCAAGCTCCAGCACCGGCAGCACGTCTCGGGCGAGACGCGCCGGCTGCTCCGCACGGCCGAGCAGCGCGTCGCCGACGCCCTGGTCGTGCTCGAGGAGGCTGCGCGGCGCTCCGTCGCGATCCGGGACGAGCGCGCCGGGGCCGCGGCCGGGAGGGCGTCGTGACGGCCGCCGTGGCTGCCCCCGCGCCGGAGCCCACGCCGGACAGGCGTCGTGACGTCGTCCTGCGGGCTGGCGTGCGCTTCTACAACCGCGCGCTTCGCTGCTACTGCGCGGTGTACGCGATCGTCGGGGACGCCGTCTACTTCCGCACGGTCGACGTCCCGCCGGCCGACTACCTCGAGACCGACGTCCCGCTCGATGTGGCCCTGGCGGCCGTCATGGACGGCCACTGGGACGTGCGCCCGTGAGCCGCCCCGCCTGCCCGATCGACTCGCGCCCGTGCTCGTGCCCGGGCGCCTCGTGCCCACTCGACGACTACGCCCGGTCCAGCGGCGCGAGCGGCCTCGCCCTCGACGACGCCGCCGAGATCGCGCGCCGCCTGCGCGGCCGGCGCCTGGCCCTGGCCTGCCCGCCCCGCGCCCACCTCCCCACGCTCCCGATCGGAGGCATGTCGTGACGCCCGCGCTCGAGCTCCCCGCCGACTTCACCTGGCGGCAGTCGATCGTCGCCGACTACCTCGAGTGCCCGCGGCGCGTGTTCCTGCAGCACGTGCTCCAGGCGCCGGCCGACTACGCCCTCGACGGCTACGCGTCGATCGCCGGCACCGCCCTGCACGCCGGGATCGCCGAGTGCCTCAACGGGCTCACCGTGGGCGACGTCCCCTCCCGCGAGGCGATCGCGGAGGTGCTCGAGGAGGCCTTCACCGAGGCGCTGATCGAGGAGCAGGAGCGGGGCGCGATGACGGATCCCGCTCGCATGGCGAGCGCGATCGAGCGCCTCACGGGCGAGCAGCTCGACCTGGTGATCGCGCTGCGGGACGACCCGCGCGTGCGGGCGATCGACTGGCGCGGCGTCGAGGAGGAGTTCGAGTTCACGGACGCGCACGGGCGCCGCTTCACCGGGACGATCGACGCGTGGGGCGTGGCGCGCGAGTTCGTGCCCGCCTTCGGCTCGTCCGGCCGCGACCGGGCGAGCCTCAGCCCGGGCGACGTGATCGTCGTCGACTGGAAGACGGGCACCGAGGTGCCGCTCGACGGCGCGTCGCGCGCGCTCAACGTGCAGCTCGCCGTCTACCGCTCCGTGCTCGACGGCCCGGTGCGGACCTTCCTCGCCGCCCTGCGCGACCTCGAGCGGCCGAAGCGCCCGAAGGACGCGTCGGGCGAGGGGATCCCGCGCACGCTCGAGGAGTTCAACCCGGCCTACGCCGCGGCGGTGGGGATCGCGCCCGGGGACACGAAGGCGCTCGAGCAGTGCCGCAAGCGCCCGAAGGACGCGTCGGGCGAGGCGATCCCGAAGCGCTTCGAGCGCGAGAACCCGGCGTGGGTCGAGGCGACGAACCGGCCGAAGGGGCCGCTGTTCCACGAGTGCCGGATCCAGGAGGACCTCGTGGCGCGATCGATCGCCGACGCGATCGACGGCGCGCGCCTCGGGCTCTGGCCGGCCGCCGGCGCCGTGCGCGGCAGCTGCCGGACGTGCCCCTACCGCTCGCGCTGCGCGCAGGGGGGCGGCGATGGCGAGTAGGGAGCGCCTCGAGATCGTCAGGTCCTGCGACTGGCCCATGCACCACGGCGGCGCCAACAACCCGCACGGGGGGCTCTGGGGCCAGCTCACCGAGATCCGAGTCGACGGCGTCACGGCCTACGTGCGGGAGCACTTCCGCACGGACCACTTCCACATGCCAGGCAACGCCAGGATCGGCATGAAGAAGGGCCGCATGCCCGCCGGCGCGCGCCTGGTGCTCGAGCTGGCCGCGCCGGCCGAGCGCTGGGACGCGATCGCCGCCGTCGTCCGGGTGAAGGACCCGAAGGGGCGACCGGTCGAGCGGAACCGGCTCTTCACCGCGGCGTGGGCCGAGCACCGCCTCCGCGAGGCCCACGCATGAGCCGCGACTCCACGATCGGCACCGTCTACCTGCTCCACTTCGACTCGCTGGTCGAGCATGCCCAGCACTACCTGGGCTGGGCGGTCGACGTCCACGACCGCGTGAACGCCCACCTCGCGGGCAAGGGCGCGCGCCTCGTGGCGGTCGCGCTCGAGCGCGGCGTCGGGGTCTCGCTCGTGCGCACCTGGCCGGACGCCGACCGGCACCTCGAGCGCGCGCTCAAGCGCCGCAACAACGCGCGCGGGCTCTGCCCTGTCTGTGTCGAGGGGCACAACGCACGGGCGGCGGCGTCCATGCGCGCGAGCCGTCGCCGCGCCCGGCAGGCGGGCCGTGCCTGAGCGCTGTCGCAAGCGCGCCTACACCTCGGTGCGCGCCGCCCGCCTCGCGCACCGCTCCGCCTCGTGGCGCCTGCGGGTGTACCGCTGCGCCGACTGCCTCAAGTTCCACATCTGCAACCAGGAGAAGAGACGAAGCCAATGAACGCATTCACCGAACAGCAACTGAACGCGATCCTCGACGCGAAGGAGCAGCGCGAGGACCTCGCCGGGAAGACCTCGGCCGAGATCGGCGAGGCTCTCCGCGCCGAGGGGCACCCGGCCTTCGCCGGCGCGGCGCCCGCCGCCGCGACCAGCCCCGCGCCGGCCACCCCCGCGCCCGCGCCGGTCAGCCCGCCGCGCGGCGCGGGGCTGAACCTGCCCCCGCCGCGCACGCTCCCCGGTGCCACCCCGGCCCCCGCGCCGGCGCCGGTCGTCGCGCAGGCCGTCGCCGTGCCGCCGGCGGCGCAGCACGCGCCCTCGCCCGCCCCGGCGCTGCCGGCGACGCGCGAGCAGCACCTGCCGTCGACCCACCACGCGGCGGCGCCCGAGGGCATGGAGGTCCTCGACCAGTCCGACGTGACGATCCCGCAGCTCCTGATCGTGCACAAGACGGCGGAAGTCGACGGCGCGCAGGTCGAGGAGGGCAACTGGATGCTCTCCAGCTCGCCCGAGGGCGCGTCGAAGGGCCGCCTGGTCCAGATCCTCGACGTGCAGAAGTGGCGGGAGTGGCTCCTGCCCTACGAGAAGCCGCGCGAGGAGCAGGAGCTGCGCGCGCGCGTCGAGCGCGACTACGGCGTGAAGGTCCCGGCCGACCGCAGCGTCGTGTGCCGGTCGTTCGATCGCGTCGCGCCCGTCGACCTGGGCTACGGCGTGATCAAGCCGACGTGCGCCGAGTGCCCGCACAGCCAGTGGACGACGATCGGCGGCAAGCGCGAGAAGCCCGAGTGCGGCGAGCTCTACCGGCTCCTCGTGATCGACCTCGACACGGGCATGCCCGCCTTCTGGCGGATCCGGAGCACCGGGATCAAGCCGTTCAAGAACGCGCTGTCCCTCTTCTCGCTCGCCACGCGCAAGCACCCGCTCTACGGCTCGAACGCGGCCGCCGGCCTCGCGCCCCTCGCCGCGTTCACGGTCTCGCTCACGCTGAAGCGGATCGCCGAGAAGGGCAAGGTCGTCTACTACGTGCCCGTGTTCGGCCGGCCGCAGCCGATCACCGAGCAGGCCGAGATCGACCAGGCCCTGGCGCTGCGCCGCGCGATCCTCAACGACCCGCGCATGGTCGAGGACGAGGGCCACGGCGCCCCCGCCGCCGACGAGAGCGAGGCGGCGTGATCAGGCGCATGATCGGCGCGCTGGCGGCCCTCGTCGCCAGCGCCAATGACGCAGCCGTCGAGGCGCTCGCGCAGACCCCGAAGGCGGCCGCTCGCTTCGCGCGCGCCTTCGCCGACCCCTACGCCGCGCAGCGCGCCGAGCTGCTCCAGGCCCGCGCGTTCATCGCGGCCGACGGGAAGCGCTACCCCGTCGGGCCGTGCGGCTACGTCCCGAAGTCCGCTCAGTTCGACCCCGCCCGTGCGCGGCGCCGCAACCGGAACGGAGGTGCCCGGTGAGGCTCTACGTCGCCTCCTCGTGGCGCAACGAGCTGCAGCCGGGCGTGGTCGAGCGCCTGCGCCAGGCGGGCCACGAGGTCTACGACTTCCGCGCGCCGGCGCCGGGCGAGGACGGCTTCCGCTGGTCGGAGATCGACCCGCGGTGGCAGAGCTGGGACCGGCTGTCCTACGTCCAAGCGCTCGCCCACCCGATCGCGCTCCACGGCTACGCCCGGGACTGGGCGGCCATGCAGTGGGCGGAGGCCTTCGTGCTCGTGCAGCCCTGCGGCCGCTCGGCGCACCTGGAGGCCGGCTGGGCGGTCGGCGCGGGCAAGCCGGTCGTCGTCCTCCTCGCCGAGGGCCAGGAGCCCGAGCTCATGCTCAAGCTCGTCCAGGAGGTCCCGGGCGGCGGCTTCGCCTTCGGGCTCGAGGAGCTGGTCGAGTCGCTCGAGCGCGTGGAGACGGTGCTCAACCCGCCGGCGCCGCCTCGGGAGCGGGCCCGGCGCGGGCGCGTCGAGCTCGACGACGACGCGGACGCCGGCGACGTCGCCGCGGCGGTCGACGAGGTCGAGGAGGACCGCTCGGCCGAGGACCTGCGGCAGATCCTCACCCGGCTGGTCAACCGGCTGCCCGAGGGTGAGGACCTGGTCGACGTCCTCTGCCGCGACGACGACGACCGCGAGACCGCCGGCCAGCTCCTCGACGAGGTCCTCGAGGCCCTGTGACCGTGGCGACCACGACCACGATCGTCGGGACGCTTGTCGAGCACCGCGCGGTCAGGGACTCCTGGGCGGTCGGCCGGCTCGAGCTGACCGAGGCCGCCCCGGACCTGCAGCGCCGGGCGGGGGCCGTCCTCACGATCCGCGGGGGCCGCCTGGGCCTCGCGGAGCCCGGGGAGGGCCTCCGGCTCACGGGCAAGCTCGAGCTGACCCGCTTCGGCGAGCAGTTCGAGATCGAGCAGCAGGAGAGCCTGGGCGTGCAGTCGAACGCCCAGGCGCACCGCTGGCTCGAGCGCCTCGACGGCGTGGGCCCGGTCCTCGCGCGGCGGATCTACGACCGCTTCGGCGAGGGCGTCCTCGAGCTGCTCAAGGCGCAGCCGCCGGACGGCTGGCCCGACCCGCTCTGCGACGTCGAGGGGCTCGGGCCCACGGCCGCGCGCACGATCCGGGAGAGCTGGGGGCGCCTCGGCGCCTCCGGCAACCCGGAGGACCTGCGCTACCTCGACGGGCTGGGGCTCACGCGGTGGGAGGTCAACAACGTGACCGCCTTCGCCAAGCAGCGGGCGGTCCCGCCGCGCCAGCTCCTCGAGCACGACCCCTACGCCCTCACCGAGGTGAAGGGGTTCGGCTGGAAGCGGACGGACGTCGTCGCGCGCAAGGCCGGCGCCGCGGCGAACGCGCCCGCGCGCCTCGACACGGCGGCGATCTACCAGACGGCCGAGCTGTGCGACGGGGACACCCTCGTGCAGCTCGGCCGGCTGGTGGCCGAGACCGCCAAGCTCACCGGCTGCGACGAGGCCTTGTGTCTCGACGCGATCGCGCGCATGGCCCGCGCGGACCGCCTGGTGATCACGCAGGACGACCGCGGGACCCGGTGGGTGCACCCCCCGGAGCTCGTGACCGCCGAGCGCGCGATCTGGCGCGTGCTGCAGCGGGAGGCCGAGGAGCGCGCCGCCGTGGCGTCGCTCGAGGCCGCGACGGGGAACAACGAGGCGGCCGCCGGCGCGGCCGAGGAGGGCAAGAGCGAATGGAAGCCGAGCGGGACGGTGGAGCCATGGGAGGGGCCGTGACGAGTCGCGTGGCCTTCCTCGTGGCGGTGGACGGAATCGAGGGCGCGCCGGGAGGGCTGACCGACCGCTCCGTCGCGCGCTGGGTCGCCTCCGGCCTGGAGGGGATCGCGCGCGGGTTCGAGGACGCCGGCGACGCGGAGGGGGCGAACGTGCTCCGCTTCGCGGGGGCCGAGATGATCCGCGAGCTGGCGTCCGGGAAGTGGCGGAGCGACGTCGTCGAGGCGGCGATGAAGGCGCCGGTCGGCGCGACCGACCCCGACACCGAGGTGATCGAGCGCCAGGTGAGCGCCGATGGCGAGGTGAGCGCGTGACCCGGCGCACGGTGTGCCTCGACGCGCACGAGATCCTCATGGCGCGCGAGGCGGCCTACGGGCCCATGGCGACCTCGTGGGAGGAGGTCGCCGAGCTCGCCGCGCGCCTCGCCACCCCCGACGACACCCCCGGGCAGCGGGCCGTGCTCGTGCTCGTGGCCACGAAGCTCGTCCGGCGGAAGCACTCGCCGGCGAACCCGGACCACCTGCGGGACGCGTGCGGCTACCTCGGGATCCTCGCCGAACAGGAGGCGCAGCGGAACGAGGGCGAGGTGGACGGGCCCGCGGCCGCGCCGGCGGCGGCGAACGACGTGCCCTGGGCCGGCCGGCCCGCGGCGAGGGAGGGGTGATGCTGCGGATCTACGGGGCGAGCGACGACTGCATCGAGATCGAGGGCGACGTCGACGCCGAGCTCTACGCCGACCGCGACGGGAAGGCGGTCCTCCTCGTGGGCGACGAGCGTCTCGGCCTCGTCGTCACCGTCCGCTACGCCCCGCGCGACGCGGCGGTCTGGCAGGTCGGGGTGGAGCCGGTCGACGAGGGCGTGCCCGCCTGGCCGGCGCGCGTCGAGGTCCAGGGCTACACGGCCGTCGTGGTCGTCGACTGCCCGCCCGGGACGCCGGTGCGCAAGCGCCACCCGGTCGACGGCTGGGTCCGCCTCGACGCGGACGAGGAGGACGCGGCGTGAGCCAGCCCGAGCGCTACGTGATCGGGTCCGGGGCGGCGATCGAGTTCGAGCCTGACGGGACCATGCGCGTGTCGGTCAGCGTGATCTCGCCGACGTTCGACGCGAACCGCAACGCGATCGCCCGCCCGAACGCGGCGCAGGCCCTCGCTTTCGTCCGGTGGCTCACCGATCAGGTCGACATCTACGACCTCGACGGCTGGCTGAAGGACAAGGCCGAGGCCCTGCGGGCGGAGCGTCCCCGATGATCGCCCTCACCGACGAGCAGCAGGCCCTGGTCGACCTGGTCACGCAGCAACAGCCGCGGATCGCCTGTCTCACCGGCGGGCCCGGCACGGGCAAGTCGACGGTGATCCGATCGCTGATCGACGCCCTCCGGCACCAGGGCATGGCGACGGCGCTCGCCGCCCCCTCCGGGAAGGCCGCCGCGCGGCTGACGGAGACGACGGGGCGGCAGGCCTGCACGATCCACCGGCTCCTCGGGCTGCGCCCCGAAGCGGGCCAGCACCAGGCGATTCAGACCCCGGTCGTCGTCGTGGACGAAATGTCCATGTGCGACACCCTGCTCTTCAGCGCCCTGGTGCGCGCGTGCTTCGAGGGCGGCGGCAGAGTGAGGACGCTGCTCCTCGTGGGGGACCCGGACCAGCTCCCCCCCGTCGGCCCGGGCCAGCCGTTCAAGGACCTGATCGCGGCCGAGCACGTGCCCACGGTGCGCCTCACGAAGGTGCAGCGACAGGCCCTCGAGTCCGGGATCGTGCGCGCCGCCTACGCGATCCGCGACGGCGAGGAACCGACCTGGGCGCCCGACTTCCGTCTCGTGCCCGCGCCGGACGCGAAGGACGTCCCTGGGGCTGTCTGGCAGGTGATCCGCGAGCTCGAGCTCGACCCTGACCACAGCCAGGTCCTCGCGCCGCAGAAGACTCACGACGCGGGGATCGACTCGATCAACCGGCACATCGAGCAGGTCCGCGGCGCTGACGGGCCCCTCTTGCGGGAGCGCTTCCGGGTCGGGACCAAGGTCCTGCACACGAAGAACGACTACGACCTCGGGGTGTTCAACGGCGAGCTCGGGACGGTCCTCGCCGCCAAGCCGGGGCCTGCAGGCAAGCCTGCGTTCGACGAGCTCGCCGTCGAGATCTCCGGTGAGGTCAAGACCTACCGCGGCGCGCAGATCAACATGCTCACCCAGGCCTGGGCCATGACCGTGCACCGAGCGCAGGGGAGCGAGTGGAGGACGGTCATCTTCGTCGCCCACCGGCAGCACAGCTTCATGCTGTCCCGCAGCTTGCTGTACGTGGCCGTGACCCGCGCGCGCGATCGCGTCGTTGTCGTCGGCGAGGCTGACGCCGTGGCCAAGGCCGTGCGCAAGGTGGACGACACGAGGAGGAGGACCCTCCTGCAGCGCTGGCTCGGCGCCGAGAGGAGGCCGGCGTGAGGTGCAAGGTGCCCGGCTGCAAGCAGGAGGCGCGGCCGCGCGGCCGCACGGGGCGCCCGCCTACGACCTGCGTCGAGCACGCGCCGCCGCCGCGCCGGCGCTCGGCGCGCATGGCCACCCCCGCCGACCCGGGTGAGGTGCCGCTGCTCGAGGGCGCCCAGGTCGAGGGCCCGCGGGTGCGGGTCCGGCTGCAGGCGACCCCCCCGGGCCAGCGTGACGCCCTCGGCCGGTGCCTGCGCGAGATCGCCCGCCAGGCGCAGCAGGCGCTCGCGATCCTCTCGGGCGGCGTGACGCCCTGGGTCTGCCCGAGGTGCGGGTCGCTCGCCCGGACGCCCCTGCACGGCGCGGACGAGCGCCTCCGCTGCCCCAACGACGACTGCGACGCCGTGGTCGCGGTCGACGACGCCGCGTCGCAGGCGCAGACCCCGAAGAAGCCCGGCCACGCGTGGCGGGGCACGGCCGGCACCGTCGTGCCGAGGAGCGCCCGTGGCTGACCGCCCCCCGATCCTCGCCCTCGACCTGGCCACGCGGACCGGCTGGGCCTACCTGGCGCCCGGCGCCGAGCGGCCCGAGTCGGGCGCCGTCGACCTGGCTGACCACGGTCCGGCCGCCCGCGTCGTGGCGCTCGAGCTCTGGCTCTGGCCGCGCCTCGCGCCGCTCGCCGCCGGGCGCGGCCTGATCGTCTACGAGACGCCGGGGCTGGTCCTCAACCGCGCTGCGCCGTTCCGCGTCGGCTGCCACCTCGAGTCGGCCGTGCTCCGCCTCGCCCGCGCCTGGCAGGTCGATCACCTCCTGGGCGTCGCCCCGGCCGAGCTGAAGAAGCACGCGACCAACATGGGCAACGCGTCGAAGGACGAGGTGACCCGCGCCATGCGCGTGCGGTGGGGGCGCACGGAAGCGGGTGAGCTCGCGCTCGTCGACGACAATGAGTCGGACGCCCTGGCTCTGCTCTCGTGCGCGCTCAAGGCGCTCGAGGACGGCCTCGAGCTCGCGCCAGCCGCGGAGGACGCGGCGTGAGCTGGGGCGACGGCGCGGTTGAGCCTTGGGCCGAGAGCACGCTGCGCGAGGTCTCGCGCCAGCGGGACGAGGCGGAGGCCCGCCTGCAAAGGGCAGAGGAGGACGTGCGGCTCCTGCGCGAGGCGCTGAGCGCCCATGGCGGCTACCTGCGAGAGCGGGACGAGGCGCGCGCCGAGCTCGAGCGCCTGCGCTGCCAGGACCCGGGGCACCCGGTCGTGCGCGACCCCGGCGCGGAGCGCTGGAGTGACCTGGAAGGCGCGCTCATCGACGCGATCGGCTGGCTCGCCGCGATCGCGCGCGGCGCGGAGGAGGGCCGCCGGCTGAACGCTGAGGGGGTGCGCCAGCGGTGCGACGCCCTGCTCAGGCTCGCCGACGAGATCCAGGACGCGCGCCACGAGCGCCGGCTGTGCCCCGGCCCTGGCAAGTGCGCGGCCTGCGACGTCGAGGCCGAGGAGGGCGCCGCCGGTGCCTGACCCCTGCGTCGTCAACATCACGAAGCGCGGGGGCCGCCGTCCGGCCTGGGACGTCTACGTGGGTCGTGGCCCGTGCCCCTGCCGCGCGCGAGCGTGCTCCCACGGCCCGACCGGCTGGGGCAACCCCTACACGGTCGAGCGGGACGGCCCGCTGGCCATGGTGCTCTACGTCGATCACCTCGAGCAACGCCTGTGGGCGCAGCCTCCCTTTGGCCAAGCGCTCGACGAGCTCGACGGCAAGGTGCTCGGGTGCTGGTGCGCGCCCGACCCTGGTGCGCGCCCGACCCCTGCCACGCTGACGTCCTCGCCCAGCTCGCGCGGGTGCGCGGCCTCGCGGCGCGCCTCGACTTCCTGAAGGTGATCCGCGCAGAGGCGCTCGCGCGCGCGGAGGCGGCCTGTGGCTGACGTCGGCGTTTTGCCTGGCATGCCCCACCTGGGCACCTACCGAATCATCCTGGCCGATCCTCCGTGGCAGCACGACAACTACGGACAGGCAAGGCACGGGGCAGCCAAGTCCGCTTACAGCGAAATGCCCCTCGACGTCCTGGCGTCCATGCCCGTCGGCGAGCTGGCGCACCCGGCCGGCGCGCTTCTGTTCATGTGGTGCACCGGGCCGAAGGCGGCCGAGGGGGCCCACGTTGACCTCGCGCGCGCCTGGGGCTTCCGGCTCACGACCCGAGCCTTCGCCTGGGTCAAGACGACGGCGAGCGGGGCCGTCTACTTCGGGCCGGGGAACTACACGGGTGGGAACGTCGAAGACGTCTGGGTCGGCGTTCGGGGGGACACCCCTTGGCCGTCGCTGCGCGCGCGGCGCGACGTCCGCCAGGTCGTCATGGCCCCTCGAGGGCGCCACTCCGAGAAGCCGGACGAGGTCCAAGCGCGCATCGAGGCACTCTGGCCGAACGCGACCCCGCGCCTGGAGCTGTTCGCGCGCCGGCGCCGACCGGGCTGGGCGGCGGCCTGGGGCAACGAGGCTCCCGGCTGCGACCTGGTGTTCGGGGCCAAGATCGGCTCGCGCTGGCCCGTGCCCGTCGCGGAGGCGACCCCCGCCTCGTGAGCGGCTTCGACCTCGAGCGCCTGGACCGCGCCGCCATCATCTCCGCGCTCTTCCCTGACCAGACGGTCGACCCTGGCTTCGACGGCCTCGTGTCCGTCCGCTGCATCTGGCCCGGCTGCGCCGCGAACCGCCACCAGAACGGGGACCGCACCCCGAGCGGCCTGTTCAGCCCCAGGACCGGCTACTACAAGTGCCAGGCCACCGGCGCCGAGGCCAGCGGCTGGCGCGACACCGTCTCCGAGGTCCTCGGGCCCGCGGCCTGGGAGCGCTACCGCGAGGCCTGCTTCACCGAGCCGCGCGGCGGCGGCGGCAAGGCGCTCGAGGAGCTCTGGCGCGGCCTCGAGCGCGAGCACCGATGGACCGACCTCTACCGGATCGATCCCGAGCTCAGCGCCCGCTACCTCCGCGCGGGCCGCCGGCGCAGCGGCGAGGTCTACTCCGACTCGGTCCTCGGGATCTTCGACGCGAGGGGGAAGATCACCGGCGTCAAGTTCCGCCTGCCGCCGGGCAAGCGCTGGGTGCACCCGCCCGGCGGCGGCCACCCCGAGGACAAGTACCTGGCGCAGAAGGGGAGCAAGGTCTCGGGCGTCGTGTTCCTCGGCGATCGCGTGCGCGAGGGCGCGGCGCTCGTCGTGTGCGCCGGCGAGAAGGACGCCCTCGTGGCGGCGTCGCACCTCGACCCGGCGCGCTGGTCCCCCGTGAGCTCGTGCGTCGGCGAGGGGCCCGCCGGCCCCGCGAAGCCCTGGGTGACCGCGCTCAGCGCCTGCGCCCGCGGCCGCGACGTCGTGATCGCCTACGACGGCGACCCGCCCGGCCACCGCGGCGCCTGGCACCTCGCCCGCGCCCTCGACGGCGTGGCGGCGAGCGTGCGCGCCCTCGTCCTGCCCGCGCCCGACGAGCTCCCGCCGCCCAAGGGCGAGGACCGCTGGGACGTCGCCGCGTTCGTGCTCGAGCGCGGCCGCGAGGCGCTCGAGCAGCTGCTCGCAGCAGCCGGGCCCGTGCCCGCGACCTGGGAGCCCCCGCCCCCGCCGCCGGGCCTGGCGAGCGGCGGCGCGGCGAAGGCCGCGGGGGCGGGGGCGGAGCGGCAGGATGCGGGCCTGGGGAGCGGCGGTGCGGGGGCGGCCCGACGGCGGCCCGCGGGCGCCCCCAAGCGGGTCGTCGTCTGCGCCCAGGTCATGGACATGGTCGACGAGGCCGAGGCGGCCCTCGCCGGCGCCCGCCTGGGCGTCTACCAGCGCGGCGGCGACCTCGTGCGCGTGGTCCACGTCGACGACCAGGCGCGCGTGGTGACCCTGCCCGAGCCGACGCTTCTCGAGCTGCTCTCGCGCGCGGGCGACTGGGTCAAGGTCGACGACGAGGGCGAGGAGAAGCCCGCCGTCCCGCCGCGCGACGTCGTCCGCGCCCTGGCGGCCCGCGGCGAGTGGATCTTCCCCGCGCTCGACCGCGTCGTGCACGGCCCCGTGCTCCGGCCGGACGGCACCGTCCTCGACCAGCCGGGCTACGACGCTGGCGCGCGTGTGATCTACGAGCCCCGCGGCGCGACCGTCCCGCGCGTCCCCGAGCGCCCGACGCAGGTCGAGGCGCGCGCCGCCCTCGCCCGCCTCCACGACGTCGTGGGCGAGTTCCCCTTCGTCGACCACGGCGACCGGGCGGCCTGGGTGGCCCTCGTGCTGACGCTCCTCGCGCGCGCGGCGATCGACGGGCCCGTGCCGCTGTTCCTCGTCCGCGCCGTGAGCCCGGGCACGGGCAAGTCGCTCCTGATCGACGTGGCCGCCCTGATCGGGACGGACGGCGAGGGCGAGCCGGCTCGCATGAGCCAGGCCCCGAACGCCGAGGAGGAGGGCAAGGCGCTCCTCGCGCTCGGCCGCGAGGGCGCGCCGCTGGCCATGATCGACAACATCGAGCGCCCGCTGGGATCGGACGTGCTGGCCGCGGCGCTCACGGCCCGGCGGTTCAAGCGCCGCGACCTCGGCCGCACGGTCACGCTCGAGGTGGAGCTCCCCGTCTTCGTCGCCACGGGCAACAACGTCGTCGTGCGCGGCGACCTCGCCCGGCGCGTGATCCCGATCGACCTCGACGCCCGCATGGAGCACCCGGAGCAGCGGACGGGGTTCCGCTACCCGCGCCTCCTGCAGCACGTGCGCGCTCACCGCGGCGAGCTGCGCGCGGCCGCCCTGACCGTCCTGCGGTGGTACTGCGCCGAGGGCCGCCCGCCCGCGCCCGCCGGGCCGGTGCTCGGCAGCTACGAGGCATGGTCGGGCCTCGTCGTCCAGGCGCTGCTCTGGCTGGGCGAGCCGGACCCCTGCGCGGGCCGCGCCCGGATCCAGGAGTTCGGCGACCCCGAGGGCGAGGCGCGCCGGGCCGCGCTCGAGCTCTGGTGGGAGAAGTGGGGCCCGCTCGAGCAGACCGCACTCGACGTGGCCAGCACCGCCGGCGAGGAGCTGCGCGCCGCGCTCGCAGGCCTGGGCTACGGCCTGAGCGCGGAGAAGCTCGACGTGAAGCGCCTGGGCTACGCCCTGCGCAGCCTCGCCGGCCGGATCGTCGGCGGGCTCAGGCTCGAGCGCGCGCCGGGCTCGCGGCGCTCGGGCGTCTCGCGCTGGCGCGTGGCTCGGGCGGGCGCGCCGGACGCTGCGATGCCGGTCGGGGAGGAGCGGGGCGGGGAGGTCGGCGGGGCCGGAGCGGCGCGGGCGGAGGGCGGCGGGGCGAGGCCGATGATGGAGCGGCCGGCCGGGCGCGCGGAGGCGCCGCAGTTCGGCGGCCAGGACCTCGCCGCCGGCGCCGAGCGCGAGCTCTTCGGCACGGACGGCGGCGCCGACGAGGCCTGGGAGCCGGGGCGGGAGTAGGGGCGGACGTCCACCTCGATCGCACAAGCGACTGAACGTTAATGACTTGCGTGCGCCCGCGTGAAAAGCCCCTTGTGGATCGAAATCACGCGGGTTATGAGTGGGACATGGGCGCCGGTCGTTACGGCTTGGGGACTTGACTGTCAGTCAAAGACTGATAGACTGACAAGGGTCGTGGGATGGTCCCGCGACAGGAGTGTATGAAGCGAAGGAGTGGTGCCGTGACGTTCGGAAAGACCCTTCGCCGGTGCCGGGAGCAGGCGAAGAAGACGATGGGGGAGTTGGCCAGGGAACTTGCAGTGTCGCCGGCCTACCTGAGCGACGTCGAGCGGGGCCGCCGGCCGCCGCTCGTGGAAGAAAGGCTGAAGAGGGCCGCGCGATTCCTGAGTGTTGAGCCCGAGACCCTGATCGCCGCAGCTGCGGCCGAGCGGGGCACGATCCGGCTCAACACGGACCGCGGCGAGCAGCTTGAGGCTGGCGTGGCGCTCATGCGCACGTGGGACAACCTCACGCCGGAGCAGTACAGGGAGATCATCGAGATCGTGGGACGTTCGCCCAACGGGGGCGACGACCAGGACGACTGAGAGCGAGACGGCCCGGCTCACCGAGCCGGGCCTGCCGGGGGGGGGACAAAGGAAGGGTATGAGTGACGAGAGCTGAAGCGCCGAAGCCGATACGTCGGCTCGGCTGGCCCGCGAACATGCCGCGGGGCTACCGCCACCTCGAGTACAAGGCGTGGGAGCTCCGCGAGCGGTTCGAGATCGTCAGGTACGAGCGGGTCATGAGCTGCCTCTCGATCTTCGAGGGGCTCGAGGAGCTCACGAACCAGAAGGTGACCTACGAGATCCGGCGCTTGCCGGATGGCGTCGAGGGCGAGACCTACTTCGACAGGAAGAGGCGCCAGTACGTGGTCACGCTCGCGGAGTCGACGTAAGAGCTCCTTGAGGCGGAACACGGCCGAGCGCGCTTCAGCCTCGCTCATGAGCTCGGCCACGTTTGGGTGCACCACCGGGAGCTGACCCGTCTGTCGAACATCCCGCACCAAGTGGCCATGGCCACGCTGAAGCGTGGGGCGTTCAACCATCAGATCTACGAAGATACGGAGTGGCAGGCGGACGCCTTCAGCGCCGCGTTCCTCATGCCAGCCGGCGGCCTCGAGGCCCTGCGGCTAGCTGGTCGCCTCGACCCGTACGAGGTCGCGGCCCACTACAACGTGACGCTCTCCGCGGCGAACCGCCGCATCCGGACGTTCAGCAGCCGCCGGCTCGAGCTGCTGGACGCTATCGGCTACCGTTTCGCGAGCTAGACAAAGGAACGAGTTAAACAGAAAGGGCCGCACGGGGCGGCCCTTTCAGTGGGGGGAAGAACTCGTCGCTGCGGTGGCTCGCTGCGATCGGAACGCCCCCTAGAAACCGACGACGCAGCGTCCCAAAACGGACAGCCGCGCGGTCTGAAGTGCACCCGGGTTTTTACTCGGGAGACCGTGGTTGTCAAGCGGGAGTTCTGAGCGCCGTCCCAGCAGTCCTTCCAGAAAGGAGGTGATAGTTCATGAGCGACAAGCAGTTCGACGGCGCGAAGCCCTGCCGGATCCACCAGGATTGCCTGGTGACGTTCCGCCCGTTCCGCCGGAAGCCGAACACGAACGAGCTCGAGTTCCCGAAGAAGGGCTCGGTCTTCGTGTTCCACCACCCCCAGAGCTAGCCTCAGGCTAGGTGCCCCGGCGTAGGGGCGCCTCCTGGCGCTAGGTGGAGATCGCCCGGGCCCGGCAGGACCATCGGCCTCCTGCCGGGCCTCGTCATGTACTCGCCCGCCGCGCGGCTCGTGCGTCGACCCCGTCCACGAGCGACGCCTCGAGCTCGGCCGCCAGCGCCAGGGCGCGCAGCACCAGCTCCCGTGCCGTGACGAGGTCCCCCTCGAGCTCGGCGGCGCGGATCTCATCCATGAGGTCGGCGAGGTCGGCGTAGTTCATAGCGGCGTAGCTCCTCGCCGCCGCGCCGTCGCACCGCGCGCGCCAGCCGGCGCTCCATGACGTTCCCGGGCTTGTGGTCGCGGTCCGTGACGCCGGCCGGCGCGGCGGGCAGGGCCTGCTCACGCCCGCCGGGGAGGCTCGGCGTTCGAACCAGGAGATGCGACGAATCTATCGCCTGGTTGCAGGCGCTTGTCTTGTCGTCGGTTATGGAGCAACCAGGCGATAGGGGCGATAGATCCGGAGATCTCCACACGCGAACGGAGAAGGTGGAAGAACCACGGGGGCAGGGGGTAGGGGGCAGGGGGCAGGGGGACTCTGCGTCGGGTAGCTGTGTGGCGCGGGCCGGGGGCGATCGCTCCTATCGCCTGGTTGTGGCGTAAGCCGCCGGGGCCGTGAGAGCTAGAACCAGGCGATAGATACGTTGCATCTCCTGGTTCGAATCCGAGCGAGTGCGCGGGCGGGTGCGTCGGGGCGATGATGATGATCGCGGGCGGAGGCCAGAACCATGCCGCTCGCCACGATGACGCCCGACGAGCGCCAGCTCGCCCTCGACGGGATCGAGCTTGCCGCCGGCCCCGAGGGCGCCGCCGTGGACCTCGACCGCGCGCTCGAGCTGCGCGGCCTCCTGCGCCGGCGCCTCGACGACGCCGGGTGGCAGCGCGCGTGGCTGCTCGCCGCGCGGATCATCGTCACCGCCCACGAGCGCCGCGGCGGGCAGGGGGAGGGGGCGCAGCCGGCGCCGCAGCTGCTGCCCGTGGGCCACGAGCCCCTGGTCCTCGCCGCCGCGCGCGCGCTCGAGGCGCAGCTCGTGTGCGGGCCGGTGCCCGGCGTAAGTCGCGCAAGTGCGTAACCGGAAGTGACGTAACTCCTGGACTTACGCCACCGATACCAAAAGACTTACGGGTCCTCCCAGGCCACCCCCCGCCCCGCCTCAGTCAGGGCACGCCGGCCTTTTTGCATGTAAGTTCTTGAAACTTCGACTTCCGGAGCCGGATTCCGGTGGCTTCCGGAAGGCCCCGTCGGCGCCGCGCGCTACACCCGACGCATGCTGACGCAGGCGCAGCTGGCGGCCGCCCTCGGGGTCTCGGACCGCTCCATCCGGCTCTGGGTCGGCGAGGGCATGCCCACGGTCGGCGAGGGCCGCGGGGCCGTCTACGACGAGGGCGCCTGCCGCGCCTGGGCCACGAGGCGCGGGAAGAAGCTCGCCCCGCCGGGGGGCGCGCAGGCCGCGGCGCCGCCGGTGGCCGCCCCGCTGGCGCAGGCCGCGGCCGAGCTCATGGCCCACCACCCTCGCTTCGAGGAGCCGCCGCCGGTCGGCGGGCGGGGTGACCGGCTCGAGGAGCAGCCCCACGGCGGCGCCCTTCGGCGGCCGGGCGGGCGGACGCTCGACGGGGGCAACGCCGTGGCGCTCGCCGCCGAGCTGGCGACGCTCGAGCGCGCGGACTCGACGCCGGTCGCGCGCGCGACGGCCGCGCTCTCGGCGGCCGCCGGCGCGCTCGCGGCGGCGCTCCGGAGCAAGGACGGGGCGACCGGCCGCGACTTCGACTCGTTCAGGGGCACGCTCGACGGCCTGCGCCAGGCGGAGGCCGCCTACCTCGACCTGGAGCGCGAGCGAGGCGAGCTGATCGAGCGGGAGGCGGCGCGCGGGTGCATGGGCCGGCTGGCTCACCGGTTCGTGCTCGGCCTCGAGCGGCTCGAGGTGCGCGTCGCCGCTCAGGTCGAGCTCTGGCTCGCCGACGCCGCATTCCGGGAACTGAGCGTCGACGAGCGCGCGCGGACGGTGCGCGCGTGGGTCGCGGCGCAGACCCGCCAGGCGCGGGTGGAGCAGGTCGAGGACCTCGAGCGACTGATCGCCGGCGAGGTCGAGGAGCGGAAGGCGCGTTGATCCAGCGCACGGCTGACCTCCTCTGGCTCGCCGACCTGCACGCGGCCGCGGCCGACGTGCTGCGCCCGGTCGAGGTGCTCCGGCCCTCGGCCTGGGCCGAGCGCTACCGCCACGTCGACATGGGCCCATTCCGCGGCGCCTGGGACAACGCGAACGGGCCGCACCTCGTGGCGATCATGGACGCGGTCCAGGAGGCGCTGGAGCGCGGCAGGAACCTCGTCGTCATGAAGGGCGCCCAGGAGGGCGTCACCGAGGCCCTGGGCCTCAACGCCGTCGCCTGGCTCCTGCACTACTACGGCGGGCCGATCCTCTACCTCACGGCAAAGGACGACACGGCGAAGAAGCTCTCCCGGCAGCGCTGGGAGCCGACGCTGCGCACGTGCGAGCCGCTCCGCCGAAAGCACCTGGCCGGCAAGGCCGCGGGCGAGCAGATCCTCAGCAAGCGGTTCATCGACGGCTCGCTCGACATGTGCGGTTCGCGGTCGATGAACAACTTCATCTCCAACCCCTACGCGATCGTCGTCTTCGACGAGCTGGACGCGTGCCAGAGCGAGATGGCGGACGGCGCGGACCCGGTCGCGACGATCGAGGAGCGCATGACGGCCTTCGCCGAGGGCCGCCAGGTGCTCCTGATCGCGTTCGCCCACCCGACGACGCGCGAGCGCGGCGCGGCGCGGCTGTACTACGACCTCAGCGACCAGCGCCGCGCGCACGTGCGCTGCCCCCACTGCGGGGCGTGGTGGGCGCCGCTCTGGGCGGACGTCCAGCCACTCGCGCGAGACGGGCAGAGCCAGGCGCAGGCCGAGCGCGACCCCTCGTGCTACGAGCTCGCGCACCGCGCGGGCGGGTGCGGCGCGGTGATCACGGACGCCGACCGGCTGCGCATGATCGAGCACGTCGAGCAGCGCTCGACGCTGCCGCCCGACGTCGCCGCGGCGAAGCCATGGATCGGGCTCCACGTCTGGCACCTCTTCCTGCGCCGGGCCGGCCGGATCGAGGCGCTCGCGCGGAAGTACGTCGCCGCGCTCGACAACCCGGCGGCCATGGTCACCTTCGTCAACAAGACCACCGGCGACGCCTACGACTTCGCGGCCCAGGAGACGACGGCCGAGACGTGGGCCGCGCTCCGCTCGGAGGACCTCGTCCAGGGCGTGGTCCCGCCCGAGGTGAGCTTCCTCACGTCCGGCCAGGACTCGCGCCTCCTCGAGCTCCACTGGCTGGTGTGGGGCTGGGGGCTCGTGCGCACGTCCGCGGACGTCGCGGTCCTCTGCGGCTGGCTCATCGACTGGGGCGTCGCGCCTGGGCCGGCGGCGGCGGACCGTTCGAGGACGACGCTCGCGGCCAGCGACCTCCACGTGTTCGACCAGCTGCTCTACGAGCGCTTCTGGCCGCGGCGTGATGCGCGGGACGCGGCGGACCACGTGGCGCTGGCGACGGGCTTCCACGACAGCGGCTGGCAGCCGATCGCCGCCTACGAGTATGCGCGCACGCGCCCCGGGCGGGCCTACCCGAGCAAGGGCGCGGCCCTCGACGACGGATCGAACGCGCCGCCCGTGGCATGGTCGGCGCCGCCGAAGTGGCGGATCGGCGGCGAGGAGGTCACCGACCCGAACCTCAAGCGGGCCGACCTGAACACCTTCCTCCTCAAGGTCGACCTCGTAGGCCAGGCCACGCAGCGCTTCGCGCCTGCGGACGGCGGGCCCCCGCGCCCGCGCCTCGTCCTGCCCGCGTCGACGCCCCCCGAGCTGCTCCAGCACCTCGCGAGCGAGCGCCTGGTGTCGGAGGGCGGCAGCAAGGTGTGGCGGCGGCGCGGACCCAACCACTGGCTCGACTGCACGGTCCAGGCCTACGCGGCCGCGCTGCAGCTCGCCCCGTTCCTCCATGGAGAGACCCGTGATGAGCACCTCAAGAAAGCCCGATCGGCGGAAGAAGAGCGCGGACGTCGCGCCCTCGAGCCAGCTCCCGGCCCCGCCGCCGGGACCCCCGGCGTCCGGCGGCCCGTCCAGTCCCGGCCCGTCCGGCGCCGGTACTGAGGTCGTCTACGAGCCCCTGCGCCTGGAGGCGGGCTCCGAGGCGATCCTGCGGCAGGGCGACGCGGCGATTGCCGCGGCGGCGGACGCGATCCGCCAGGCCGTCGCCATGCCCGTGCGGGCGAAGCCGGTCGCGCCCCGTGTGATCGGCGTCGGGCCGGAGTGCCCGCGGTGCAAGGGCACGAACACGCGCGTCCGCGACACGAAGGGTCCCTCGCGCTACCCTGGCTTCGCGGCGAAGCGCGTCCGGTACTTCGGCTGTGCGGACTGCGACGCGAGCTGGTCGCGCACGTCGTGAGCGGGCGCTGCGAAGCCTGCCAGGTCAACTGGACCTGGCCCGTGTGCGCGCCGTGCCTGGCGCGCGCGGCTCCGCGGCGGAAGGATGCGGCGCTCCTGGCCCGCCTGCTCCGCACGATCAACGAGGGCCGGGCGATGTCCGGCTTCTCGGACGATCTTGCCGGGGATGTCCGAGAAGCCGGACGAAGCTGAGCGCATGCTCGCGGCACGTCAGCGCGCGGGCGTATACCCGCGGGCGTGCCGATCACGACGATCAACGCGGCCCTGGTCCAGTACCGCGAGAACCTCGCGTACTGGGAGCACGAGAGCAAGGCGAAGCTCCTGCTCGAGGCCGTGCTCTACCTTGAGGCCAACCGGCCGACGACGAGCGCGGACGCGGGGACGACGGTCACCTTCACGGCGGAGTCGCTCGCGAGCCTGCGCAAGCAGCTCACGGCCTACCTCGGGCTGGACGGTGACGGGGCGGCAGACCGGGTGCGCTTCGTGCGCGGGCGGTCGGTATGAGGCGCCGCGCGACCGCGGGCGAGCGGCTGCTCCCCGGCGCCTACACGGCGACGGGCTACCACAGCGTCGAGGCGCTCCGCCTCTCCGGGCGCCCGATGCCGATCGACGGCACGGGCGACCGGCACCTGCGCGAGCACCGCGAGATCCTCGGCGCCGAGGGCGACCGCCTCGACCGCGACTCGCTCATGTACGAGGCGCTCCTCAACCGCGCCTCCGAGGCGATCCTCGGCCGGGACGGGTTCTCCCTGCGCGTGCAGACGGACGACCCCGAGCTGAACAAGCTGATCCAGGACGACTTCGAGGAGTGGGGCAACGCGCCCGAGGTCACCGGCGAGTTCACCTGGCGCGACTGCGAGGACCTCGCGCTCCGCGCGGTCTGGAACCGCGGCGACATCGGCTACCTGCGGACGAAGCTCCAGCAGATCCAGTACATCGAGGCGCCGCGGATCACCGGCGGCCGCCGGTCGGTCGAGGCCTCGCGGGACGGCGGGCGGATCGACCAGGGCGTCGAGCGCGACGAGCTCGGGCGCGTGCTCGCCTACTGGGTGGCCCCCTACAACGCGTACGGCGACATCGAGCGCACGCGCGCGCGCCGGATCGCGTCCGACGACATGGGCCTCTTCGCCCACAAGAAGAAGTTCTCGCAGACGCGCGGCGTGCCCGTCGCCCAGACGGCCATGCCGATGATCCACCGGCTCAACGACGTCCTCGACTCCGAGGCGATCGCCTGGCAGCAGCTCGCGCGCTTCACGGCGTTCTTCGGGCTCGAGGGCGCGGCGAAGAGCGCGCACGACAAGAGCACGCCCGAGCCCCCGAAGGGCGAGCGCGACCTCGCGGACCGCGTCGTCGACGTCGAGCAGGGCACGTTCGTCTTCGGCAAGCCGGGCGAGGAGGTGAAGGGGATCGAGCGGAACATCCCCGGCCGCCAGTTCCCGGAGTCGGTGCGGATGTACCTGCGGCTGATCGGCATGCCCTTCGGCATGCCGCTCAGCTTCCTCCTGCTCGACTACTCGGACACGACGTACACCGCGTCCCGCGCCGAGGTGGAGCAGGCATTCCGCACGTTCATCCGGTGGCAGCGCCGGACCAAGCGCCAGCATCACGACCCGATAACCGCTTGGTTCATCCGCTGGGGGATCGAGTCCGGTCGCTACCCCGATAAGCCGATCGCGACGACCCGGGCGCGCAACGGGGAGACGATCTTCGGGCGCGGCAAGGCGTTCTACCGGTGGACGCACGACGCCCCCGAGTTCCCGTGGATCGACATGCTGAAGGAGGCCCAGGCATGGAGCCTCCGCATCGACCGCGGCCTGGCGCTGCAGAACGACGCCCTGCGGTCGACCGGGACCACGTTCGACGCCTGGATCGAGGCGCGCGGCGAGGAGATCAAGCGCGCCAGGGAGAAGGCGGCCGAGCTCTCGGGCATCACGGTCGACAAGCTCCCGCCGGTCGACTGGAAGCTCCTCGCCGGCTACCTCGTGAGCCGCACCGAGCCGGGCGTGACGGTCGAGGACGAGCGGTCGACCGACAAGAAGGGGGCGCGGACGTGAACCGCCTGCGCGAGCTGCTCACCGAGGTCCTCGCGATCTACCCGCCGGCGCTCTCGGCGCTGGCGGAGCGCCTGGCGCAGCCCCTCGACGCGTCGGCCATGGAGACGCTGGCCCGCGCCTTCGGCTCGGCGAGCCGCGTCCGGCGCGACGGCGACGTCGCCCACGTGCCCGTCCGCGGCGTACTCGTCCGCGGGCGCGTCGACCCCTGGCTCAGTCGTTACTACGGGATCAGCGGCCTCGACGACATCCGGGACGACGTGACCGAGGCGCTGGCCGACCACGAGGCGCGGACGATCGTCCTCGACATCGACAGCCCCGGCGGGACCGCCGCCGGCCTCCAGGCGCTCGCCGACCACATCCAGGAGGCGCGCCGGACGAAGCGCGTCGAGGCGCACGTCGCGGGCATGGCGGCCTCGGCCGGCTACTTCGTCGCCGCCCAGGCCGAGCGGATCGTCTCCGAGCGCGACGCGATCGTCGGGTCGATCGGGACCTACGCCCGCGTCGTGGACGCCTCGGAGATGTTCGCGAAAGAGGGGCTCAAGGTCCACGTCATGGCCTCGGGGCCGCACAAGGGCATGGGCACCTGGGGCGCGCCGGTGACGGGCGAGCAGCTCGCCATGCATCAGGCGGTGATCAACGACTTCGCGGCCGTGTTCGTCGACGCGGTCGCGGCCGGGCGCGGGCTCGAGCGCGAGCACGTCCAGGCCCTCGCGACCGGCGCGCACTGGCTCGCGCCGGCCGCCCTCGACCTCAAGCTCATCGACGCCATCGGTGGCGCCGGGAGCAGGAACCACCCCAGGCGCGGCGGAGCCCGCGCAGAGGAGACGATCACGATGGCGGACAGCAACTCGCCCCCGGCCGCGCCGGCGGCCCAGGCGTCCACGACCACGAGCGCGCCGGCGGCGCCGCAGGGCCCGCGCGCGGCGACGATCGCGGAGCTCGAGGCCCACTTCCCCGGCGAGCCGGGCTTCGCGCTCGAGCAGCTCAAGCTCAGCGCGACGCTCGAGCAGGCGACGAACGCGTTCACGCGGGTGAAGCTCGACCGGGCGGAGGCCTCGGCCGCGAAGCTCAAGGCGGAGCGCGACCAGGCCCAGGCGGAGCTCGCCGCGGCGAAGGCCTCGCAGCCGCAGCAGGGCGGCCAGAAGGCCTCGTCGGGCGTCGACCCGCTGCCGGGCAACACGGCGACCTGGGTCGAGACGCCGCTGGCGAAGTCGGGCGACTTCGTGGCGCGGGCGCGCGCGATCGCCCAGGAGAAGGGGATCACCTACACGGCGGCGGCCACGCAGCTGGCCGAGCAGGAGCCCGAGCTCCACGCCGCCTACGTCGACCGGCAGCACGACGAGAGCGCCCGCCGGCGGCGCCGCGGCGGCCGCGGCAAGTAACCCGCGCGCGTCGGGCCTGGGCAGCGTGCCCAGGCCCGGCCGCGAGGAGCAGGACAGGACCAGGAACCTCAGGAACAGCAAGACGAACGGGAGGGCCGCATGGCCGACGTGAATGAGACGGGGAAGAAGACCTTCTTCGCGGCGGAGCCCCTCGCGGCCTACCGTCGCGTGAAGTTCGTGGCCGGGTCGGGGACCCGGGTCGAGTACGCGGGCGCGGGCGACGAGCACCTCGGCGTCACGCTCGGCAAGCAGGACACGATCGGCGGCGTGATCGAGGTCGCGCTGACGAACAAGCCCGGCACGGTCAAGGTCGAGGCGGCGGGCGTGTTCGCCGCGGGCGCCGACCTCTACGGGGCGGCCTCCGGCCGGGTCAGCGCGACGCCGGCTGGCTCCAAGATCGGCCAGCCCACCAGCGCCGCCAGCGGCGCCGGGTCGATCGTGGAGCTCGTCGTCGAGAACACGAAGCCGACCTCGGCCGGCCTGGTGTCGATCGCCGACGCCGGCAACTTCACGGCGGCGACGACCGCCGAGGCGGCGCTCCAGGAGCTCTACCAGGACGCGGCGACCGGGCAGGCCTGCGTCCCGGTGCCCCTGGCGTCGATCACGCGCGAGGACGGCACGCCGCTGGTCAAGCAGGCCACGACGAACGCCGGGTTCGCTCAGCTCGCCGACAAGGAGCAGGTGATCCTGATCCCGGTCAACGCGACCACGGGCGAGCAGCTCGCCTTCTGCGTCCCGCTCCCGCCGGACCTCGACGACAGCAAGGCGGTCAAGATCCACGTCCTGGCCGGCAAGGAGTCGAACGACGACGCCCTGACGCTCGACGCCGAGGCCTACTTCGTCGCCCCGGGCGACGTGGGCAACGACGACGCCAACGACACGGCGGCCCAGGTGATCACGCAGGCGGCGAGCGAGCTCGTCTTCAGCTGCGGCGCCGCCGGCGTGCTCGCGCACCCCTGCGTGCTCACGGGCGTCCTGCTCCTCGGCGGGACGAACGACGACGACGCGGTCCGCATCTACGGCGTGTGGATCGAGTACTCGCGCAAGGTGCTGGCGGCCTGATCTTCGGCCGCGCGCCCGTCGCGTGACGGGCGCGCGGCCCCAACCAAGTGACACCCGCTGAGGTGGCGGGCGACGACGCGACAACACCCTTTGCCGGATAGCTACCGGCCAGGAGCAACAACGATGGGCATTCTGTTCCAGGGGGCGTACGGCTCGCCGCGGCTCGACCTCGGCGAGGCCGTCATGGAGTACATGATCCAGCAGGACGAGTTCATCGGCCTGCAGGTCTTCCCGATCTACAAGGTCGACCGGAAGACGGGCGAGTTCAGCGTGATCACGCTGGAGAGCTGGCTGCGGCCCGGCCAGAACGTCAAGCGGGCGCCGAAGACGTCGTACGCCCGCGACGGCTTCGAGGCCAAGCCGCGGCAGTACGAGTGCGTGGAGCGCGGCCACGAGGCCCAGCTCGACGAGTCGGAGCGCCGCCACTACCAGCACGACTTCGCCGCCGAGGTCGCCTGCTCGAAGCTGGCCATGCGGCGCGTGCTCGTCGACCAGGAGGTCGACATCGCGGGGATCGTCCAGAGCCAGTCGATCTTCACGACCGGCAACGGCCTGCGCACGAACGTGACGACGGAGTGGGACGACCCCGACGCGGACATCATCGGCAACGTCCTCGACGGCCGCGAGGCGGTCCGCAACCGGGTCGGCGCCTACGCCGACGCCATGTCGATCGGCGCCCGGACGCTGACCGCCATGCTGAAGAACAAGGCGATCCGCGCGGCCCTCGGCTCGGACAAGGACAAGACGATCCAGATCATCCTCGACCGCTTCAAGGCGCTGCTCGGGCTCGAGGAGATCTTCGTCGGTAAGGCGGTCTACAACGCCGCCGACGAGGGCCAGCCCTACCAGGGCGCGGACATCTGGTCGCCCAACTTCGTGAGCGTGTTCAAGCGCTCGCGCGAGGGCGACCCGCTCCAGCAGCCCCACTTCGGGCGCACGATGCTCTGGGTCGAGGACTCGCCCGAGGCCGTCATGGTCGAGGACTACCCGGAGGCGCAGACCCGCTCGCAGGTCTACCGCGCGCGCAACCACTGCGACGAGATGCTCGGCGACGCGCGCTTCGCCCAGCTGCTCCAGGTCAACGGCCTCTAACCCATACCCTTCGCGCCCGCGACCGAGGGCCCCGGGCGCGCTTCCTCCGGGAGGCGCGCCCGGGGCAGCGGCAGCGGGCGGGAGCCGCGCGCGTGACGATCCACGACGAGGTCTTCCTCGCCTCGGCCTGGCCGGCGCTCTACGAGCAGCACGGCCAGGGGATCGCTTACCGCCCGCGCGGGGTCGAGGACGACGAGGTGGCGCTTGAGGGGCTCTGGCAGCCCGGCCAGCTCGCCTACGGCTACCAGCCGGAGGACGTGGGCCTGGTCGTCGAGCACTTCGGGGTGCTCCGGCTACGGCCGCCGGACGCGGCGGACGCCCACCCGTCCGACCTGTTCGTGATCGACGGCGACGTGTGGGCCGTGGCGCGGGTGGTCCGCCGGCGGCCGCTCCTGACGGTGCAGCTGCGCCGCTACGACCAGGAGCACGTGCGCGGCATGCGGAGGATCGAGCGGTGACGACGCCGACCGGACCCTACGCCCTGCCGCTCCACTACCTCCGGGAGGGGCTCGCCGCGTCCGCCGCGTTCCGCACGGCGACGGGGGCCAACAACGCCGCGGCGGCGCGCCCGTTCGTCCACTACGCGGCGGCGCCGGGGAACACGCGTGCGCCGTGCGCGATCGTCGACGTCGGCTCCGGCTGGAACGCCGACGCGCACGCCGCGGGCGGGCGCAACGAGTTCGTCGTCCAGGGCGAGGTGTGGTGCACGTTGCTCCTCGCGGTCGACCCGACGAAGGCCGAGGGCGAGCAGGACCTCGCGGCCTACAACGCGATCGGCGCGATCGCCGCCGACCTGCTCGCCGACGCCGGCAAGGCGGACCGTCTCGACATCACGGGGCTGCGGATCGGCGCGCCGCTCCGTCCCGACGAGAAGCTCAGAGCGAGCCTCGGGGACTACGTCCAGGCCGACATGACGATTACGTACAGGAGCTTCGCGTGAGCGACCACCCCACGAACCCGCGCCCGCCGCGGCGCACCCTCCTCGCCGGCGTGCTCGGCGTGCTCGGCCTGCTCGCGCTCGTCGCGCTGCCGGTCGCGCTCGCCGGCAACCCGATCCACCGCGGGCAGGTCCTCAGCCAGGCCGTGGCCCAGGACGCCAACGTCCTCAGCGACAGCATCAAGCCGACGATCCCGAGCGCGGCCTACCGGCTCACGATCGGCGTCAGCGGCACGGCGAGCGTCGTCAACGTCGCGATCACGCGCGGCGGCACGACCGTGGTGCTCGCCCTGAACGGCGGCGAGGAGCTGGAGGCCGGGAAGCTCTACACGTTCGCCTTCGGCGCGGCGCAGGGCTTCACCTACAACTTCCGCTGCTCGACCGCGACCACCGTCGCCTACCTCCTCGTCGAGGAGATCCAGGACGGTGCCCTGTGAGCCCGCTCGCGCGCCGCTTCGCGGTCCCGCTGCTCGTCGCCTTCCTCGCCTGCGCGTGGACCTACCAGGCCCTCGGCGGCTTCGGCCCGGCGCAGGGGTCCCGCGGCGGCGGGGGCCCGCCCGCGGCCCCCCCGTCTCTCCCGAGGCATCAGCACGGCTACTCGGCGCCGCAGGCAGCGACCAACGCGGTCTACGGCTACGGGCTCCTGGGCGCCGGGACGGTCACGCAGTCGTCAGCGACGCGAATCACCGACGACAAGGGCACCGGACAGGTTGGCAGGACCGCAGCGTCCAGCGGCGGCGTCGCGGGGGTCGTGTGGTCGTCCATGGCCCGCCTGGACACGCTGCCTCACGTCCTGATTCGCTTCGCGATCGAGCAGACGACGAGCGTGCGCGCCTTCGTCGGCCTGGCGTCGAACGGCACGAGTGGCCCGTCGTCTGTTGCCAGCAGCGCCGTTTTCAACACCACCGACGAACTCGTGCCGACGCGCAACGTCGGTCTCTACTTCTCGGCCGCCCTGGAGCACACCAACTGGCATTGGATCGAGGACGCGGGCACGGCGGCCTTCGTCGACACCGGCGTCGCGCCCGCGGCGAACAAGGTCTATTTCCTTGAGATCCAGGTCCTGTCGGCCACGTCGATCGTCCTGACGCTCCGGGACGAGGACTTCGTCTCGCTGGCGACGCGCACCGTGACCGCTTCGCTCGCGTCGACGGACGTGTTCTCGCTCGTGCTCGGCGTCGAGGCCACGTCGGCCAGCGCGCGCGGGGTCGTGTTCTACGGCGCGTCTCTGAGCCTGGAGAACACCCGTCCGTGACCGCCCGCCGCCTGGACGCTCTCGCCTTCGCCGCAGCCCACGGGGCGCTCGTCGCCCTCGTGGCGCTCGGCTGCGGGGGCTCGTCGCGCGGCGGCTCGCCTCCTCCTCCGCTCCCGGCGCCCGCGAGCACGCTCCCGGCGGCGCACGAGCCCGGCTGGCCCGCCCCGCAGATCGCCATGACGACGGCCGAGGGCGTCCACGTCCGCTACCCCGCCTGGCTCGCCGCGCACCCGACCGACGAGGCGGCCATGCTCGACGAGCTGCGCGCCGTGGTGCCTGAGGCCGACCCGCGCATCGCGCCCGGCGCGCGCGGGGTGCCGCCGGGGACGACGGTGGTCGTGCTGGACCCCGGCGCCTACTACGCGCCCTACAGCCCGACGCTCCTCGCGCACGGGGAGTGGCGCTCGTCGACGATCTACGTGGCTTGGCGCGGGACCTCGAGCGGTCCGCGCCTGCCCGCCCTCGCGCACGAGCTGCGCCACCTGCTCACCGGCGACCCGGACGCGGGGCACTGAGCGGACGGGTCCGACCCGCCGGGTAACACGACAGAGAGAGGAGGCGAGGGTGCACCTGCTGATCGGACAGGCCGAGACCATGGCGAAGGCGGCGACCGACCTGGTCAGCGCCCGCGACGTGGTCCCGTTCATGGGGGCTGCGATCGCGCTGCTCCTCGTCGTGGTCGCCTACATCTTCAAGCTCTGGCGCGACTCGGAGAAGGCCCGCGCTGACGAGCGCACGGCCGAGCTCCAGCGCCTGACCCAGATCAACGACCGCCTCTCCAAGGCGGGCAACAAGGGGGACTGATCGCATGCATCAGCCGAGCGAGCGGGCGTCGAGGAACGGCGCGCCGCAGAGGGTCACCCGCGAGTGCATCGAGGCCCAGTTCCGCATCACCGAGGACACCTGCGCGCGCGCGCCGCGCCCGACGGCCAAGCAGCGCCAGGAGGCGCTGGAGGCCTGCCGCATCAGCGGCTTCTCGGAGGCGCCCACCGTGCGCATGCGCGCGGTCGACGTCCCCGCCTGGAGCCCGCTCCCCGGCCTCGTGGTCCTGGTCCTCGTCGCCCTGGTCGTCCTCCTCCTGGCCCTCGGGGGCTGCGTCTCCGACGCCGACCGCCGCCTCCTCGACCACGGCGTCGCCCACAACATGGGCGTGGCCGGCGACCCGTCCATGTCCCAGGACGCGCGCGAGGTCGCGCTCGACAACGCCGACGCCTGGGCGGCGCTGCGCCTGAGCCTCACTGGCGACGAGCTGCCGCCCGACACCCGGGCGCGGATCGAGGCCTACCGGCTCGAGGTCGACGGCCCCGCCCACGAGGAGCGCTGAAGGTGGCCCGCAACACGCTCGACTCCCTGGCGGAGCTGGACCTCTCGGAGCAGGTCCACGACCTCCTGCGGTCGGTCGCGACGCGCGTCACCGACGACCGCGCGGAGGGCTGGGCCGCGCAGGCGATCCGCCAGGCGCAGGACGCGGCCCAGCGCCGCCTCGACGGGCTCGACCGGGACATGGTCCTGGCGGGCCTGCGCCCCCTCTCGCGCGTCACGCCCGAGCTGGGCCGCCTGGGCGTGGGCCGCCTGCGCGCCGGCCTGACGCTGCTCCACGCGGGCGACAGCGCGCGCGCGGACGAGGCGCTCCTCGCGATCGAGGGGCTCCCCCACCAGGAGCGCCGGCGGGCGTTCCGGGACGCGACCCTCGCCGTCGTCGACGAGGCCGACCAGCGCGCGCGCGACGTGGCGGCGGTCAAGCGGGCGATCGCCGCCGCCGGGGCTGAGGCGCTCCGGGCGGCGATCCCGTTCCTCCTGGCCGTCCTGACGCGGAGCTGAGGGCGTGGCCGAGTCCGATCCGATCACGCTCACCGAGGAGGAGTCGAGCTTGCTCGTGCTCCTGCTCAGCGACGTCACGATGTTCGACGAGTCGGCAGGACCGTCGGGCGGCCGCGAGCACTGGGACAACGTCCGCTGGAACCTCCGCGAGAAGATCAAGAAGGCGCGTGGCGGGTGATCCAGATCGTCCAGAAGGTGGTCCGGCGGCACGTGAGCGCGGCGACCTGGCGCGAGGTCAGCCAGCGCGCGTGGGAGGCCGTGGCCGCGTTCTGGCACGAGAAGATCCTGCCCAAGCACTTCGATCGCGGCGCCTACCGCGAATACGGCTACCCCGCGCGCTCGCGCGGCCACGAGCGCCGCAAGCTGCGCAAGCACGGCCACCAGCGGCCGCTGGTGTACAGCGGCAAGCTCGAGCGGCAGGTCCTGCGCATGCGCGAGGTGCGCGCGCAGGGCGGGACCGGCGGCGTCCGGCGCGCGGGCCCGGCGGCGGGCTTCCGCGCCGAGGGCGGCGTGGCGGTGAAGGTGTTCGGCCCGGCCTACCTCCGCCCCACCAAGGCGGCGCCCGGGCAGATCAACTTCGCCGCCGAGATCAGCGCGTTCAGCAACCGCGACCGGAAGGCGATCGCGGTCGAGCTGGACAGGGCGCTCCGGCGGGAGCTGCGGGCGGCGCGCTCGAGCGCGGCGGCCGAGGAGGTCAAGGCGTGAGCGTCTCGAAGCTGTACCTGGACTACGCGGTGAAGCTCCACGCGGCGACCGCGCAGTCGGCCGCGGCCGTCTACGTCGACGGCGTGCGCGCCGCGAGCCTGAACACGGGCCTCCGCACCATGGTCGAGGCGGGGGACGGGGAGGTGTTCGGGTCGTTCGGCTCGCTCGTCGCCGGCGCGCCCGTCGCGCGGTTCACGAGCGTGGACCTCGCCGTCGTCCTGGCGCAGGTCGGCTTCAGCGGCATGCTCGTGAACAGCGACGGCAGCCACCCCGGCGTGGAGCTCTACTTCCGCCGCATGGCTCAGGGCGGCACCCGCATGAGCGGGAGCGTCAACCACAAGACGACGATCGCCAACGGCCTGGCCGTGCTCCGGCGGCTGTCGGCGCGCCACCAGGAGGCCGCCGAGGTCGAGGTCGAGGTCTACGCGCGCTCGAACGACGGCGCCTCGCCGATCGTCTACGACGAGGCGGCGGCGCTCCCGTCGCACAACGCGGGGCCCGACGCGGTGTGGACCGTCGGCCCGATCGACGTCGACGGGACGACCCTCCAGGGGATCGAGTCGGTCGAGGTCGACCCCGGCGTCCAGGTCGTCTCCGAGGGGCGGGACTCGGACGTCTACCCGACCTTCTGCTCGATCCGGTCGGTCCAGCCGAGCATCCGCGTCCGCACGCGCCACCTCGACATCACGACGTCCCTGACGGAGGACGGGCTCTACAAGGCCGCAGGGGAGGTGATCGTCTACTTCCGCAAGCGGGCGGAGGGCGGCACGTTCGTCGCCGACGCGACGGCCGAGCACATCTCGCTCACGCTCGGGAAGTGCCGGATCGAGCCGCAGGCGGTCGAGGGCGACCCGAAGACGATCGACCTGCTCATCACCCCCTGGGCCACGATCGGGACCTCCGCCCCGATCGCGGTCAGCACCACGGCGGCGATCGAGTAGCCCATGGGCCCGCTGTACTACTTCCCCGGCGCCGCGAAGGCCGGCCGCGTGACGTTCGAGTCGGCCGGCCTCGGCTACGCGCTCGACGGCCAGGCCTGCGGCCCCGTCCTCCCCATGGAGCGTGGGCCGGACGGCGGCCGCGGCGTGATCGTCGCGCCCCCGTGTCCCCAAGGGCGGCCGGCCCTGCCTCAGGGCTGGGCCACCGCGCGCTGGGAGGCTCTGCCGGGCGGCCGGGCGTGGCTCGGCTGGCAGCCGGACGCTCCGCCTGGCCCGGAGGACCTCGCCCGCCGCGTGCAGGTCCCTGGGCACCGGGTCACGCTCGCCGACGGGCGCGACTGGCTGGTCCCGGTCGCGCGCCGGGTGAACGGCTCGAGCTCCCTGCCGCGCGCGCTCCGCTGGGACGGCGCGAGCTGGAGCACGGGGGACGTGCTCCCGGCCTACGCGCGGCTCTGGGAGACCGCCTGCGCGCTCTGGGACGCGCTCCTGGGGGCCGACACGACCGCCGCCGGCGAGGTCACGGCTGACGTCGAGTGCGACGCGGCGGCGGCGGCCCTGGCGGTCAACTACCGCCTGGGCCCGGCCGAGCTCAGCGCGTTCGGGCTCTTCACGACGGGGACGCAGGTCGAGGTCGTCAAGGCGCTGATCGACCTGCCCGCGCTGGAGGACCTGCGGGGAAAAGTGGAGGCCGCTGGGCCCTCCTGAGGGCGTGGCGCAGCGGCCTGGTGGAGCACGAGCCGACGGTGGCAGAGCTGGTCGTGGCGACGACCGCGACGGGGTGATCGGTGGCGGACCTCACGGTGGTCATGTCGAGCGACGAGCAGCGCGTGATGCGCTCGCTGGACAAGATCATCCAGCGCGAGCGCGACCTCGCCGTCGCCGCGGCGAACGCCGGCCAGGCGTCCTCCCGCGCCTCGCGCGACGCCACGAGCGAGATCGACAAGATGGCGCAGTCCATGACGCGCGCCGCGGCGTCCATGGCCCCCTGGGGCAGCGCGATCGACGCGCTCCGCTCCGGCTACGAGACCGTCGCCCAGGTCCTCGAGCGGGTGATCGACAGGCAGAAGGAAGCCGCCAACCAGGTCCGCGGGTCGACCGGCCTCGAGCAGCTCGGCCAGCTCGCCGGCGGCGACCCGGCGAAGCTGCGCGAGCTGACCGACGAGGCGCGGCGCGTCTTCTCCATGGGCGCGGGCAGGGACCTCTCCGAGGCCGCCGGGCTCGTGTTCGGCATCCGCAGCGCCGGCTTCGAGGACCGCGCGACGACGGACCTCGCGGCGCGGCTCTACGGCACGGTCGGCGACCCGACGGCCGCCGCGACGGCGATCGCGACGCTCCGGGCGTCCATGGGCGAGGCGGAGACCGGCGACTTCCAGTCGATCCTGGCCAAGGGCGTCACGACGGCCAGGACCTCGCCAGGCAACCTCGACGCCGTCCTCAAGGCGGTCAGCCGCTCGGGCGGCATGGCCCGCGCGCTGGGCGTCTCGGACGAGCAGCTCCTCGCCATGTTCTCGACGGTGGCGACCGCGGCCGGCACGCCCGAGGAGGGCGGCACGCAGCTCGCCGCGCTCATGACGGCCCTCGGCCGCCACGGCCTCCAGGGCGACGCGCTCGAGCACGTCCGGCGCATCTCGGCCGAGGGCGTCCCGGTCGAGGAGGGCCGCGGGCGCCGCAAGCGCACCCGCATGAGCCACGACGTCGCGGACGTGATCAAGTACCTCCACTCCGAGCAGGCCTTCCGCGCCTACAGCGCCCTGGCCGGCGACCTCGACAGCGTGACGGCCCGCGAGCGGGAGCTCCAGGCGACCCCGCGCGAGCTGGGCGCCGCGCTCATCGACGCGGGGTCGGCCGACACGACGATCGCGGTCCAGCGCTTCGGGCGCCGCGCCGGCGCCGCCGAGCAGCTCTCGGCCGAGGGCATGGGCCAGGTGCGGGCGATCGGCGAGGCGCTGCTTCAGGAGCGCGCCGCCAGCATGCGCGCCGAGGGCTGGTCGGAGCCCATGGTCCAGGCCGAGCAGTGGGCGGGCGAGTGGGGCCTCAACAACCCCCGGCTCGCGGCCATGGGCGCTTGGTTCGCGCGCCTGGTCACCTTCGGCCAGTCCAACGCGATCGACCCTAACGCCGAGGCCCTCCAGCGCCTCGAGCGGATCGCGACGAACACCGAGGGCCCGAGCGGCCGGATCCTGCCCGGCGACCTCGGCACGCCCGGGGGGCGGTAGGCCGTGGCCGGCGTCGGCGGGGTCGCGTGCAGCATGGTGAAGGGCAGTTCCCGCGGCCCGAGCCAGCGCGTGGAGACCTGGCACGTCCCCGGCCTCTCCGGGCAGGCCGGCCTGCTCCTCGGCTTCTCGGACGGGGACTTCGCCTTCCGCGCGGTCCTGTACGACGTCCACTCGAACGTCGTCGCCTGGCATCAGGCGCTCCAGGCCCTACAGGGCGCGGTCGTCTCGATCGTCGACGACTTCGGCGGGACGCACGGGGGGTGCCTCGTCGTGCGCGTGGGCGAGCTCGAGCGGCGCGCCGCCTTCGGCCCCGGGTACGACACCCGCGGGGAGGTCACCGTCGAGGGGGTCAAGGTCGCGTGATCACGGCCGTGACCTACGAGCGCCTGGGGGACACGACGCGCGTCTACGCGACGAGCGATCTCGCCGGCGCCGTGACCTACCACTGGTATCTCGACGGGGCCTGGCTCGGGGCGACCTCCTCGCCCTGGCGCGACGTCCAGCTGCCCCCGGGCGACCAAGCGCGCGTCGACGTGGTCGACACGACGGACCCCGATCACGACCCGATCGCCAACGCGCCCGCGGGCTTCCCCGCGCGGCGCTCGCTCTGGTGGGTGCGCTCGCTCGACGCGGACGCGAGCCACTACGTCGTCGAGCAGCAGAAGGACGGCGGCGACTGGGCGACGGTCGCGCGCGTCGTGCAGGCGCCGGAGGCGTGGTCCCTCGCGTGGCTCTCGGGCCGCCTGGACGACCTGGCGCTCTACGCCTGGCGGGTGACCCCCTACGACGCGGCCGGGAACGCGGGCACGGCGCGCGTGTTCGGCCCCGAGCGGATCGTGCGGCGGCCCGACGCGCCTGACTTCGCCCTGGCGTTCGACGACGAGACCGCGCGGGTGACGATCGGGGCCGCGCTGTGACGGTCCTGCGCGCCGGCACCCGAGGCGACGCCCTGCGCGTGCGCGTGGCGGGCGGCTCGTCGGACGTCGCGAGCCTGGCGGTCGTGGGCGCGATCCGCGGCGTCACGCCCCTGGCGGCGGCCGGCCGCTGCGGCCCGGGCACCGGCGCCCTGCGCAGCGTCGGCGCGCCGCCGCGCCGCCTCCAATGGCGCGAGCCGGGGTCCGACGCATGGGGGCGCCCCGTGCGAGTCGAGGCCTCCGGCAGCTACCTGCTCGAGGGCGGCGACGACCGGGACGCCTGGCTCCGGGTGCGCGTCGACCTCGCCTGGCTCGCGCCGGGCGCCGAAGAGGCCCGCGTGTTCCTGGCGGACCGCCACAACGAGCTGGGGTCGGACGACGTCGCCGCGGGCGAGGCCGAGGCGGGCGACGTCGAGGTCCTGGAGCTCGAGCTCCACAACGTGTCGGCCAACCGCCTCGACGGGCTCACGGCCTGGCTGGACCCGGCGGCGGAGGGGCTCGAGCTGAGCGCCGACGACGACGCGTGGACCGCGCCCACGTCAGAGGGCTCGGGTATCGCACTGGGACCCCTCGACGCGGGCGCGCACGTCGCGCTCTACGTGCGGCGGACGATCGGCGCAGGCGCGCCGCCGGCCGTCGCGATCCTCAACCAGGTCCACTTCGCGTGGACGGGAGCATAGGCATGGCGGGACGGTACTTCTCGGCGACGAAGAGCGGCGTGGCCCTGACGGCCGCCACGGCCAAGACCGCGGTGCAGGTCGTCGCCGCGGCCAACCACGCCGTCAAGGTGTGGGGCCTGAGCGTCAGCTTCAACGGCGTGAGCAACACCGACGAGCCGGCCCTCGTGCAGATCGTCCGGCAGACGGACGCGGGGACCATGACGGCCCTGACGCCGCGGAAGAAGGACGACAGCGTGGGCGACGACCTCGACTCGACCGCCCAGCACACGGCGAGCGCGGAGCCCACGACGACCGACGTGCTCTGGGAGAGCTACTGCCACCCGCAGACGGGCCTGCGCGAGTTCTTCAACGAGAAGACGTGCCCGGTGATCGGCGCCGGCGATCGCCTCGGGGTGCGCCTCACCGCGCCGGACGCGGTGGACTGCACGGTCCAGCTCGACTGCGAGGAGTAGGCCCTAGACGGCCGCCGCCATGCCCCAGGAGACGTTCAACAGCTCGACCACGTGGACGTGCCCCGCCGGCGTCACGTCCGTCGAGGTCGAGTGCTGGGGCGGCGGCGGCGGCGGCCGCGGCGGCAGCTTCGGCACGTCCGGCGGCGGCGCCGGCGGCGGCGCCTACAGCCGCGCGACCGTCGCCGTCACGCCGAGCGCCGAGTACACGGTCAACGTCGGGGCAGGTGGCTCGGCAGGCACGGCCGGAGCCAATGGCACCGCGGGCGGCGACACCTACTTCGGCAACACGTCGACCGTGCTCGCGAAGGGCGGCGCGGCAGGAGCGGCCTCGGCCGGCGGCGCTGGCGGAGCGGCCTCGTCCGGCGTCGGGACGACGAAGTACTCGGGCGGCGCCGGTGGCGCTGGAGACTTCGATAGCATCTACGGCGCAGGCGGTGGGTCCAGCGCCGGGACCGGGGCGAACGGCACGAACGGGGCCAGCTCCCCCACCGGCGGCGCGGGAGGCGTCGCGCCGAGCGGCGGCGGCAACGGCGGCTCCGGGGCGATCAACTCGTCCAACCCGGGCAGCGCGCCCGGCGGCGGAGGCTCCGCCTCGGCGAACGGGAACGGCGGCGCGGGCGCGGCCGGGCGCGTGGTGCTCACCTACGACCTCGCGCCCGTCGAGGACAACGCGGCCCGCCGTCGCGTGCGCCTCGCGGCCGCGCCGATCCCGCCCGTCGAGGCGAGCGCGCGGCGCTCCGACGGCGCCCTACGCGCGACCGGGCTCGAGCCGCCGCCGCCGCCGCCACCCGTCCCCGGCGGCACCCGCCGCGCCGCGCTCGCAGCGGAGCTGGCGCCGGACGGAAGCCGGGCGCTCGCCGCGGGCGCCCCGTCCTGCACGTCGACCCGCCGCCGGCGCCGCCTCCCACGGTGCTCGTCCAGCGCCCGCGCCTCTCCAGCGCCCCGGCGCTCGACGAGGCGGCGCGGTCGGCGCGCGTCGCCCCGCGCCTGATCGACTGGGCGCGCCGCTACCACGCCGCGCGCGGCCTCTACCGGGTCTTCGGGCCTGCGGGCTACCGGATCTACCGCTCGGACGCCGGCCCGCCAGCCGAGGGCGACGAGCCCTGGGCGACGAGCGCGGCCCTGCCAGCGTCGCCCGAGGACGCCTTCGGCGACGGCACGTGGTGGCTCTCCGTGAGCTACAGCAACGGCGTCGTGGACTCCGGCTTCCTGCCGATCGGCCCGACGGGCGAGACCTACCGCCTGCTCGTGGTCGACGGGGGCGAGGAGGCCGCCGCGCCGCCCGCCGCGCCGATCGACGTGCGCCTCGAACTGCGCGCCGGCGGCGTCGTGCGCGTCGTGGCGCTCTACGCCCAGGGCGGCCCGCTCCGGGCGACGGCCTGGGCGATCGCCTACACGGTCGACGGGAGCCCGCCGGACGAGGACGCCCCGACCGTGGTCCAGGCGTTCGCGCGCCCCGGCGGGATCGAACTGCTCGCGCGCGACCTCCCGGCGCAGCCGCACGGGACGACGGTCCGGGTCCGCGTCCAGGTCCGGCGGGGGGCGAGCGCCTACTCCGTCGGATCGACCGTGCTCGAGGCGGTCGCCGACGCCCAGGGGCCGACGCAGGTGCCTGGCGGCGACCTGTGGCTCGGCCAGCTCCCCGAGGAGGTCGTGTAGTGGCCGGGACGGTCGTGATCGGTCCGGGTGCGGAGAGCGTCACGCGCGAGGAGAGCGCGGCGCTCGTGTACGCGCGCCCGGAGTGGGGCGGCGGCTGGGTGCTCCTCGAGCACGCCGTGTTCGAGCGCGCGTCGATCTTCGCCGGGTCGGACGGCGTCTCGTCGCTCGAGTTCTCGACGCCCTACGGGCGCCACAAGCCGCCGCTCGCCGCGGCCTTCGCGGTCTACCAGCCGGCCGGCCTCATGGGCTGGTGGGTGCGCCTGGACTTCGTCGACCCCGCCGGCGCTGTCACGACGGTCTTCCACGGGCAGGTGCGCGGCGAGGACCGCCAGGTCCTCGGGAGCCAGTCGGACACGGCGGGATCGACGGCGCCGCTCCAAAAGGGGTGGCAGCGCTGGCACGCTCACGGCGGGCAGATCCTCCTCCGCCTGCGCGCGGTCTCCACGTCGTGGTGGGAGCGCGGCGGCGAGACCGTCGAGCTCGGATGGTTCCCCGGCTTCAACCGACGCGACCGGCGCGGCTTCCTGATCGGCAACCGCAGCGCCGCGCCGGTCGGCGGGACGTGCGTGTTCGGCGGCCACGACGTCTGGACCCGGCGGCAGGCGCTCGATTACGTGCTGGCGCGCCACCTCGCGACCGCCGACGGCCTGACCTGGGGGCTCGGCGGGCAGCTCGACGCGCTCGACCAGGACCTCGAGGACATGGGCAACCTCTCGGCCTCGCGGACGGTCGAGGACCTCCTGCGCGAGCTGATCCCGCGGCGCACCGGCCTCGACTTCGCCGTGGTCCCCACCTTCGGCGCCGACGACGAGCCGAGCGGCTTCGAGGTCCGGGTGTTCGCCCTGATCGGGACGAACGTGACCTTCCGCGGCGCGACGCTGCCGCGGAACCCCGACCTGGTGACGATCCAGGGCGCCGACATGGCCGACGTCGAGGCGGTCCATGTCGTCCGCGACGACACGCACCGGGCGGCGCGCGTGCGGGTGGTCGGCGCGCGCGTGGTGGTCTGCGCGACGCTGCGCGGCCCGGAGCTCGCCGGCGACCCCGCCGGCGACGTCCTGACCTCCCCGCCGGCGACGCTGCGCGGCCAGTGGACCGAGTCCGAGGAGGCCGCCTACCAGGCCGGCGCGCCCGGGGCCGACGGCGACGACGCGAGGGCGCATGACGCCTACCGCCGCGCCGACCGCTTCCGCGCGGTCTACCAGCGCTTCGCGGCGCCCGCCGGCTGGGAGCGCGGTCCCGGCGTCGCGCCCGCCCTCGACGCGCTCGCCCAGGTCCTGCCCGGCGTCACCGCGCCGCACCAGGACGCGGTCCGGTCCACGCTGACGTGGACGCCCCTGCGCGAGGGCTGGGACTACTCGCAGGACCCGCCCGTCGACAGGAACCCGCCCGACGCGGAGCCGGAGCTGCTCCCGCCCCTCGTCGTCGCCCAGGACCGCGAGGCCGAGCTCGACCTCGGGGAGGCGCGGGTCTACTCCCCGGCCGACCACCTCGGCCTCGGGGTCAGCGTGCTGCGGTCCGACCTGGGGATCGTCCTGGCCGCGGCCCCGAACCATCGGCTCGCGCGCGGGCGCTGGGACGGAGCGCCGGGCGCCTCCGACTTCGACCCCGAGGACGACGAGGAGCCTCGCGCGATCGATCCGCGCACGCTCGCGGCGACCGTCGCGTGGCGCTCGGACGCGCGGCTCGTGCTCGAGGCCGCCCTGGCGGAGGGCGACGACGACGGGACCGTGGTCGAGCTCGAGGTCCCCGACGCCGAGCTCTGGTGGCTCGCCCCCGGCACGGTCGTGGACGTCGACGCGAGCGGCGGGCTGGTGACCAGCGGGCCGCTGGGGCGCGTCCTGCGCAACGACGCCGACCGGCTGGCCGGGTTCATGGCCGGGGCGATCGCGCGCCACCTCCACGGCCGCGCGCGCGCCACCGTCGCCTTCCGCGGCTGGCGGCCGTGGGTCCACCTCGTCGGCTCCGTGCTCCGCACGGTCGAGGAGGGCGGCGAGACGCACGGGATCGACGCCCCGATCACGGCCGTCGAGCTCTACGGCGGCCGCGGGGCGAGCCCGAAGACCGTGATCCGAGCGGGGTATGCCCTATGATCGTGGGCTTCGGCGGCGTCGGGATCGTCAGCCAGGAGGAGCGCAGCCGCTCGCCGGCGCTCGTGCGCGCGCCGAGGTCCTACGCGAGCGCTGGCGCCGCCGGCGCCGGCGGCGCATGGAAGTTCGCGGTCGTGGACCCTGACTTCATCGCCACCATCAGCCCGACGTCGCCCCAATCGACGGTGCGAGTGGACGTACTGGGGTCGACCCGCGCCAGCCTGACCGAGGCGCCGACGCGCACCGGAGTGGACGCAGAGCAGGCGGCGACGGCAGCACGGATCTTCCACAAGTCCGAGCTCGTCGGGGTGCGCGAGACCGACGGGGAGTGGCGGATCGCTAAGCTCTACACCGTCGCGTCGCTCGTCACTGCCATCGAGGAGGGTGACGTGTGGGCGCGCGGCTACTTCGGGTCGGGCGGCACCTGGCTAGACGAAGCGCTGGACCTCGCCGCTGCCCTCAACAGCATCGGCGGCTTCCCCGGCACCACGAGCACTACCTTCCAGACCCTGAACGCGAGCGACGCTACGTGGCGCGGGGTGGTGGCGATCGGCTGGGAGCGCATCTCCCCCACCGCGCGCGACATCGCCTGGCCCTTCCTTCCGGTGTCAGGCCAGACCGTGAGCACCATCAACCCCGGAGGTCCGCCGGCTGCCGGCACCTTCTCCGGCAAGAGCTTCGCGTTCCCTCCCGGCGCGTCCACCGGCTCCGTGCACGGCAGCGTCGTCTAGCGCTTGAGCCGAGACGCGATCACGCAGAGGGCGATGAAGATCGCGAGGAGCAGGGTCGCGATCGTCCCGAGGTTCCAGGCGACCAGCAAGAGCAGCACGGCGGCGCCGCCGATCATCGCCGCCTCCGCCCAGAGCTCGGCCAGGACTTGCACGGTGCGGCGCCGCCCTTCTGCGCGCGCCAGCTCCTGGGCCCGTTCCTCGGCCTGCTCGCGCTCGAGCGCGGCCCAGAACGCCGCGCGCTCCTCGTCGGTCCTGCCGCGCGGCCGCTGGTAGTCGGGGTCGGGGGTCGAGGGCTCAGCCGCGGTCACCGCACGCGCCAGGGAACCCGCAGCCGCGCCGGGCGCGCCTGGCGCGGCCGCAGATCGATCGGCTCCGGGGTGCCCGTGCCTGCACGCGGCCAGTCGCGCGCGGGTCCTGTCCCGGCCTCGACAACCTCGGCAGGACGCACGCCCCATGTAACGCGAAAGGGCGCAGCGGGAAACGAGAAGGTCACCGGCGCTGTTGCGCCTGGCGAGAGCGTGACTGGGAGCGGGTCGCTCACGGCGACCTGCGGCGCTCCGTCGACCACGACGTGCAGCCGCAGCGCAAGGTTGAGTGTGACCTCCGCGCCCGCCTCCCCGTTCACCAGGTCGACAACAACGGTCCACCCTTCGAGGTCCACCGTGTAGTCGTCGAGCCCCACGAGCGGGGCCGGCGCCGTCCCTCCCTCCGTGACGGGGTAGGCCACGCCTTCGTCGACGATCCACGTGTGAGGGAAGTCGCGGCTCCAGTCGCCGTCGGTGCCGCCGATAAGGCCGTCGAGTCCGAGGCTCCCGACCCACAGCGCCGGGCCCGGTGGGAGCGCTACGGGTGCGCCGACGGGGGTCGCGTTGGGCGAGACGAAGAACTGCCACCCGAAGTTCTCCCCGCGCGAGCCCCAGCCGTCGAAGAACTCGCCCGGCCCGGTCGCGCGCAGGTAGGGCCCTCTCCAGCCGTAGGCCAGGCCGCTGGCCGCCGGGTCGGGGCGCCACGCATGGACGTCGGCCGGCCGCTCGAGCAGCTCGCCGATCGAGCGCGGGAGGCGCCCGCAGTCGGAGGCGAACCCCGCCGCGCCGCCGCGCGCGCCGGCCACCGCGTCCCGAATCTCGTCCAGGCGCTGGGCGGTGACGTCGTAGCGCGCCTGCTCGTGAGCGCTCTCGACCATGGAAGAGGTCGTCGCGGCCAAGGCGGCGAGGATGAACACCACGAGCAGGAGCTCGAGCAGAGTGAACGCGTTCTGGGCGCGGCGCATGGCGGACCCTCCGCCGCGCGATGTTCCTCGCTGGTGGCCAGTTCGCAACCCCCTGCGAAGCGGCTACCTCGCCAGCGCCGCCACCCGCCGCGCCACGCACCTGGCGCACAGGCACCCCGGCGCGCACCCCGGCGGCCGGACGCGCGCCCGCTCGACGCCGAGGCAGCGCGGGCAGCGTTCGGACGCGTCGCGCGCCCAGCCCCAGCCCGGCGGCGCGGCGGGGCCCGGGGTCTCCGTCTGCGCGCAGCACGCCGTCCCCCGGCAGGTCCAGCGCCGGGGGCTCATGACGCGTCCCCGGCCGCCGCGGTGACGGCGTCGACGGCGGCGCTCCAGATCGCGTAGGCCTCCTGCTCGCGGCGCGACGCCTCGCGCAGCTCGTCGACGCGGAGGTGGCCGAGGCCCTCGTCGAGCATGCCCAGGTAGCTGCGCACCGTGATCGACAGGCATGCCTGGGCCGCGCGGAGGCGGGAGTCGGCGGCGTCGCGCTCGTCGCGCAGGCGGTCCAGGGCCGTCACGCGACCCTCCCGGCAACGCGCTCGACGCGCTCGAGCTCGCGCTCGTGGGCCCGCCCGCGCTCGATTGCCAGGACGTCCTCGACGTGGACCCAGATCCCGGTGGGGGTCTCGAGGTGCCGCAGGCGGCCGGCGTCGACCCAGGCGCAGGCCTGCGCGGGGGTGCAACCGAGCAGGGCGACGGCGTCGCAGAGCCTCGTCCAGGGGTCCTCACCGGGCACGGCGCACCCCCTGACCCGGGGCGGCCAGCGACCGCCCTAGGGTGAGCGAGAGGGTGAGGCGCTGGCCGGCGCCGCCGGCGCAAGCTCTTGAGCCGGCGGCAGCGTCGTCCCGAGCAGCCAGTCGCACAGCGGGAACGACACGTTCCAGTTGCCGTGGATCATGCGCCGCGGGTCGTGATGCGCCTCGTGGTGGCGGCGCAGCCAGGCGACCACCCGCCGGCGGCCGAGCCAGCTCGTCCGCGGCCAGTGGTGGAGCGTGTGCAGCCACTCGTAGACGAGGTAGTAGGCCACGGCGGAGGCCAGGAACACGAGGCCCACGTCGAGCCCGCCCAGCGCGGAGAGGAGCACGAGGAGCGGGGCGTTCATGAGCAGGAACAGCGGGAACAGGTAGGGCGGGAAGAGGACCAGCCGCAGCTCGCGCGGATGGCCGACCTCCATGGCCCCCTCGACGAACACGACGTGGTGGGCGCGCGTGTGTCGGTCGTAGAGGCGGCGCAGCCCGGCCACGGGGTGGTGCAGCGGCCCGCGATGCACCCACCACTCGAACAGGTTGGCGAAGGCGAAGAAGGCTGGCACGAGCGCCGCGTGCCACCAGGCCGGCCGCTCGAGCAGCGCCACGCAGGCGGCGATCACACAGGCGGCGGCGAGCGTCACGAGGGCGAAGTGCGCCGGGCCCGAGTACCAGGTCGGGATCGTCGCCAGGAGCGCCGCGCGTCGGTCCTCGAGCTTCACCGGGCCTTCACCGCGTCGATGATATCCGCGGCCGAGCGCCAGGCCGAGCGGCGGCCGCCGAGGACACCGAGGTGGCACCGAGGACGCCGAGAGGTCCTCCGAGACAAGGCTCTCGGTGTCCTCGGTGACCTCGGTGACCGTCTTCTACTCGTCAGATCAACCGGTCGGCGCATACCAGGGCCTGCCCTCGAACGGTCAAACTCGTGATCGTCCACGCTCTGAACCACGGGGGGAATGGAACCACGACCGAGGCGAGGGCGCGGAGGCCGAGGCGAGGGGGGTGCGCGCGCGGCCGACCGCCGGATCCTATCCGTCGTGCGGAGCACGACGTCTCAGCCGTCGGGTGGGAGACACCGGGTCTGGCGTGCCGCACGCGCCCCCCCTCGCCCGGCATCCGCGGCCGCAGCCGTCGTTCACACTAGTCGCCCTCGGCCAGAGGCGCCGCTCCGGCGGCCGCCCGCCGCAGCTCGCGCTCGACCCGCTCGAGGCCCGCGAGCGCCCGCGCGTCGCCCGCGAAGCGGCGCTTCGCGTCGGCGAGCACCTGCCGCGCCAGGGCGAGCTCGCCCGCGGCGACGGCGCAGCGAGCCCACTCCTCGCAGAACCCGGGGACCCTCGCCAGCCGCGCGCCCCCGCCGGCGAGGTCGCGCAGCCAGGGCAGCGCCTCGGCGGCGCGGCCGGCGCCGCGCAGGGCGCGCCCGCGGTCGCAGATCGCCTCGAGCGTCATCCGCTCGCGCGTGGCGCGCGCCTCGGGCCCCGGCGCGTCGCCCTGCGACGCCTCGAACAGCGCCAGGGCCTCGTCGAGCAGCGGCAGCGCCTCGGCCGGGCGGCCGAGCTCGATCAGCTCGCGCCCCTGCCCGCTCAGGAGCATGGGCAGGAGGACCGCCTCCTCGGCCGAGTCGCCCGGAACCTCGCCGGCCGCGACGCGCTCGCGCCGCGCGCGCGCCACCGCCAGCCCCAGGCCCCACTCGGGCGCCAGGGCGCGCGGCACGGCGCCGTCGGCGTGCGCCTGCGCCCAGCCCTCGGCGGCGAGGAAGCCGAAGAGGCGCAGGAGCCAGTGCATGTCGCGCGGCGCGTCGGGCCAGGCCACGAGCCCGGCGGCGCCGGCGCGCCCGAGGCGGGCGACCCGGGCGGCGACCACCGGGAGCGGCGGCGACGTGTCGACCCGCGCCAGGGCGATCAGCGGGGCGGCCTTGAACGCGGCCCAGCGGAAGAAGGGACTCAGGTCCTCGCGCAGGCCGTCGCGCAGGAGGACGGCCTCGGCCGCGTCGAGCCAGGCGCGCAGGTTGTCGGCCGTGGGCGGGCCGAGGACCAGCCAGGCGCGCAGGGCCCTGGCCCGCGAGCGCTCGTGCGGGGCGAGCAGCGCGTCGACGGCCGCGCCGTCGTACATGCCGTGGAAGGCGCCCATCGTGTCGCTGGTGCTCGGGTCGTCCTCCCAGCGGCGCAGGCAGCACACGACGAGCTCGGGGGCGGCGTCGCGGCCGACGAGGCCGTCGACGACGGCCGCGCGCAGGAGCGGCGGCAGGCGCGGGTCGGGCGGGAGGTCGAGCTCGAGGTCGTACCAGGCGCGGTGGTCGAACGGCGCCGCGCGCAGCCACTCGCGC